>PMYB01000203.1 GCA_003170915.1 Bryobacterales bacterium | reverse complement strand
ATAAATCTTGATACATTGATATTAGAACGTTTCGACTATGGCGTCAATCCTGAAATCGCTGCGGCTGGCGGCGGACCCGAGCCGGCTGCGGCTGCTGCTGCTGCTGGAGCAGGAAGAGCTGTCGGTGGCGGAGCTGCAAGAGATCCTGGCCAAGGGGCAGAGCCGGATTTCGACCCACCTGGCGCAGTTGAAGCAAGCGGGGCTGGTGGACGACCGGCGGGCGGGGAAGAACGCCTTCTACCGTCTCAAAGCGCCGGCGGAGTTGATGGGCCTGCTACGCAAAGCGGCGCGCGAAATTCCCGAGGCGGATGACGACCGGCAGGCGCTGCGCCTGGCGATGCGCCAGCGGCAGGACAAGATGCGGCGCTATTTCGACGAGCTCGCGGGCAAGTTCGGGCGGCAGTATGTGCCGGGGCGGTCCTGGAAAGGGATCGCCGAAGCGCTGTTGAAGCTGATGCCGCCGATGGTGATCGCGGACCTGGGGGCGGGGGAGGGAACCCTCTCGCAGTTGATGGCGCAGCGGGCCAGGAAGGTGATCGCCATCGACAATTCCGAGAAGATGGTGGAATTTGGCGCGGAGCTGGCGCGCAAGCACGGGATCGGCAACCTGGAATACCGGTTGGGCGACCTGGAGGACGTGCCGATCCGGAGTCGGACGGTGGACCTGGCGTTTCTGAGCCAGGCGCTGCATCACGCGGCGCACCCGGAGCGGGCGATTGCGGAGGCGTGGCGGATTCTGAAGCCGGGCGGGCGAATTGCGATCCTGGATTTGGGCCGGCACCACGTCGAGAAGGCGCGGGAGATGTACGCGGACCTGTGGCTGGGATTCACGGAGCTGGAGATCGAGCGGTATTTGAAAACCGCGCGCTTCAAGAACGTGGAGACGGCAGTGGTGTTCCGCGAGCAGGAGGCGCCGCATTTCGAGACGGTGCTGGGTGTGGGGGTGAAGTAGGGGTAGGCGGCGGAGTAAGGCCGTGCCCAAAATGACCTCGGGTGCGTCATCGATCAAGTCTCGAGCCCGTGCTTGGTTCCAACTTCCCAGAAGGGGACAACCGCCCCGCCAATTCAGCGCCAGTTCCACCACCGATTAAAAACGCGGAAGCGCCAGGTTTCTACGGCGCACAATCAGAACTATACTGGAGGGTCTCGGCTATGGGCACACGTGATCGCCTCTCGGAAATACTAGAAATCAAGCAGCGAGGGCGGCGAAACCATACACACCTGCAGTTCATGAGTCGGGATCTACTGCGACAATGGAACGCTTCGCGAAATGACAAAGGGTGTACTCCAGAGTTCTACCCTGTCCGAGCCGTTACGCTGATTGAGGCTTCAACAAGAGCTTGGATAGCTCAATTGATTGACGCCGGTTCGCCCTACGTCGAGAATGCAGTGAACCTCTGCAAGAACGTGAAATTTGACTTGGATTTGGTCCGCGCTATTGAAAGCAGAGTGATTACGCTTGGGGATCTTGTGGCGCACACCGTTTCGGTAAACAACCTCGACCAGATTATCTCCCATTACGAAGTCCTGCTCGGGAGGCCGGTCCTGCCGATACTGGAGAGCACAATCGACCGTTGGGCGGTCGAAGTCGAAGGTAACGATGCTGCGCCTATCATTCGTGATGTTCAGGAAGTCTGTAGGCAACTGGCCGCTCTGTTCGTGACTCGACACATTTCAGTCCATGAGGTCGCTGCTCGGCCGGCCTTGAATGTTCAGGATGTGGAGGGATACCTAAAGGCGACCGATGACTTCATAGCAGCGACGGAGTGGGCTCTGCAGGATTTGCTGTATGGGAAGACTCCTCTGACCCAGGGTGCAATGACTGCTGAAGCATGGAGCAAATTCAGGGCGGCCGACACAGACTTGGAGCTGCTTTTGGGCGAGCTTCGGGTCAGGATCGGTTCGGATCAGGTGCGCCTTAATCTGCTGGAGGAGTCGCAGCGGGCTTGGTTGGCATTTCGGGACACACAGGCCGAACTGTTCGCGGATAATGCCCGCGGGGGCACTTTGGCAGCTCAACTGGCGGGCATGGAGCGGGAGTCGTTAACCCGCGAGCGCATCAAGTCCCTCCAATGGTACATGCGTGTGGACGTCTAGGACGTCTGATGAGCGCGACTCGCCGGGTGCTGGTCCAGACGCATCACGCAGGAGCACCGCCTGGTTTACAGGGTGGGCGAAACCCGCGTCGATTTTCTTCAGGCGCGGTATCACTATTGACAGGAGACAGCGGCGCTCTACCAGGGGCAGGAGGCGCTTCGCTAACGGGGCTTAGTGGCTGGCAGCCCGTACCCGCCCACCGAAGTCGTGATCACTTGGTTGCCAAAAGCCGAGATCATTGGTTTCGCCGCAGAAATAGCCTTTGTCACGGACGGCAACGAGAGCGATGCATCATGGCTTTCTTTACTGTCCCAGACCTCGGTGATCCAGATTGTGTTCTCATCCTTCGCGTCCTTGGCCACGACGTAACTCAGCCAGCCGAGCATATTAGAAACCGCCTCAGTCAGGATCGCGATCAGATCGTCGCGCCGCCCCATCCCCATGACAACGAGCATAGCGCACATAGCCGGATGCGGAAATCACTGCCAAAGTGGGGCGCGGCCACGTGTCGCAACCGTACAGGATTCCTGTACGCTAGTACTGAGGGCACCGATGGCTTTCGAAACAACTTATACGAGTCTGCGTGAGAATCTGGCCGGCGTCCTGGACCGGGTGGCGGACGACCACGAGGTGGTATTGGTTCGCCGCAAAGGGCAGAGGGACGTGGCGCTGGTGCCGGCGGGGGAACTGGCCGGACTGATGGAAACGGCCCATCTGCTGCGTTCGCCACGCAATGCGCGGCGGCTTCTGACGGCCCTGAACAGGGCGGGACGACGGGGGGGCCAGGCGATGTCTATCGAACGGCTGCGGCGGGAGATCGGGCTTGAAGCGCGCTGAGCGCAACGCCGTCTTTCATCGCGAGTTTCTCGAGGACCTCCGCTTCTGGGTGAAAACGGACCGCAACGCCGCACTTCGAATCCTGGAGCTTGTCGCGGGCACACTTCGGGGTCCATTTCAGGGCATCGGCAAGCCGGAAGCGCTGAAGTATATGCTGGCCGGGTGCTGGTCCAGGCGCATCACGCAGGAGCACCGACTGGTTTACAACGTGGGTGAAACGCGCGTCGATTTTCTTCAGGCGCGGTATCACTATTGACGGTCGGGCGATGGCGCCGGGGGACTTTCAGCGGGAGGCTTGGGCGCCGCTGTCTCCCGCTTCGGGCCCAGACCCAGCGCGATCAGCGACAATGAGTTGATCTTTCCGGTGGAACCGAGGTTCTGCCCGGCCTGGAACTTCTTCAGCGCGTCCACCGACGCCTGGGTCCAGGTGCCGCTGGCATCCTCGGGGTTCAGGTAGCCCTTGGCGGCCAGCGCATCCTGGATTTCTTTGTACCGCTGGGGCGTAGGCGCCAGTTGCCGGTTGCGCCACGTGACACGCTTCGCCGGCGGCCCCTTCTTCCCGCGGCGCGCAGCGGTGGTGGTCCTCGAGCCGGCTTTCGTAATGGCGGGGCGCGAGGCGGCGGATCTGGGGGCCGTCGCCCCCTTCGAGACGCCGGATCTTGAAGGGGCCGCCTTCTTCTTTGTCACCGATGCGGCCGACTTCTTCAGGGTCTTCTTGGGGGCCGTGGTCTTCTTCGTCGGGGTTGTGTCGTCGGCGCTCCAACCGAGCGCCGCCAGCGCGGCAATGCCCGCCCAGCACAGAATGGTCCGCATGCTTGTAGTTCAGTTTAGCGAGTCTCAGCGGCCGTTCGGGAGAGTGCCGGCCGCAAACGCCGGGGTCCACTCGCCATTGGTCCCGCGCGCTTTTCGCAGCATCCGGAACGTGACCGGATCACCGGGCTTCAGCGTGTCGCGGACGCGGGTCACATCGTCGACGGAATTGATGGCCTGATGGTTGAACGATGTCAGCACATCGCCCGCCTGCAGTCCGATGTCTTCGGCGAAGGAGTCGGTTTCCACCGAATAGACCCGGACCCCGCCTTTTTCCTTGAGGCCCAGGCCCTCGCGCCGCTGGTCGGTGAGGTTCTCAAGTCGCATGCCCAGGCTCACCGCGGAGCCTTCCGCCTTATTCGATTCCTGCTCGTTCCCCGAGCCGAACCTCTCCGGGAAAAGCTGGGCCAGATCGCCAACCACCACGCGGAAGTTTTGGCGCTTATGATCGCGCAACACCGCGATGTCCAGCGAAGTGCCCACGGGCGTCGTGGTCACCGTGTCGACCAGATCGCTGCCGTTGCGAACGGGCTTGCCGTTGAGGGCCACGATGATATCGCCGTCCTTGATGCCGGCCTTGTCCGAGGCGCCGCCCGACGTCACCGCTTCGACGAACACGCCTTCGGTGGCGCCCGCCTCTTTCAGCAGGGCGCGGGCCTTGTCGGTGTCGGACGGCACAAACGAGACGCCGATTCCGCCGCGTGTCACCTTGCCGTTCTTGATGATCTGGTTATAGACCTGCGCCGCCATGTTCATGGGCATGGCGAAGCCCACGCCCTGGTAGCCGCGCGATGCGGACGTTGTGGCGATGGCCGTGTTGATGCCAATCACTTCCCCGCGGATATTGAGCAGCGGTCCGCCGCTGTTGCCGGGGTTAATGGCGGCATCGGTCTGCAGGAAGTGCTGGAACTGCGATTCCGGATCGACATCGCGTTCTTTGGCGCTGATGATGCCCGCGGTCACCGTGGCCTGGAGGCCGAATGGCGAGCCGATGGCGATGGCCCAATCGCCCACCTGCACGGCGTCGGAATTGCCGATCTTGGCGGCCACCAGGTTCTTCTTGCCCTCGACGCGGATGACGGCGAGATCGGTGGGCGCATCCACGCCCACCACCTTGGCGTCATACTCGGTGGGATCGCCGGTGAACTTCACCTGGATGCGGTCGGCCTTATCGACCACGTGATTGTTGGTCAGGATGTAGCCGGCCTGGTCCACCACCACGCCGGAGCCCAGCGCATAGCCCCTCCGCTGGGGCATGTCGGGGGCCCCGTTACCGAACGGACTACCGAAGAAACGTTGGAAAAAGTCGTCCATCCCGCCGTTGTCGCCCTGGTCCTGGTCGTCCGGGGGCATCACCTGGCGCTTCCCGCCGCGGGGCGTCGGCCGCGCGGTAGCCTTCGGCAAATAGGTCGTGGAAATGTTGACCACGGAAGGCTCCACCTGCTTGGCAATCTGGCTGAACGTGTTGGACAGTTCAACGGGGTTGGGGATCACCAGCGGCGTCGCTCCGGGCGCTACCTGGCTATCCTTGGCTGCTTTTACACCCGAGTTAATCAGGGTGCCGATCACAATACCGATCGACAGCGTGAACAGCACCAACGTGAACGAAAGAAACTTCTGCGTGCGCAATCTGTCAAAGATACTCATGGACCTTCTTGTCTCCTACGTGTAGTCGCTATCCTGATGGATGCAGCCGCGGATTCAAGGGTTTCAGCTCCACCAGCACAACCCCACCCAGGATGAGAGCGGCGCCCGCGGCGGCGCGCCCCGAAAGGCCCTCACCCACCATGCAATACGACGTAATCCAGGCGAAAACCGGCTCCAGCATGTAAATCAATCCGGTTCGTGTCGAGGTGGTGTACTGCTGGGCCCACGCCTGAATCGTAAAAGCCAAAGCAGTAGCTAATAGCCCTGTAACCAGTATCGCGCAGATCACCGCGGGCCGCCACCGCACATGGGGCGTCTCCGCCCACCAGAACAACGACAGAGCCAGCACGGCGGCGGCGCCGACTTGCGCGACGGACAACAGTTGAAAGCGCATGTTCTCGGAGAAGTGGCCCAGCGTCACGATGTGCGCGGCGAACCCAATGGCGCAAAAGAACGTCAGCAGGTCGCCCCGGCCAACGGAACCGGCGGCGTCGGCACCCTCAAGCGTCATCAGGGCCAGCCCGGCCGTAGCCACCAGCACCCCAGCCACCTCGGAAACCTGGGGCCTGTTCCGATAGACGAGCGCCGCGAGCAAAGGTACCATGACCGACGTCAAGCCCGTGATAAACGCCGATTTGGGCGCCGTGGTGAGCCGCAACCCCAGTGTTTGGAATAGATACCCGGAGAACAGAAAGATGCCGGCAAGCCCCCCCGCGGCCACTGCCTTCCCGGTGAAAGGCACCCTTCGGGACCCGCGGAACAAAGCCAGAAGCGCCCCGGTGGCCAGGGAGAACCGCAGCGCCAGGAACAGGAGGGGCGAAATGTCGAGCAGCGCCGCTTTCACCAGCACAAACGTGGCTCCCCAGACCACGGTGTTGAGGACCAGCGCCGCTTCCGCCTTGCGGCGGTTCACTTCCCGCTCCCACCCGGCCCGGAATCGCGCATCAGCAGGAGCAGGGTCAGCAAGATGCGCTTGAGGCCGAGGTCGCGCCCTTCCGGCCGGTACCATTCCTGGGTGGTGTGAACGCCTCCGCCCACTCCCCCACCGCCGATGGCGATGACCGGAATTCCCAGCGACATGGGAATATTCGCATCCGTGGACGAGCAGTCCAGGTGGGAGCGGATGCCCAGGTGCGCGTCCACGGCCCGCACGTACTGGAGAATCGGGGCGTTTTCGGGGAGGGCCGCAGCCGGCCGCGACCCGATCTCTTTCAGCTTGGCCGCCACCTTGCCGCCGGTGGCGCGCTGGTTCTCGAGCTCGCGAGCGCGGTCCACGGCGACGCCCAGCAGGTCCACGAGTTCGTCCATTTTCTCGTTGGTCTCGGAGCGGATGTCCACTTTCGCGCGCGCCATTTGAGGGATGGCGTTGACGCTCGAGCCGCCCTCGATCAGGCCGACATTCACAGCCGACTTGGGAGTGCCGTCGATGCGCGTCTCGGAGAACAGCGCCACCGCGCGGCACAACGCGTGCAGCGGATTGCCGACGCCGTAATCGCTCCAGCTATGCCCGCCCGGACCGGTGAACGCGATTTCGAAGCGGCGGCTCCCCAGCGCGCGGCTGGTGATGTAATCGGTGTTGGCGCCATCGAGCACCAGGAAGGCCTGGATCTTGCGGGCCAGCGGTTGCTTCGCAAGGTGCCGCATCCCCAGCAGATTGCCTTCGCCTTCTTCGCCGACGTTGGCCACCAGCAGCAGGTTCGCCGAAAGATCCGCGGGCCTGGGGCAATTCTTCCAGGCGCGCGCCACCGCCAGCAGGGCCGCCAGGCCGGCGCCATTATCGGAGACGCCCGGGCCGCAGAAACGGCCATCCGCTTCCACCGTGACATCGTCTTTGTTACGCGGGGCGAGGACGGTGTCGAGATGCGCGGTCAGAGCGATATAAGGGCCGCTTCCCTGTGAGGCGATCACGTTCCCGGCGCGGTCGATGGAGGCATCCCACCCCAAAGCGCGGAAGCGTTCCATGAACCAGGCGGCGCGCTCGTGTTCGAGGAACGTGGGCGCCGGCACGCGGCAAAGCTGCAAGTGCGTCTCATTGATCCACTGTTTCTCGCGCGTGAACCATTGCAGGCACTCGCGCACCTCGCGCTCGCCGGCCAGCTCGCCGATGTCGATCCCCGTTGCCGCGTTGCCAGCCATGCTCAGTGACAGTGTAGCAGCGTGCGGCCCCTACTCCACGCGCAACGCGGCGATGGGATCGGCGTTTGCGGCGCGGCGGGCGGGGATGGCGGCTGCCGCCAGCGCCACCAGGGTCACCAACACTACAGCGCCCGCCAGCATCCAGAGATTCCAAGGGTTGACGCCGAAGAGCAGGCCGCGCAGAAGACGCTGGCCGGCCAGCGCCAGCCCGCAGCCCAGCGCCACTCCGACAAGCGCCAGCCGCAGGGCTTCGCGAATCACCTGCCTGGCCAGCAGCGTGGGGGTGGCGCCCATGGCCACACGAATTCCGAATTCGCGCATGCGGCGGCCCACGGCGTAGAGCGTCACGCCAAAGAGACCCGCGGCGGCCAGCACGATGCATAAAAGGGCCATGCCGCCGCTGATGTCCGCGGCCAGTTCCTCTTCATTTCGCTGGCGGCGCATGTGTTGCGACAGGGTGAGGAAGTCATACGCCAGGAAGGCCGCATCGGCTTTGCGGATACGCTCCCGGACCGGCGCCGTGATGCGCCCCGCGTCGCGGGCGGTTTCGAGGAAATAGGTGATGTCGCCGGACGGCCGTTGCGCGAACGGGAAATAGACAAATGGCTCGATATCTTCCTTGAGGTACTCGGATGGGCCGTCTTCCACGATGCCGACAATTTGCCGGTCCTTTCCGTCCAGCCGCACCCAGGCTCCTAGTGGCTCCTGGGCCGGGAGAAACTTCCGGACGAAGGCCTCGCTCACCATCGCCACCGGGGTGGCGTCCGGGCCATCGCCTTCGGAAAACGTGCGGCCCCTGAGAACGCGGGCTCCGGTGGTTGCGAAATAGCTCGGGCTTACCTGGTTGAAGCGGAAGGTGAGCTTGGGCTGGCCGGGGCGTTCAAAAGCGACCCGCTGGCCGCCCCCCGACCCCGAAAGCATCACTCTGCGGCAGTAAGCTACCCTCACCACGCCAGGAAGCATGTTCAACTCGCCGGCCAGGCGATCGGAGCGCGTGGCCAGCGGGCCGCCGGTGGTCCAGACGCCGGCCACGATCAGCAGTTGGCGGTCCGGGTCCATGGCGGGGCGAACCGCGGCCACGTTTTCGAGACTGCGCCACAACAGCCCCGCCGAATCGACCACCGCGGTGATGAGGGCCATCTGCACCACCACCAGCGCGGCCAGCCAGCGGGAGGCCGATGGCGAGGAAACCGCCTGCAATGCGGGCATGACCCCGACCTTCCACACGTCACGCAGCGGGATGAGCGCCCCCACGACTGCCACCAGCAGCATGGCGCCCGCGCTGAAGGCGAACACGCGCGCGTCCAGACGAATGTAATACTCGCTGTACCGCTGCCCCGCGTAAAGCACCGCCGGAGCGAAATCGATCAGCCAAGCCGCCATGAGCAATCCCAGCGCGGTTCCGGCTCCCGCCAGCAGCAGGCTTTCCGAGAGGTGCTGGCGCAGCAAGGCCGCACGCCCAGCGCCCAGCGCCAGGCGGACGCCTGTCTCTCGCCGTCGCGCCTGGTTCTCAATCAACCGCAGACCGGCGAAATTGGCTGCGGCAATGGTCAAAACCAGCAGCACGATCCACGGAAAAACGTCGCCGGGCGTGGTTTCGGGCTTGACTTCCGGCCGGGTGAACGAGAAAACGGTGGCCGTGCGCCCCGGCTCGTGGGCGAGTCCAGCGGCTTCGCGCTGGCGCAGCACCTGGTCCATGTCGCGGCGCGCGGTCTCGAGCGTCACGCCCGGTTTCAGGCGGACCAGGGGCTCATACGCCGTATCCTTGTCATCCGTCGGCGAGGCCATCCGTAGCGATCCAAAGGTGGTCTGGTGGGGCACGAACAGGTCGACAGCAATCCCGCGTTCCGATCCCGAGAAGCCCGAGGGCAGGACTCCAATGACCGCCAGAGCCGCCCCGCCTACCGACACGGTGCGGCCGCAGATAGCGGGGTCGCCGCCGAACGCGGTTTTCCAGTAGCGGTCGGTGAAGACCAGTTGGCCGTCGGCGCCGGCGCCGGCATGGAACACCCGCCCCATGGCCGCCTGCACGCCGAGCACATCGAAGAAGTTGTCTGAGACGCCGGCGGTAATTGGGAAGTCGTCGCGGTCGGGCAGCTTCACCACCGGGCCCCGGCGATTCTGCACCATGATTCCATCCAGCGTACGCGCCTGTTGCTGAATGGCTTGAAACTCCGCCCAATTGAGCCCGTCGAGGCGGCCTTCGCGGTCGCGGACCATGGCATAGGCCAGCCGGCCGGGCTCCTTCACGGGAAGCGCGCGGTAGTAATAGGCGTCCACCACGCTGAACGCCGCGGTGGAGAAACCGATAGCCAAGCCGAGCGAAATGACCGCCAGCAAGGCGGCGCCGGGACGGCGGACCAGCTTCCGCCAAGCCAGAAAGAGGTCGCGCAGGAACATACGGAGTGATTACCAGCACGTCGCGTGCCGCCTGTAAACTGTTGGGTTGCGGGCGGATTGCGGACGCGACTGTCCGGTTGTGGGATGGCGTGTTGCGGAAGCGGAATGGGGGGCGGCGCGTGTGGTGCAATAAGACATGCGAATCACACGACGCAACTTCCTCCAAACGGCGCTGGCCATGCCCATGGGCGCTTCTTTCGCGCGCTATCGGGCGTTGGCGGCGCCCGCGCAGGGTCTCAGCAAGATTACCAAGATCCAGGCGCTTCAGCTCAAACAAGGGCAGACGCTCATCCGCGTCGATACGGACGCTGGTTTGTCCGGATACGGCGAGTGCAATACCGCCGGCGTGGTGGCCCGGTCCGTGATTGCGGCCTACAACGGCGCCGGCCGTCTGCCCAACCTCGCTTTGATCGGCAAAGATCCGCTCGCCATCCAGGTGCATTTCCACAACATGTTCTATGCCTATCCGCAGCGCAGACGCCAGATGCAAGTGCTGAGCGGAATCGACATGGCGCTGTGGGACCTGGCGGGCAAGATCCTCCATCAGCCGGTGTCGAAGCTGCTCGGCGGCAACTTCCGGGACGAGATTCTGCTCTACTCGCACGCAACCGGCGGCGACTACCTAAGCAAGGAAGAGTGGCGCGACCGCGCCCAGCGCTTGAAGTCGGACCCGCACGGCTTCAAAGCGTTCAAGGTCGATATTCACCACGCACTGGGGATCAACATGCAGGAGTACACTCCGAGCATCGGTCCCGAGGAGGCGCGGCGGATTCATCAGGCCTACACACTAGCGCGCGAGGCATTCGGCGACGAGATCGGCATCGACGTGCACTGCCACTGCGAGCTCGACGTGCCCAGCGCGATCAAGGTGGCCCAGGCGGTGGAGTCCATCAATCCGCTGTTCTTCGAGGATCCGCTGGCGCCGGAATGGTCGGAGAGTTGGATGGCGCTGCGGCGCGCGACGCGCATCCCCATCATGACCGGCGAGAACATGGAACTGGCCGAGTGGGCAATTCCGTTCCTGCACAATCAGGCGGTGGACATCTTCCAGCCGGATATCATCAACTCGGGTGGAATTACGGGCGTCAAGATGATTGCGGACCTGGCGGCGCGGTACCGCATCCCGATCGCGCTGCACAACGTGAGCGGTTTGATGTTGAATGTGGCATCGCAGCAGTTGGCGGCGGCGGTGTTCAATTGTCCGCGCATCGAGTGCGCAGTCGGGGCCGATCGTTTCCAATGGGCGACGAAGAACCCGATCGTCATTAAGAACGGCTACATGAAGGTCTCGACCGATCCGGGCCTGGGCGTGGAGTTGAATCAGGAATACCTGAAGGCCAACAAAGTGGAAAGCGAGCCCTGGTGGGGATGAGCGTCCGCTCTCGAACAAACTTTACACCCGTGCTCCTATTTGCCCGCTATGGTCTTCTCCAAAGCCGTCGATCCCACCGCATTGGCACGGGCTGGCTGGCACTGATGCGGTGGAAGTCGGGATGTTCCTGGTTGATCAGGACATTCCGCTCCACATGTGTTACTACGGAAGGCACCATGAGTACCGGGGTGCGGCGCTCGTCATACCATCGGTCGCCGAATGATCGAGCTGCTTCAAACGAGCGTGAATTCCAACGCGGCAGATCGGCTGGCGTGATTTCTTCGATAGACAAGCCGGCTGGAATCTCGATCTCGACATAACCCTGGCTTCGCGGGACGCTGCCGGAGGCGTGGACCAGCAGCTCCAATAACGCGCCCGCATACGTTTCGGCGGCATAGATGACGCGCCGGCCGGGAGAATTCCACCGGGCGCCGTGGAGCATTGCGCCACTGCCATCGAAGATGGCATGCCGCATATCGGCTATACGGAACGCCCGCAGCGGGCCGTTACGCCGGAAGGCCATAGACAATGCGGGCCATGACCTCCTCCGCCTGCCGCGCACCCAATTCCGTGAGCGCGGCATCGAGGGGTGTTTTGCCCCCAATCTCCGGATGAGGGGTCGTCAGAAAGCGCCGGGCCTGCTCGCGGTCCTGCCACACGTCTTCCGCCGTGGCAACCACCCGCGCCAGGCGCTCAGTCCGTTCGCTTTCCGCGGGACTCAGACGCTCCCGCCGCCGTTTGTATGTCGCTTCCGGAACGATCCGATGCATCATGGCGCGCTGTTCACCAGCGTCCGAAAAGACGCGCCGCGCCACGTTGCGAAGGGTTGCCTTGGGCAAGCCGCGTTCGACTGCGTCATTCAGTTCCAGTATGGACGCGACTGGCTTGCCCAGAACGCGGCGACCACCGAGGACATCTCCAATGTGACGTGGTTCCATTCGGTATCATTATACCCCATGAATGGGATCAGGTGATACTAGGGGGTGAGCTTACTCCGGCAGCGGCTGCCCCTTAGTCTCCGGGGCGAATGGCAAGGCGGCCAGGCCGACCAGGAATACCAGGCACATGGTGACGCCCGCGTAACGCATGGGTTCGGCGTACCCGGCGAAGACACGGCTGGTCAGCAGTCCCAGGGTGAGCGGTCCGGCGGCCGCGGCGAACCGCCCCACGTTGTAGCAGAAGCTCGTGCCGGTGCTGCGCAAACGCGTGGGGAAGAGCTCGGGCAGGTAAATGGCATAGCCGCCGAACAGCGCGAGCTGCGCGAAGCCCATCAGCGGGATCATCCAGAAAATGTCGCTGATGTTCTTCAGGTTCCAGAAAGTGTAAGCGGTCATCCCCATGGCGGCCAGAAAGCTGATCGCGAACGCCGGCTTGCGGCCGGTGCGCTGAGTCAGCCAAGTGAAGGCGTACACACCGAGGAATCCCCCCAGGTTCTGCAGCAGCGAGGTGATGCCGATCCAGGTGGTGGTCTTGCCGGCCAGCTCGGCGCCGGTGAAACCTTGCGCGCGAAACGTCTGCTCGAGCACCGGGCGCAGCAGGTCGTAGCTGAAGAATGCGATGCCCCACAGCCCCACCACGCCGGCGAAGGCCAGCAGGAAGCCGACAATCGCATTGCGGCGCCAGCGCGGGGTGGAGAAAAGCTCGCCGACCGACCCCATGCGTTTCTTTTCCGCGCGGGCCTTGAGCCACTGTTCGGGTTCTTTCAACTTCTTGAAGACCAGCAGCGCCAGCGGCGCCGGCAGCGCGCCGGCGAGAAATTCCCAGCGCCACGCTCCCACGATCGCGCCGGACATCTCCAATTGCCCGAGCAGGATACCCGCCAGCGCGGCCATCATATTGCCCACCGCCGAGAACGCCTGCACCATTCCCAGAGCGCTCGGGCGCGCCCGTTCGGGGACCACCTCGGCCACCAGCGCCACGCCCACGGCGAACTGCCCGCCGACGCCCAGCCCGCACAGAAAGCGGTACAGGTTGAAATCCCAGACGCCCGTGGAGAGCACGCTCAGACCCGTGAAGATGGAATAGCAGAGAATGGTCATGATCATGGTCTTGGCGCGCCCGAGGCGGTCTCCCAGAATGCCGAAGACGACCCCGCCCAGGGCCCATCCGATCATGAAAACCATGGTGGCGTAACCAGCCTGCTCAGAGACCGTGGCATCGCTCGATCTGCCGCCCAGCAGTTCGCGGATGGCCGGTTTGCGGGCGAGGTTGAACAGTTGCTGGGCCATGGTGTCGAACATCCAGCCCATGATGGCGACCGTCAACACGAACCAGTGGTAGCGGGTGAGATCCTTGTACCAGACGTACCGAGACATGAAGCTGCTATTCTACATCGCCGCTGCCACGCGGTCGCCGGGCTTCAACGGAACGTCCGTGGGCAGCGCCACGGCATCGCCTTCCGCCAGCCCCTCGACCACCTGGACCTCGGTGACACTCGAGGCCCCCTTCTTCACGGGGCGGCGGGCGACGGTGTCGCCGTTCAGCGCGAATACGTAGTCGCCCTGGGCATCGTGGCGCAAGGTTTCTTTGGGGACCACCAGCGCGCCCTCCACCACCGCCGTGCGGATTTCCGCATTCACATTGGCGCCCGGAATCAATTCGCGGCCGGGATTCTCGATGGAGCAAATCACTTCGCCGACCTGCCGCGAACCCAGCGCCTGAATCGAACCGGGCTTCCGCTCCACCGTTCCGTGCCACTGCTTGCCGGGCAGAGCGTCCCAGGTAATGGTTACCGGCTGGCCCTCCGCCACGCGCCCGAGCTCCGGCTCGTCCACGTACACGCGCACGCGCAGACGGTCGAGCCGCCCGACATTGGCCGCCGTGTCTCCCACGTTCAGATACGCGCCCGGGCGCACCGCGAGGCCGTAGATCTCACCGGCGATGGGCGCGTGGAGCGTGTTCAGGGAGGCGCGCTGCCGCGCCAGGTTCAAGGCCACTTCGACATCCTGCAAACGCGCGCGCGCGGCCGCAATCTCCGTCCGGTCCACCAGCGACTTGCGCCGGTTTTCGAGGCCCTCGATCTCGATCTCGGATTGCCGCACCTTATCTTGCGCGGCGTCCACGTCCAGGGGCACGGCGGCCTGTTTTTCCGCTAATCGCCGCAGCGCGTCGTACTCCTTCCGGTGCTGCTGGAGGTCGAAACGCGCGCGCGCCAGATTGTTTTCGATGCCGGCCAGCTCCGCCGGCTTGCCGCCCGCTTCGAGCGCCGCCAGGTTGGCGCGCGCCTCCGCCACCTTGGCCTCGCCGGCGGCCACATCGGCCTCGAGCGAGGGATCGACAATCACGGCCAGCGCCGCGCCCTTGGCCACGCGCTCGCCTTCCCGCACCGCGACCTGGCTCACCAGGCCGGCGGTTTCCGCATGCACCGCCTGCCATTCCAACGGCTCGGCCTTGCCGTTGGTGGGAAGCGTGCTCACCAGCGTTTCCCGCTTTACCCGCGCGAACTTCACCTGGGGCGGAGCAGTTTTTCGAAAGACTCCCCAGCCGATGACCGCCGCGACCACCAGCAGCAGCAAGAGCAGCAGCTTTTTCAACGTTCGTCTCCACCACTATCTTAACCGGGGAGGCGGTGTTTGGCGGCGTGCCGCTTAGGGTGATATTGTAGTGGCCACGGGCTCACCGCCAATGCGACGTGTGCCCAGGAGGGTTTGCTATGAAATCGACGATAGTGTTTCCGATGCTGGTTTTGGCTTCGATAGCGGCTGCGGCTGACGTTCCGTCCGCGCAGGTCCAGATTGCGGGCGCGGTTCTGGCGGCGCCGGTTGAATTGCGAGAAGGCGCGGCTGTGCTGGGGTACGACGCGCAGGGCGGGCGGGTGCGGATTCGGGAGGGTAAGAACGAACTGATCTGTCTCGCCACGGACCCCACGAAGACGGCCTTCAATGTTGCCTGCTACCACAAGGATCTGGAGCCATTCATGTCGCGGGGCCGGGAGCTGCTGGCGCAAAACGTGACTGGGGCAAAGCGCAACGAGATCCGCTTCAAGGAAATTGAGGACGGGAAACTCCCCATGCCGAGGGAGCCGCGGACGCTTTATGTGTTGACAGGCACAAGCTTCGACGCCGCCAGCGGGAAGGTGCAGGACCCGTACCTGCGCTGGGTGATTTATGTGCCTTTCGCCACGCCCCAATCCACCGGCCTGTCCACCAAAGCGAGCGAGGGCGCGCCGTGGCTGATGTCGCCTGGGACGGCGGGTGCGCACATCATGATCAATCCACCGAAGAAGTAGAGCGCCAGTCGGGCTAGACACCCCTTCAATTTGCGCTTACACAATGCGCCGTCTGGCGACAGGGGGTATAATCAGTGCACCCTGGGTTCCAAAACGGGGATGAGAGAGGGGAAAATGAAGAGCTTAACGATTGCAGGAACTCTGACTCTGGCCGGCGTCATGGCATTTGGCGTGGCGGCCCTCGCGCAGCCGGCTGGCGGTGGTAAAGCCGATCCGGTGAAGGTGGATGCCAAGCATTACAAGGTGGAATTCGAGAATGACAGCGTGCGCGTCCTGCGCATCACTTATGCACCGGGAGAGAAGTCGGTGATGCATTACCACCCCAATGCAGTGGCAGTCTACCTCACCGACGGCAAGACTCGTATGACCACGCCCGACGGAAAATCACAAGAGATGCCGGCCAAGGCTGGGGCTGCCGACTGGACGCCCGCCGGGAGCCACCTTCCGCAGAATACGGGCGACAAGAGGCTTGAACTGATTTTGGTGGAACTGAAGAAGTAAGCCGCTAGCGGCGGTTGACAACCGCCGCGCAGGATGCCATCCTGCCCCACAATGGTACGTGCGGTTCTTGGTTTACTTTCGCTGGTCTCAAGCGGTCTCCTGTTCGGGCAGACCAGCCAATTCGATGTGCTCATCACCGGGGCCAGAGTGATCGACGGCTCCGGCGGCGCGTGGTACTACGCCGACGTCGGGATTCGGGGCGATACCATCGTCGCGGTGGGGTTGCTGGGCGGCGCGGAGGCGGGCATTCGCATCGACGGGCGGGGGCTGGTGGCGGCTCCGGGCTTCATCGATATACATTCGCACGGGCGTCGGGGCATATTCGCCGTGCCCACGGCGGAGAACTACTTGCGCGAGGGCGTCACCACCATTGTCGAAGGGCCGGACGGCAGTTCTCCGGTGCCCCTGGCGCCGTTTCTCGACAAGGTGCGGCAGACGCCCATCTCCATCAACTTCGCCACCATGGTGGGGCAAGGGAGCATACGCGAGCTGGTCGTCGGGCTGGCCAATCGCAAAGCCACGCCCGCGGAAATCGAAAAGATGAAGGGACTGGCGGCGCAGGCCATGCGGGACGGAGCGTTCGGGCTCTCCACCGGCCTCTACTACGTGCCTGGGAACTACACGCCCACCGAAGAGCTGATCGAGTTGGCCAAGGTGGTGGGGCGGATGGGCGGCATCCACATCTCGCACATGCGCGAGGAGGCGGCGCACGTGCTCGACAGCGTGCGCGAAACCATCCGCATCGGCGAAGAGGGCGGCCTGCCGACGCAGATCACGCATCACAAAATCATTGGCCAGGGCAACTGGGGCAAGAGCGTGGAAACGCTCAAGCTGGTGGAGGAGGCGCGGGCCCGCGGCGTGGACGTGACCATCGACCAATACCCCTACACGGCGTCGAGCACCAGCCTGTCGGCGCTGTTCCCGCAATGGGCGCTGGAAGGCGGGCAGAAGCCGCTCGCGGAGCGGCTCACGGCCCCCGCGGAGCGCGCGCGCATCAAGGCCGCCATCGTCGAAAACATTCGGCTGGACCGCGGCGCCGGCGACCCAAAGAATGTGGTGCTCGCCAATTGTCCGTTCGACAGCAGCCTGGCCGGCAAGAACCTGGCTGAGATCACGCGTGCGCGCGGCGCCTCCCCGACCCTGGAAAACGCCGCCGAGAGCGCCATCGAGTTGCAGCAAAAGGGCGGCTGCCAGGCGGTCTATCACGCGATTAGCGAAGACGACGTGGTGCGGATTCTGCGCTCGCCCTACACCATGATTGCGTCGGATGGCGAGATTCCGGTGTTTGGCGAGGCGGCGCCGCATCCGCGCAGCTACGGCACGTTCGCGCGTGTGCTGGGCGTTTACGTGCGCGAAAAGAAGGTGCTGACGCTGGAAGAGGCGGTGCGCCGCATGTCCGGATATCCGGCCCAGCGGCTCAAGTTGTGGGACCGCGGCCTGTTGCGTCCCGGCATGAAGGCCGACGTGGTGGTATTCGATGCGGAGAAGATTGCCGACCGCGCCGAGTACCAGCGGCCGCATCAATACTCGGTGGGCGTGCGCGACGTAATCGTGAACGGGAAGCTGGTGCTGCGCAACGAAGCCGTCACCAGCGAGCGCCCCGGACGTGTGCTGTACGGGCCGGCGCATCGGTAAGGGGTTGCAAGTTCGTTTACAATGTAGAGCTATGCCGCTCTATCGGATCTATCGCATGAAGGATTCGCCACGGCAGCAGTTCCGCTGGGCGCCGCACGTCGCCGGTTGCGCCTCGGTCAAGCCCAGGGACTACGAACAGCGCGGGCAGGTGGAGGCGCTGAACGAATACGACGCGTGGCGGGGCCTGCGCGAATCGGGTGACCCGCTGGCGGTAGGCGATCTGGTCGAGACCGAAGCCGGCCAGTTGCGCATCTGCAAGTACGTGGGTTTCGAGCCGGCCCAGTGGGCGCTTCCCGAACCCAAGCAGCCGGAACCGGAACCCGCCGGCCAGTCCACCCCCAGTTAGGAGGCTCGCATGTCCGAATACCGCTTGGGCGACATCATCGACGATTATTGCGTTCGCTGCAAGCGCATCATGAACCACGCGGTGGTTTCCGTGTTGAACCGCGAACCGGCCAAAGTGCGCTGCCGGACCTGCCACAGCGATCACGACTACCGTCGCGAGCAGGTGCCGCCGTCCAAAGGGGATCTCCGCAAGGCGGCGCTGTTTCAGGAAGTCCTCAAGTCGGTCAGCCCCGACGCAGCCATGGCCGAAGCCGCCGTGCTGGCCGACCCCATCGTGGAAGAAGCGCCCAAGGCCAAGGCCAAGGCAAAGGCAAAGGGTAAAGGCCGGAATTAGACGGTCTGGTGCTCTGGTATTGGCTTTTCACAGGCCCCGCGCTGCTGCTGGCGGCCCTCTCGCTGGGCGGCGAGCGGAAGCGCGCGGCCTATGTGGCGTGCCGGCTTTCCGAGGCGCCGGAATACCTGCCGCCCGCCAGCGCCATCGTCCCGGTGAAGGGTGAGGACGAAGGACTGCGCCAGAACCTGGCGGCGCTGGCTTCGCTGGACTATCCCGACTACGAACTCATGGTGGTGGCGGGGACGCTGGGGCCCGGCGACAACCGCTTCGCGTGGGGTGGCGCGATGGCGCCGTGCCTCGAACACATCTCCGCCGCACGGTTTTTCTCCTGGATGCGCCGCCAGTTGGCGATCACACGAGTCTACAACGCGCGCCAGTGGTGGCCCGGCCTCATCGCGCACATTTTTTACTGCGGGGGCATGGCGGCATCGGTGATTGCGTCGGTCAAAGGCTACCGCCTGGCTGAATGGGCGCTGGCTGCGCAACTTTTTCCCGGCATGCTGCAGGGGTTCAACCGGGCAACGCTGGCGAAGGCCGCGCTGCCCGAATATGAGGCATGGTTCCGGCGGCACGCCTGGGTGTACGTCCTATGGGTTCCGCTGGCGACGTGGATATGGCTGGTGGGGCTGGCCGCGTCGGCTTTCGGGAACACCATCGAGTGGCGGGGGTACCAGTATGGATTGAAGCGTGGAGCGAGTATAATCTCAACATAAGGGAGGATTCCTGTGTCTAAGGACAAGAGTCCCAAAAAAGAAGTAAAAAAACCTAAGAAGAAGAAGTGATAGAACACGGTGCGGGCGGGTTCCGTTACGGAACCCGCCCGCAGCCACCACAGGAGCCAACATGCGCACAGAGTGGGTTGCCAAACGTAAGAACGACAGGATTCGCACGCAGATGCACTACGCCCGCAAGGGCGTGATCACGGAGGAGATGTACCACATCGCGCGGCGGGAAGATCTATCTCCGGAGTTGGTTCGCTCCGAGGTGGGCCGCGGCCGAATGATCATTCCGGCCAACGTGAACCATCGAAACCTGGAGCCGATGTGCATCGGTGTCGCCTCCAGGTGCAAGATCAACTCCAATATCGGGAATTCCGCCGTTTTGTCCAACGTCGAAGAGGAACTGGAGAAGCTGCGCTACTCGGTGAAGTACGGCGCAGATACGGTGATGGACCTCTCCACCGGCGGCGATATACCGGCCATCCGCAAGGCCATCCTCGCCGCTTCGCAGGTGCCCATTGGCACGGTGCCGATTTACGAAGCGCTCTCGCGCGTGCGGCGCGTGGAGGACTTGAGCGCGCGCGTGATGCTGGACGTCATCGAGGAGCAGGCCGAGCAGGGCGTGGACTACATGACCATCCACGCCGGCGTGCTGGTGCAGCATATCCCGCTCACCACCAGGCGCATCACCGGCATTGTCAGCCGCGGCGGCTCCATTCTGGCCGAATGGATGGTGAAGAACCACCGGCAGAACATGCTCTACGAGTGCTTCGAAGACATCTGCAAGATCTTCCAGAAGTACGACGTGAGCTTCTCGCTGGGGGATGGGCTGCGTCCCGGCAGCCAAGCTGACGCGAGCGACGAGGCCCAGTTCGCCGAGCTGAAAACCCTGGGCGAGCTNNTGGACCAGATCGAGATGCAGGTCCGCAAGGAAGAGGAGATGTGCTACGAGGCCCCGTTCTACACGCTGGGGCCGCTGGTCACCGACATCGCGCCGGGTTACGACCACATCACCTCGGCGATTGGAGCGGCCATGATCGGCTGGTACGGCGCGTCCATGCTGTGCTACGTCACGCCCAAGGAGCACCTCGGCCTGCCCAACCGCGACGACGTGAAGGCGGGGATCATCGCGTACAAGATTGCGGCTCACGCGGCCGACATCGCGCGGCACCGCCCCGGGGCGCGCGACCGCGACGACGAGCTTTCCCGCGCCCGCTACCGCTTCGACTGGAACCGCCAGTTCGAACTCTCGCTCGACCCCGAGACCGCGCGCGCCATGCACGACGAAACGCTGCCCGACGACGGCTTCAAGGATGCGCACTTCTGCTCCATGTGCGGTCCCAAATTCTGTTCCATGAACATCTCCGCCAAGGTGGAGACTTTCACCGCGGAAGAGGCCGCCGAGGTGGCCAACGGAACGGCGCCGGAGAGCCTGGTGCGGATTTCGGGCGACGACTAGACTGCCTGCACTTTGTGCTAGCATGTAGGCATGAAGCGGCAGGCAGCCATCCAATACACGATTCGCGGCATTCCGCCGGAGGTGGATCGCGTCCTCCGCCAGAAAGCCGCACGACGGAAACAGAGCCTCAATCGGGTGATTCTGGAAGAACTGACCGTAGCAGCCATCGGCGGCCAACCGAGAGCGGACTTCTCCGACCTCGCAGGCGGGTGGACCCCGGATCCCGCTTTCGACGAGATCCTGGCCGCGCAGCGCCGGATTGATCGGGACAAGTGGAAGTGAGAGTCGCGCTGGACACCAACGGGCTGACCGATCTGTTTCAGGGAGACGCCGCTCTGGCGGAACGGCTGGGGCTCTGTGACGAAGTCTGGATTCCGCTCGTAGTTCTGGCGGAGATCAAGGCTGGGTTCTTAGGGGGGACCGAGCGGCATCGGAATGAGATCCTACTGCGAAAGCTGCTCTCCAAGACCACGGTTGGGGTTCTGCTCCCGGATCGGGAGACGGCTGAGCACTACGCCCGTTTGTTTGTTCAACTCAAGCGCGCCGGCACCCCGGTTCCCGACAATGATCTCTGGATCGCCGCACTTGCGCTGCAACACGACCTGCTACTGATCACACGTGACAAACATTTCAAAAGCATCCCCCAGTTGCCGCGCGGGTAGGACCGGGGCAAGGTAGGCCGTGAGGCGACATCCTTCCGCCCGCTGCTATTTCGGCGCCAGCCAATACCCCGGCCGGGTCTGCACCCTATCGACTTCGGGGTGGCCGCCGACTTGCACAATGATGTGGTGGAAGCCGCCCTCATCCTTGTTGTTGGGGTTGTAGCTGATGGTGTACTGGCTGTGCAACTCTTCGCCGGCCTTCTGAATGGCCTCTTCCAGGCTGTGCAGGCCGTGAAAGCCGAATTCGCTGCCGCCGGTTCCCTTGGTGAAAACTTCGATCGGGTTGTCCTTAAAGATCGCTTTCACATCCTTGAATACTTCCACCATCATGGGGATGAACTCGGCGCGGCCGCCGTTGAGGCCGTACATCTGCGCCACCGTGGTGGGAGTGGCCGGAACGCCGGATGGCATTGGATGCATGGCCGGCGGGAGGTTGTCCGAGCGCGGGACCGGTTGCGGAGCCATCAGGACGTTCATGAAGCGCGACATATCCACGCCATAGAACAACACGTTGGCAAACTGCAATCCGAGCAGGGTTTCGCGCGAGCGGCCCTCGCTGCCCACGTCGCGCGTTTCGCCGATCGCTATCAGGATGCGCCGGCGGTTCTTGGGGCGCGTGCTCAACATGCGGGTGCCCTCCACCACGGCGTCGATCAACCGGTTGGACGTGCTGCCAGGGTAGATTTTTTTGACCTGCTGCGTAATTTTGTCGGGGTCGGAAGTGAAGTCCTGCAGAACACGGATGCGCGCATCGTAGGCGATCAAGGCCGCCTCGCCCTGGTCGCCGATCAACAGCGGCGTGATCAGGTTGCCGATCTTCTGGACGTGCGGCAGCAACTGTTCCACGTGGGAATTCGCCTGAATGGCGATGACCAGCGAAATGGGCTGATAAACCACGTCCACGGCGATGTTCTGCTCTTTGGAGTTGTCGTACAGGTGAAACTGGTCGGGCCGGATGTTATTGACATACGACCCGTCTTTATCGAAGACCAGGACGGGCGCCACCACGTTTTCGACGGTGACGCCGATTCTGACGGCCGGGGGCTCCTCCGGTTGCTGCGGCTGCTGCGCGCGGTTTGGCGGCGCGATAAGCCATCCACAAAGAAGCATCCACAAAACAATTCGACGCATACTAATCCTGCCTCGCGGGTGTGTGCTCGGTCCGCCCTCTGAGAAGCTCCAGCACGTGGGGCACCAATTCCACAATAGCATCCAGAGACTCGACCGCGCCTTTGGGCGATCCGGGCAGGTTGACAATCAGGACCCGCCCGCGGGTGCCGGCGACCGACCGGGAAAGCACGGCCAGCGGTGTGGCTTGGCGGCCGCAGGCGCGCATCAGTTCTCCCAGGCCGGGGATTTCGCGGTCGATCACGGCCCGCGTAGCTTCCGGCGTGACATCCCGTGGGGCCACGCCGGTGCCGCCCGTGGTGAAGATGGCGGAGACCTGGCCGCCGTCCGCCAGCGTGGCCAGGCGGGCGCCGATCTCAGATGTCTCGTCGGGGACGGCTTCCATAACCGAGACGCTCCAGCCCAGTTGTTCCAACCGTTCACGCACGGCGGGGCCGGAACGGTCGGTGCGCGCGCCGGAGCTCACGGAATCGCTGATGGTGAGGACCGCGGCGTTAGTCATGATCCCTCTTGCGGCGGAAGTCCCCGCTTTTTCCGCCGGTCTTTTCGAGTAGGTAGAGATCCTGGATCTGGATGGATTTGTCGAGCGCTTTGAGCATGTCGTAAACCGTGAGCGCGGCCACCGCGGCGGCCGTGAGCGCTTCCATTTCGACGCCGGTCTGAGCCGTGGTGGCGGCCGTGGCAATGATGCGCACGCCTTTCTTTTCGACGGTAACCTGGACATCCGCGTGGGTAAGCATCAGCGGATGGCACAGCGGAATCAGCTCGGAAGCGCGCTTGGCGGCGGCGATGCCGGCAATGCGCGCGATCTCCAGCGGATTCCCCTTGGGATTGCGGGGCAGTTGCTTGAGCGTGGCCGGCGCGATCCGCACAAAGGCGTGGGCGCGCGCGGTGCGGCGCGTTTCTCTCTTGGCGGAAACGTCCACCATGCGGGGGCTTCCGGAGGAATCGTAGTGCGAGAGTTTCTTCATTTGAGCAGCACCCGGATCAGCTCGCCGCGCGGGTATTCGGCGCGGCCGGGATCGGTCACCAGGAAGGCGTTGGCGCGCGTGAGCGCGGGAATGTCGCCGGAACCGCTCCATCCCACCGGCGCGACCTCCGCGCCATCGGCGCTCAAACGCGCGGGGAGGAAGCGCGTGATCCCGGCCCTCTGATGCAACTCGCGAGTGAGACGCGCGAAGGGCATGTGGAGCGAAATCTCCTGCTGGCCGGAGAGTAGCTCGAGGGCGGCGCGCGCAAAAACTTCGAACGTCACCATGGTGGAGGAAGGATTCCCCGGCAGGCCGAAGAAGAATTTCTCTCTCGCGCGGCCGAACACCAGCGGCTGGCCGGGTTGGATGAGCACGCGGTCGAAAAAAAACTCGGCGCCCAGTCCGGCGAGCACTGGCTCGACGATGTCGTACTTGCCTGCGGAGACGCCGCCGGAAACGAGCAGCAGATCGGCGGCGAGCCCCTGCTCGATAATTTCGCGGGTATGACCGGGGTTGTCGCGCGCCACCGGCAGGATTTGCGGGATGCCGCCCGCGCGCGCCACCTGCGCGGCCAGAGAGTAGACGTTGGAGTCGCGAATCTGGAATTCCTCGGGCACTTGCCGCACTTCGACGATTTCATCGCCCGTGGCGGCGATGGCGACCACCGGCCTCCGGTAAACCTTGACGTGAGTCCGGCCGAAGGCGGCGAGCATGGCGGCGTCGCTGTAGTCCAGGCGCTTGCCGGCGTCGAGGACGACTTCGTGGGCCGCCGCTTCGCAACCCTGGGGATTGATGAACTGGCGCGGCTCGGCGGAAAGGCCGATGCGGACGCGGCCGTTCCCGCGGACGGTGTGCTCGATCATCACCACGGCATCGGCGCCCGCGGGAATGGGCGCGCCGGTCATGATCTCGACCGCTTGCCCGGGACCGACTTCGCCCGCGAACCGCTCGCCGGCGCGCACCTCGCCGATGACCTCCAGCTCGCCGGGCAGGTCGATGGCGCGCACCGCATAACCGTCGCGAACCGAGCGGGCCGCCGCGGGGACGTCGCGGTCGGCGGCCACGTCTTCGGCCAGCACGCGCCCGGCCGCGGCTTCCAAGCCGGCCTCTTCGATGGCGGGGGCCGGGCGCGCGGCGCGTACGGTCGTGAGAACGGTCTCGCGGGCTTGGATGAACGTCAGCGGCGGCACTACTTCTATTATGACCGGAGGGTTCGTTGCGCGGCGGCGCAGGGGAGTAGGATGGCATTTATGGAACTGAAGATTGTGCAGCTCGAGATTCCCGAGGGCGGAAACCTGATTCTTGGCCAGACCCACTTCATCAAGACCGTCGAGGACGTTTACGAGGCCATCGTGAATACCGTCCCTCAGATCAAGTTCGGGGTGGCGTTCAACGAGGCTTCGGGGCCGTGCCTGACGCGCGTGGACGGCAACGATGACGCGCTCCAAGCCCTGGCCGCGCGCAACGCTACGGCGGTCGCGGCCGGCCACATATTCGTGGTTGCCATGCGCGAAGGCTACCCCATCAACGTGCTGGGACGAATCAAAGACGTCCCCGAGGTGTGCTCGATCTTCTGCGCTACCGCCAACCCGGCGCAGGCGGTGGTGGCGGAAAGCCAACAGGGGCGCGGCGTGCTGGGCGTGATCGACGGCTTCCCGCCAAAAGGTGTCGAGTCGGCCGAAGACGCCAGTAAGCGGCGGGCGTTCCTTAGGGCGATCGGGTACAAGCGCTGAGCTATCTGGCCAGGTCGATGCCCAGCTTCTTGAGCTCTTCGGAGTAGTAGCGCCGGTGCAGCAGGTCCCACTCCTCGCTGCCTTCGGGGATTTCGCGTTTCTGCGAGCGGATCTTCTGACGCGCCGCGCGGTCCACCTTGTCTTCGGCCATCAGCAGCTCCGTCATGTGGCGGAGAATTTCCAGACGCACGTTGTTGGGATCTTTGTCCTTGAGGCGCAGCTCACGGCATTTGCGCAGCATCTCGACGACCTTGTGGGACATGTCGGTGACTTTGTCGCGCGAGAGCTTCATGTTGTCGCCGGTGTCGCGGCCGGAGGCGCGGATGACTTTGCGCTGCGAGATGAGTGTGTTCTTAATGCGGCGAAACATCTCCTGGTAGCTGACGCTTTCACGGCGCATGTAGTCGCTGTACTGGCTGAGCAGGTCGCGCACCTCGTCGTTCAGACGGTCTTCGACGGCTAGTTCCTGGGTAATGACTTCGGCAATTCTCTGTGCCACGAGGTCGGGGTTGGGGGTCTCAATGACGCCGGGCATCAGCCTCTTGACCAGTTGTCGGGAGAGGTACGCTACAAATTCTCTTGCAAGCAGCATTATATAGTGGCGAAAGCGTAGTTTAACACGTGCGGCGCTTTGGAGGGAGTGGAATGCTGCGGTGGGGCATGCTTTAGCCTGCCCATGTGGACCTAAAGTAAGCCGATAAAGGGGTTCACGGCGCGGACCGTGCCATAAAGCCGATCATGCTGAAGATCCTCTGTGAGGATTTCCTGTAGGCCATAGTGTTCCGCGTACGCCCAGAGGTGTGCGTCGAACCAGCTCAATTGGTACGCTGCGCATCCGCGAACGGCTTCACGGAGAATCGCCTCATTCGGATAAAGAACGGTGAACTGTTTCAGAAGTTCTTCCGCTTCTCGCAGCGCGTCGGTTTGTTTGAGGATCACGTGGCCCCGAATAGGGCGCGTTACCGCCGCCACAAACTCAAGGATCGCTTGATGCGGCACGCGCACAGAGTCTTCGATGATGCCGCGCCTGAGAATCTGGGTTGCAATCTTCTGCTTCTCGGCAAACCGGCTATCGAACCGATAGACCAGGACTTTGGTGTCAACGAGAGCGGCCACGCCTGTAGAGATCCTCTCTGCTCCATCCTCGGTTGCGAGACCGCCCGGTGGCACGCGCCGATGCCCGCTTGCGGTGGCGTTCGGTGGCTTGATCGAACCAACGGAGTTGCGATTCTCGACTCTGTGATGCCGCCTGTTTTCCTGGAGGAATCACGCGAATCACTTCGCCGGCCGCTACCCAGTCTATGTCATCACCAGGACGGATCTGGTACGTTTCCGCGATTCTCCTGGGCAAAGTCACTTGGTATTTGGATGTAACCTTAGCCATGCGCGCTTCCGGCTCTCTATCCTTACCATAGCAAGGATCGGTTCCTTGTTCAACCGCAGGCTGGTCCATACCATCCCAATGACCTGCACGGCCCCAGCCTCGATCCGTTCCCTGATTGTCCGGGCCATCGAGCAGGCCTACAGCGAGCCCAAGAAAGGCGAGTACGTGACAGGCCCTCTGGTTACTGGTCCGGGCAAGCCTGGCCCCGCCTTTCCCGAAGACGAGAACCCCCATGATCTCGTTTTTTCCTAATCTCCGGCTGAACCCAATGCTATTCACTTTGGTGTTGGGCCCGATAGGGCGAAGGAACTTAGCCCACGGCGCAAGCCGAATAAGCGTTAACCTAAG
>PMYB01000211.1 GCA_003170915.1 Bryobacterales bacterium | reverse complement strand
GCCCAGTAATTAGTCCTGTGAAGTCGGCCAGCATCCTGGAACAACTTCCATGTGTTTGCGCGGATTCCCCCCGCGACACGCCCATCACATCAGAGGGGAAGGCGCTCGCGGCTGCAGCTCAGACTAAAAAACGGATCGAATAGCCAAAACCACTGCGGCCCGCAATCACGTCAATTCCTCAAGCAACTCGACGTCCTTGGTCAAGAGATCGCTTACAACGTCGCCGACGTCCCGGCCCTTCTTCCGCGCGAGCGCTCTAAACGCTTCTGTAACTGGCCGTCGAGTTAGATGGGCAGACGTACGCGCGCTCCCTTCCGGTAAAACTTGCCTCGCTCCGCTTTGGAAAAGTCGAAATGTGGCTTCATGGTTTCAGTCCTCGACACGTCCGCTCCACCGAAGGATTATCTCATGAAGTCCGAGCTGCCTCGCCGGGAGTCCCGATCTGGTGAGTTTTAATTCCTCCCGTGCCGTGCCGGTCGCAGCACCAAGACCCGTCGCAGCGGGGTTGGCGGACCACAGAAAACGATAGTCTGCCCCACTTGCCTCGACCAGCCATAAAAAAATCCAATCCGGCCCATAGAAAGTTCCGTCTTGGGGCGGCCAAAGCACCGGGGGACAATCGGTTAGATAGCCCAGTTCGCAATCGGTCCCACGATGAGACAACTAGTCAAGCTCTGTGCGCTTGCACTTTTTTCCACGTCCGCGGCCTTGTTGGCGCAGGCTACCCCGGATATCCAAGCCAGAATGGCGGCTCTCGAAACCGCCACCAGGTCCGCACAAAGCGCCGGAGACAATGCGTGGATGCTGATCAGCGCCGCGCTGGTCCTGATGATGACGGGGCCCGGCCTGGCCCTCTTTTACGGCGGGCTGGTGCGGCGGAAAAACGTGCTCGGCACCATGATGCAGAGCTTTATCCTCATGGCGGTAGTCACGGTGATCTGGGCGATGGTGGGCTACAGCCTGGTCTTCGGCGGGCCTTCGCCTTTCCTGGGGAACCTGCATTTCGCGATGTTGAACAACGTGGGTAGCGCGCCCAATCCCGATTACGCGGCCACCATTCCGCAGCAAACCTTCATGGTTTACCAGTTGATGTTCGCCATCATTACCCCCGCGTTGATCTGCGGCGCGTTTGCCGAGCGCATGAAGTTCAGCGCCATGCTGCTGTTCACTGTGCTGTGGTGCTTCCTGGTGTATTTTCCGATGGCACACATGGTGTGGGGCAAGGGCGGGGTGCTGAACGCTTTCCTGGGCGGGCGGATTCCCTGTTTCGACTTCGCCGGCGGCACGGTGGTGCATATTACCTCCGGGGTCTCGGCCCTGATTTGCGCGCTGTACCTGGGGAAGCGGGTGGGGTATCCCGAGTTTCCGTCGAAGCCGCACAACCTGGTGATCAGTTTCATCGGCGCCTGCCTGTTGTGGGTGGGATGGTTTGGGTTTAATGCCGGCAGCGCGCTGGCGGCCTCGGGCCTGGCTACCAGCGCGTTCGTGGCGACGCATTTCGGCGCCGCCGCCGCCACGCTCGGATGGGTGGCCGCGGAATGGCTCGACAGCGGCAAGCCCAGCGTGTTGGGCGGCATCTCGGGATCGGTGGCGGGCCTGGTGGCCATCACGCCGGCGTCGGGCTTCGTCAAGCCGTTTCCGGCGCTCCTTATCGGACTGTGCGCGGGCGTGGTGTGCTACCTGATGGTCACGCGCGTCAAGGCCAGGTTCGGGTATGACGATTCGCTGGACGCTTTCGGCGTGCATGGGGCCGGTGGAACGCTGGGAGCCTTGCTCACCGGCGTCTTCGCCACCAGCGTGGTGAATGACGGCTTGAAGGATGCCGCCGGACGCGCGCTTCCCCTCGGCCTGGTGGACGGCAACGGGGCGCAGGTGCTCAACCAGTTCATCGGCTGCGGCATCGCCTGGGTTCTGGCGATCGCCGGCACGCTCATCATTCTGAAGATCTGCGACTTGACGGTGGGGCTGCGCGTCAGCAAGGCGCAAGAGATCGAGGGCCTGGATGTCAGCATGCACGGCGAAGAGGGGTATATCTTCGAGTCGTAACGGGAGGCGAGTTAGGATTACTACATGAAGAAAATCGAGGCGATCATCCAGCCGTTCAAACTGGACGAAGTGAAGGAAGCCATGAAAGGCATCGGCATCGACGGCATGACCATCAGCGAGGTGCGTGGTCACGGGCGTCAGAAGGGGCATAAGGAGGTGTACCGCGGGCAGGAGTACAACGTGGACCTGCTGCCCAAGGTCAAGCTGGAAATGGTGGTGCCCTCCAGCCGCTTCGAAGAAGTCCTCAAGACCCTCACCGCCGCCGCGCGCACTGGCAAGATCGGCGATGGCAAGATCTTCGTCTACGACGTGGCCGAAGCCATACGCATCCGGAACGACGATCGTGGAGAATCGGCCCTCTAGCGACGGACTAGCCTCGATCCGACGGGACTTCCTCGCTAGCGGCGATGCGGCGACCGCTCTGGCCGAGCGCAACGCGCAGGTGGACCGCCTGGTGCTTGAAGCCGCCGCGGGGCTGCTGATTCCAGCCGCGCCAGCCGGTTTGGCCGTGCTCGCGGTGGGCGGCTATGGCCGCCGCGAGCTGTTCCCGTACTCGGATGTGGACCTGCTGCTGCTGTTCGAGTCCGAGAAGCTGACCCTGGCCTCGAAGGACGCCATCGCGGCGTTTCTCCGGCACTTGTGGGACTCCGGCCTGCGCGTCAGCCACTCTGTCCGGACGCCCGCCGAGTGCACCGAGGTTCACGACCGCAACATCGAGCTGAACGTCAGCCTGCTCGACCAGCGCTACCTCACCGGCGACCGCGCGCTCTATGCCGGCCTGGCGGAAAAGCTGCCGCGCTTTATCCACGGCAACCGCGGGCCGCTGGTGCGCAACCTGGCGCAACTGGCGCGCGCCCGCCACGCGAAGTACGCGGGCACGTTCTATCACCTGGAGCCGAACGTGAAGGAGACTCCCGGGGGCCTGCGCGATCATCAGCTTGTCTGCTGGCTGGATCAACTGCATGGGACGCGGGACGGAGCGGCGGCGGAACTGGAGGCCGCTTTCCGCNNTTCCGCTTTCTGGGGCGGCTGCGGTGCTATCTGCATTGCCAGTCCGGGCGCGACAACAACGCGCTTTCCTTCGACGCCCAGGACGGCATCGCGGAGCTATGGCGGGCGGGCGATGCCGCCCAATGGATGCGCGAGTACTATCGCCACGCCCGCGTGGTTTACCGCGCCGCCATTCGCGCCCTCGATTCGAGCGAGGCCCAATTCAGCTCGCTATTCGCGCAGTTCCGCGACTGGCGCTCGCGAGTCTCGAACGCCGATTTCATTGTGCATCGGGAGCGCGTCCACTTCCGGGCGCCGCAACGCCTGGACGTGGAGCCGGAACTGGCGCTGAGCCTGTTCGAATTCGTGGCGCGCCACGGCATTCGTCTTTCCTTCGAGGCCGAGCAGCGCATCGAATCGCGAATCGCCCTTCTGCGCGCTCACTTCGCCGAGCCGCGGCCCGTATGGCTCGCGCTGAGCCAGATCCTCTCGCTTCCGGACGCGCCGCTGGCCGTCCGGTCGATGCACGAAACCGGCGTGCTGGCCGCCATTTTTCCGGAGATGGAGCGGATCGAATGCCTGGTGGTCCGCGACTTTTATCACCGCTACACCGTGGACGAGCACACGCTCGTAACTATGCAGAACCTCAGGAAACTGCCGGGGGGCTATAGCGATCTGCTGGCGGAAGTGAAACAGCCGTCCGTGGTGATGTTTGCGCTGTTATTCCACGATGTGGGCAAAGGGGTGCCGGGCGAAGGCCCCGTGGATGCCTCCGTGCGCCTGGCGCGAGACGCCATGGCGCGCATCCAGATGCCGCCGGCGGACCGCGAAACCGCGCTCTTTCTGATCCGCAAGCACCTCGAGCTTTCCGCCGTGATGCAGTCGCGCGACCTGTTCGATCCGCAGACCATACGCGACGTGGCGCACCAGATGGAGACCGTCGAGCGCCTCAAGGCGCTGACGCTGGTGACCTACGCCGACATCAGCGCCGTCAACCCCGACGTCATGACGCCGTGGCGCGCCGAGCAGTTGTGGCAGCTCTACCTTGCGGTCTACAACGAGCTGACTCGCGAGTTGGAAACCGAGCGCATCGAAGCCATCCCCTCCGGCCCGCCCGAGCGGATCGCATTTCTGGAAGGCTTTCCCACGCGCTACCTGCGGACCCATACCGAGATGGAAATCGACGAGCACATGGCGCTCGAAGAAAAGAGGCGGGACCGGAAGGCGGCGGTGGAGATCCGCAAGCTGGAATCGGCGTGGCAACTGACGCTGGTGGCCGCCGACCGCCCGTTCCTGTTCGCTTCGGTGGCCGGAACGCTTTCCAGTTTCGGCATGAATATTCTCAAGGCCGAGGCATTTGCCAACCGCCGCGGTCTGGTGCTCGACACGTTTACGTTTGACGATCCCTTGCGCACGCTGGATCTGAATCCCACGGAGGCCGACCGCCTGCGCGCCACCACCGAGCGTGTGCTGGCGGGCAAGACGGACGTTCGCGAGCTGCTGCGCAACCGGCCCAAGCCCGTGCTGCCCAGCCGCAAAGCGCGCATCCCCGCCAGAGTCTCATTCGATTCGGAGGCCGGCCACACGGCGACGCTGGTGGAGATTGTGGCCGAAGACCGTCCCGGCCTGCTCTACGACCTGGCCTCGGCGATTTCCTCCAACGGCGGCAACATCGAGGTGGTGCTGATCGACACCCAGGCGCACAAAGCCATCGATGTGTTCTACGTCACGGCGGAGGGGAAAAAGCTCGGGCCGGAGAAGCGGCACCTCCTCGCCGCCGCGCTCCAGAAAGCCTGCGAGCCGGGGTAGCGCCGGCCGTCTTGCCGCCGGTGTGCCCAGTTGGGCCAGATCAGGCAGAAACAAGAAACTCCGAGTTGACCCTATTCCCCCACCACCGTCACCACCACCTGGCGGTCGCGCGGGCGGTCGTCGAAATCGCACAGGACGATCTGTTGCCAGGTCCCGATCAGAACCCGGCCGCTGGCGACGGGAAAACTCTTGGCGGTGCCCATCAGCGCGCTACGCAGGTGCGCGTAGCCGTTTTCGTCGCCCCAGCGCGCGTTGTGGGCGTAATCGGTGTTCGAAGGCGCGATCTTCTCCAGGGCGCGCTTCAAATCGGACACGCAGCCGGGCTCGAATTCCAGGGTCGTGATGCCGAGCGTCGAGCCAACCCCGGAGATATTGACGATGCCGGTCTGAATTCCACTGGCGGAGACGGCGCCGGTAACCTGCGGGGTGATGTCCAGCACGTCGCACCGGCCCCGCGTCGAGATACGGAAGTCCGTCTGAAAGGTAGCCATGGTTCACTTGCCGAAATTGGCTTCGAAAGCCGCGATTTCCGCCAGGCGCCGGCGGTGGCGCTCGGCCCCTGAGAAACGCGCATTCACGTAGTCGCGCACCAGGTCGGCGGCCAACTCGGGGCCGATCACACGCGCGCCCAGGCACAGCACGTTCACGTCGTCGTCTTCTACCGACTGCCGCGCGGAGTAGCTGTCGTGGCAGGTGGCGGCGCGGATTCCGCGAAACTTGTTGGCGGCCACCGAGGCCCCAGCGCCGCTGCCGCAGATCAAGACCGCCCGCTCGGCCCGACCTTCGAGGATGGCCTGAGCCACGGCGCGCGCATAGTCGGGGTAGTCCACGGCCTCGGTGGAGTCCGTGCCCAGGTCGGCCGCCTGGTGGCCCATTTTGCGCAGCTCCTCAATCACACGGGCCTTCAGCGGGAAGCCGCCATGGTCGCTCGCAACAGCAAGGTTCATCGAGATCCATGATACCAGCGGGAAGCCACCCTAATGCTTCTGCCGGAAGCCGCCGATTAGTGAAACATGACGGAGGCGGACGACCTCGTCGAGCGGGAGTTGATGCTCAACCGGTTCAACCGGCTGATGGGGGATCTCATGCGCGGGGCCATTACGCGCAACGTGTTTCAGCCATGGGAGATGGATCTTCTGCTGGATATCGAGAGTTGCCCCTTGGACCGGCGCCGGCGCTTGGAGATCTTGCGGCAGTATCAGAAGGCCGTGGAGCGCCAGTTGGAAGCCGGTCCCGGCCCGCCCATGAAACTTTCGGCTTTCCTCGCGATGCGCGCCGCAGCCAAAGAGCGCCGCCTCAATGGCTAGCCCAGAACCACTCGCCGCCCTTCGATCCGGTAGTCCCCGCCCAGCACGATGCGGATCGCTTCGGAGTAGATGCGGTGTTCCTCCCTGAGAATCCGCGCCGAGAGCGTCTCCACCGTGTCGCCGTCCATTACCGGAACGGGGGTCTGAATGATAATGGGGCCGGCATCCAGGTACTCGTCCACAAAATGAACCGTGCACCCGGTGATCTTGACGCCGTGCTCGAGCGCCTGACGTTGCGCGTCCAGGCCCGGGAAGGCCGGGAGCAGGGAAGGATGGATGTTGAGGATGCGGTTGGGATATTCCCGGATGAAAGTGGCGCTCAGGAGGCGCATGAAACCGGCCAGGCAGACCAACTCCACGCCGTGCTGGCGGAGTTCTGCCAGAAGCATGCGGTCGTAGACTTCGCGGTCGAGGCCTTTGGAAGGAATGCACACCGCGTTAAAGCCGCGCTGGCGGGCCGTTTCCAGGCCGCGCGCCTCGGGGCGATTGCCGACGACCACGGCGATCGACGCCTCCAACTCGCCGGCGGCGATGCTATCGGCGATGGCCTCGAAATTCGAACCGCGGCCGGAGATCAGAATGCCGAGACGTTTCATCGGTACTCCACGCGGGGGTAGCCCCGCTTTTGCGCGACTACTTCGCCGGCGCGGAACGGGGATTCGCCCAGCTTCGCCAGCACCGTTTCGGCGCGGGCCGCGCGGCGCGCGGGAACGGCCAGTATCATGCCCACGCCCAGGTTGAACGTGCGGCGGTAGTCGTCAAGGGGAATGTTGCCGATGCGGCGCAGCACCTCGAACAGCGGCGGAATGCGCCAGCGGGTTGTGTCGATGGCCGCCGCCAGGCCCGCGGGCAACATGCGCGGGGTGTTGTCGGTGATCCCGCCGCCGGTGATGTGGGCGGCGCCGCGCAGCAGGGCCGCGGCCATCAAGGCGCGGATCGGCTTCAGGTAGCTGCGGTGCACGGCCAGCAGCGCATCGCCGACGGTTGCGCCAACTTCGGGGAGCAGCGTCTTGGGACCATAGCCCGCCGTGTCGAACAGCAGTTTGCGCGCCAGCGAATAACCGTTGGTGTGCAGCCCCGTCGAAGGCAGCGCGAGCAGGACATCGCCGGCACGGATGCGGGCGCCAGTGAGAAGTTCGGAGCGTTCGGCGGCGCCCACGATGAAGCCGGCCAGGTCGTATTCGGATTCGGCATACAGGCCGGGCATCTCGGCGGTCTCGCCGCCGATCAGCGCGCAGCCATTTTGCCGGCACCCGCGCGCGATCCCCGAGGCCACGGCCGCGGCCACTCGAGCGTCCAGCTTGCCCACGGCGAAGTAATCCAGGAAGAACAGCGGCGCCGCGCCCTGCACGGCAATGTCGTTGACGCAATGGTTCACCAGGTCTTCGCCCACGGTGTCGTGCCGGCCGGTGAGAAACGCGATCTTCAGTTTGGTGCCCACGCCATCGGCCGAGCTGACCAGGATGGGCTTGCGAAAACCGGCGAGTTGGTAGCACGCGCCGAACGTGCCGATGTCGGTGAGCACGCCTGGAGTGAACGTCTGCCGGGCAAGTTTCCGGATGGAAGAAACGGCGCGGCCGGCTTCGTCGATATTCACGCCGGCATCGCGGTAGCGGACCTGCTTATCTCTGGGCAAGTCCCAGTATAATAGGCCCATTAGCATATGAAAACACCACTAACAGCGCTGCTCCTTTTGTGTGCGTGCGCCGCCGCCCAGGAGCGGCGGTCCGCAACGCCAGGATTGTGACAGTTAGCGGCCCCGCGATCGATAAGGGTACGGTGGTCCTGCGCCACGGACTGATTGAAGCCGTCGGGGCGAATGTGGCAGTCCCGCCCGATGCCATGGTGGTGGAGGGCGAGGGCCTCATCGTCTACCCGGGCTTGATCGATGGTTTGAGCACCTGGGGCATGCCGGGTGCGGCGCCCGCGGCGGCCACCGCGACTGCCGGACGAGGCGGACGCGGCCAGACTACAACGACCACGGCGACTCCGGCGACGCCCGCGGCTCCCACCGCCCAAGCCGCCGCTTCGACGCGCGCGCGCGGCCCGGAGGATCGGCCGGCCACCACGAGCTGGCTCAAGGCGGCCGACGAGATTTCGCCCACCGACCGACGCATCGAAACGGCGCGCAGCGCCGGCTTCACCACGGCGGTAACCTTCCCGACGACCGGTATTTTTGCCGGCCAGGGAGCGGTAATCGACCTGCTCTCCGGCCAGAAGCCGGGCGAGATGGTAGTGGCTTCGCCGGCGGGACAGTACATTTCGCTCTCGCGCGGCGGCGGATTTGGCGGGGGGATGGGGGGCGGCTTCCCGGGGTCGCTGATGGGCGCGATCGCCTACGTCCGGCAGATCTATCTGGATGCCGAACATTACAAGCTGGTGAAGGAAGCTTACGCGCGCGATCCTCGCGGGATGACGCGGCCGGAGTACGACCGGGCGCTGGAGGGGGTGCTGGAATCGAAGCAGATTCTACTGCCGGCCAACCGCCTGGTGGAGATCGACCGCATGCTGCGATTCGCGGCGGAGTTGAAGCAGCGGGCCATCCTCTACGGCGCGCGGGAAGGCTATCGGCCCGAGGCCGCGGACCTGCTGAAGAAGGCGGGCGCGCCGGTGCTGGTGAGTCTGCACTGGCCGGAGGCGTCGCGCGATGCCAATCCGGAAGATGTGGACAGCCTGCGAACCCTCGAGACGCGCGACCAGGCGGCGTCGGCGCCCGGGCTGCTCAAGAAAGCGGGCGTGGCATTCGCGCTTTACTCCGACGGTCTGGACCAGCCTCGCGACTTGCAGCGGGCCGTGAAGAAGGCCATCGACGCCGGCCTCTCGCGCGCGGACGCGTTGCGCGCTCTGACGCTTTCACCCGCCGAGATGTACGGCGTGGCCGACCGGCTGGGCAGCATCGAGAAAGGCAAGATCGCAAACCTGGTGGTCACCAAAGGCGAATTGTTCGACGACCAAACCAGGGTCCAATTCATTTTCGTCGACGGCAGGAAGTACACGCCCGCGGCGGAAACGCCGGCCACGGGAGGCCGCGGACCAGTGACCGAAGCGCCGGGGGTGAACCAATGACAAAGATCAAGATATTGCTGGCGGCATCGATTGCCCTGGCGCCCCTGGGCGCCCAAACCACGGTGATTCGGAACGCCACCATCATGACCGTGACCAAGGGCACGCTCAAAGGCTCGATCATGGTGAAAAACGGGAAGATCGCCGAGGTCGGCGAGAAGGTCATGGAGCCGGCGGGCGCGAAAATCATCGACGCCGGCGGCCAGTACGTGATTCCGGGCATCATCGATTGCCACTCGCA
>PMYB01000176.1 GCA_003170915.1 Bryobacterales bacterium | reverse complement strand
GTCGGGGCCAGGGGGTTGAGGGGCAGCGTCCAGATCAGGTCAAATTGGCGGCCGGTCGAGCAAGTTGTGTATCGCTATGTTGGTTGACGCCTGAGGCGGCGCAAGGTAAGGTAAAAGGCATGGAGCTCACGGTCCACATTCCCGACGACATCNNGACATCGCCGAACGGCTTGGCGAGGCCGTGAACCATGATCTCTCCCGCCGCGCCCTGGAGGCCTTGTTGGCGGAAGAATACAGGCTAGGTCACCTCAATAAGCCAGATCTGCGGCGCTTGCTTGGCTTTGAAACCGGCTACGAGATCGACGGCTTCCTGAAGGCTCACAACGTCTATGAGGACTACACCATGGAAGACTTTGAGCGGGAACGGGAAGCTCTGAAAAGCTTGGGGTTCTGAAGCGGTGCGGCTCGTTATCGCCGACACCGGCGAGAGAGCGGCCATTCAATTCCGCATCCGGTAAACTTTGGCCCCGCGACAAGGACGAAAGCCACTGAGTTGCAGGGAACGGCGGACGCTTGCGACGCATTTTCCATGTGACTGGCCAAGCGGTCAACCGACAGATCCTCCCCTGGTGCCGCAGGGTTTAGAAGGGCCGGCAGCCGCTACGCCCCGCAGGAAACGGTCCACCACCCTTTATCAGCTTGGCTCGACTCCCATGGGGGATGGGTCCGTGGCCCTGCCTCTATACTCAAGGAATGGCCGGCCTGCTTTATCTGGTGGCGACGCCCATCGGGAATCTGGAAGACATCACCTACCGCGCGGTGCGGGTGCTGAAGGAGGCGGACCTGATCGCCTGCGAGGACACGCGGCACACACGCACGCTGCTGGATCACTATGACATCCGGACCCCCACCGTCAGCTATCACGAGCACAACGAGGTGGAGCGGGCCGGGGAGTTGGCGGAGCGGCTGCGCGCCGGGGCGGCGATTGCGCTGGTGTCCGACGCGGGGATGCCACTGGTATCCGACCCGGGGTACCGGCTGGTAAGGGCGGCCATCGAAAGCGGCATTCCGGTGCAGCCGGTGCCGGGGGCTTCGGCGGTGCTGGCGGCGTTGGCGGCCTCGGGACTGCCAACCGAGACGTTCCGGTTCTGCGGGTTTCTGCCGTCCAAGCCGGGACAGCGGGCCAAGACGCTGGCGGCGCTGGCGGAAGAGCATGCCACGCTCATCTTTTACGAGGCGCCGCATCGCATTCTGGAAGCATTGGAGGCCATCGAGAAGGCCCTGGGGCCGCGGCCCGTGGTGGTGGCGAGGGAACTGACCAAGATCCACGAGGAGTTTCTGCGCGGCACGGCGGCCCAGATTCGCGCGCAACTGGCGGAGCGCGAAGCGGTGAAAGGCGAGATGACGGTGCTGGTCGGGCGGGCTTCGGGGCCGGCTCCGGACGACACGCCGGTGGATGAAGCCGTGGGCGCGCTGATGCGGGCCGGAACGCCGCGCATGGACGCCATCAAACAAGTGGCGCGGCGGCGCGGGATGTCAAAGAGGGAGGTCTATGAGAAGTTGTTGCGTGACAGGTCCTAGCGCGCTTCGTGTCTTTGCCGGGCTGCTCGTGGCTGCGGCGGTTTGCCCCGCACAGGACTACGTCGACCAAGTGGTGGAACGCGCCCGCAAGGAGTTTGAGGTTCCAGGGATCGCCGTGGCCATCGTCAAGGACGGCAACGTGGTCCTCGCCAAAGGCTACGGAGTGCGGAAATTGGGCGAGCCGGCGCCGGTGACGGCCCACTCGCTCTTCCGCATCGCCTCGAATACCAAGGCCTTCACGGCGGCGGCGCTGGCCATGCTGGTGGACGAGGGCAAGCTCCGGTGGGACGACGCGGCGATCCAGCACCTGCCCGGTTTCCAGATGTACGACCCGTACGTCACCCGCGAGCTCACCGTCAGGGACCTGCTGGTGCATCGCAGCGGGCTGGGGCTGGGCGCGGGCGACCTGATGTTCTTCCCGCCCAGCGACCTCAGCCGCGAAGAGATTATCCGGCGGCTGCGGTTCGTCAAGCCGGCCACCAGTTTCCGCAGCCGGTACGCGTATGACAACCTGCTGTATCTGGTGGCGGGCCAGCTCATTCCGGCGGTCACCGGAAAGAGCTGGGACAGCTTCGTTAAGGAGCGCATCTTCATTCCGCTGGGCATGACCTCGACGAATGCCAGCACGCAGGCGCTCAAGGCCGCCGGCGACGTGGCCATACCGCACTCCAAGGCCGGCGGCAAACTGGAGCCGCTGCCGCATGAGGACGTCGACAACAACGCCCCGGCGGGCGCCATCAATTCGTGTGTGGCAGACCTGGCGAAGTGGGTGACGGTGCAACTCAATCGCGGCGACATGGGAAGCTCGCGGCTGTTCAGCGAGGCGCAGTCCAAAGAGATGTGGTCGGCTCAGACCATTATCCCGATCGGCGCGTCGGCGGCCCTGGCCGCGCTGCGTCCCAACTTCAGCGCCTACGGACTGGGCTGGTTTTTGAGCGACTACCGGGGGAAGAAGATCGTGTCTCACACGGGCGGCCTCTCGGGATACGTTTCGCGTGTGACCATGGTCCCGGACTTGAAGCTGGGAATCGTGGTGCTCACCAACCAGGAAGCCGACGGAGCTTTCCAAGCCGTGACCTACACCATTCTGGATCGCTACCTGGGCGCGCCCGAGACCGATTGGGTGGCTCCATTCCTGGCCCAGGCCAATATGGGAGAAGCCGGCGCGGAGGAAACCGTGAAACAAGCGGCGTCCAAACGGAACGCGACATCGCGGCCTTCGCTGCCGCTGGCGGGTTATGCCGGGCGCTATCGCGATGCGTGGTACGGGGACGTGGCGATTGAGCAGCACGGCGGCAAGCTGACGATTTCCTTTACGCACACGCGTCAACTCACGGGCGACCTGGAGCACTGGCAGTACGACACATTTGTGGCCCGCTGGCGCGACCGCACGCTGGCGGCCGATGCGTATGTGACGTTCTCCTTGAAGCCGGACGGCTCGATTGACGAGGTGAAGATGGCGTCGGTTTCGCCGCTGACCGATTTCAGTTTCGATTTCCAGGATTTACTGCTCAGACCGATAGCCGCGGATGCGCCCCCGCGGTAGGGATTACGCTATTGCACGGCCATGGTCACGCCAGGTTGGCTCTGCCAAGTCCCGATCGTCACAATCACGGGCACCTTCGTCCCCGGAGTTACACCGGCTGGAACCTGCGCGTTGATTTGAGTCAGTCCGGCAATCTGGGACGGCGCGGCGCCGCTGTAGGAGACCGGCGTCACCGTGATCCCGCCAATGGTGACGGACACGGGGCTAGTTGTGAGTAGATATAGGGGTGGAGGCGCAGGCGTGATAGTCGCGTCCACATTCGGCGGAGTGGTAACACCGCCGCCGGTGCAGTAGATCATCACAAAGGAGCCTCGCGGCGCGGGGTTGAGGCCGCCGTTGAGGGAATAATCCTGGTTGAGAATGGCGCCGCCGCCGAGCCCCGAGGCGTCCACCGTGAAGAGGCCGGGGTGCGCGGCTTGCACGGGAACGGATATGGCGTTGGAAAGCACGCCCTGATACTCCACTTGCACCTGGGTTGTGGCATTGCCGGCGAGGCCGTAGGGCGATACGGCGTTGACCTGGACCGCGGAGGCGTAAATTATGCCGGCGGGAACGCCGTCAAACAGCACCCGCGTGCCGCCGAGCGATTTCGCGTAGGTACCGTCCGCGTTGACCTGGAAGCTGGCGGGACTTATGGGGCCGATGTTGGCGCCGTAGAGCGTCACGATTTCCCCCGGCGACACGGCGCCCGCCACGTTGCTGGCGGCGTTCACCATCGCGTTCAACTGCACGACGGGAGGCGGCAAAGCCTGCTGGGTGACCGTGATCACCCATGGCCCCGGTTGACCGGTGATGTGGCCGACGCGCTGCGGTCCGGAATTGGCCGGCACGCTATAGCCGATGCCGCCGTTGCCGGCGCCCGACTTGCCCGAAAGGATCGTGATCCAACTCACGTCCACGGTGGTGGTCCAGGGGCAACCGGCTCCGGTGGCCACGTTGAGCGTATTGAGAGTCACTCCCGCCGGCGGAACCGTGGCACTGGTAGGGGAGATCGCGAAGTTGCCCGGGGAACCGTCCTGGTTGATCTGAAACTGTTGGTTTACCGTGAAACTCGTGACGGAGACTGCGCCGGTGCGCTGGGGGGCGCAGGGGTTCGCCGCCACGGTGTAATTGACGGTTCCATTGGTTGTGCCGCTGGTGTTGGGGGGTACCGTGACCGCAATCCAGGACTGGCCGCGGGCGCTCCACGTGCAGTTCGCCTGCACCGGAAAAGAGCCGATGCCGCCGCTCACACCGATACTGGCGGAAGGCTGCGGCAGGGTGATGGCGCAAACAGCTCCAGCCTGGTTAACGGTCACGGTAAGGACGTTGCCGGTCGTGCCGGAGCCAGTCACAATGATCTTGGCCGAGCGCGAGTTGGGGGCTACGTTGGCTGACGCGCTAAAACCAATCGTGCCAGGTCCGGTCCCCGTCCCGTTCTGGGACCCGGACACGAACGAGATCCATGAGGGAGAATCCGTGCTGTAGGTCCAAGTGCAGTCGTAACCAGCGTAGACCGTGACCTGGCCTGTGGTATAAGAAACCGCCGGGATGTTGAACGGCTGCGAAGGCAAAGGTGAAAGCTGGTAGGGGCAGGGCGTCTGCGCGAACAGCGGAGCGGCAACGGCGAGAACCAGGAACAGCCTCATTACTGGTATGGTAGCGCCTCGCGGCAGGCTTTCAGGATGTCCACGGCGCCGGGGGTATCGCCGTGGACGCAGATGGTCTGGGCTTTGCCCTCGCGCGCGAAACGCAGCGCTTGTGCGGCGGCCTCGCGCGGATCGGTGATGAGGGCGTCGGCGAACTTGCGCGGGCGCAGCGTGCCATCGGGTTCGTAGCGCCGGTCGGCGAAGGCCTCCGCCGCCACCTCCATCCCCATTTGACGCCAAACGTCCAGCATGGGGGAGCCGGCCAGGCCGTAGAGGGTGACGCGCGGGTCCCACGCCGCCACCCCGCCGGCGATGGCGCGCGCCACTTCCGTATTCCGCACGGCCACGTTGTAGAGCGCGCCGTGGGGCTTCACGTGAACGATGCGGCCGCCGAGGCTGCGCACCACGGCGTCGAGCAGCTCGATCTGCCGGCGCACGGTGCGCTCGATTGCGGCGGCGGGCATGGGCATCTCGACTCGCCCGAAATTGGCGCGATCCGGATAGCCGGGATGCGCTCCGATGCGCACGCCCCGGGCGATGGCCAGGCGCGCCGTGCGCTCCATGGCGGCCTCGTCGCCGGCGTGGCCGCCGCAGGCGATGTTGGCGGACGTGACGTACTCCATCAGCGCGGCTTCATGCCGGGCGTCTTCCAGCTCGCCCATGTCGCAGTTGAGATCGAGAATCATGCTTCACACCAGAGCATACAGCCATTGCTCCTGCTCGCGCAGCAAGTCCAGCGCCTGCTCTAGGGTGATGCGCTCGAAGCACACTTCGTCGCGCGGCCGCAATTGTCCGAGACGCCAAAAATCCGCGGAGATTACGTTGGCGGGTTTGGGATACCCTCCGGTGGTCTGGTGCTCGACGAAGAGAATAATCGGCTGGCCGTCGGGTGGCACCTGGATGGCGCCCAGCGGTACGCCCTCGGTGAGCATGTGGCCCGCCGGGCTGGGAATGGGCCGCCCCCGCAGACGTAGCCCCATGCGGTTGGATTCCTCGGCCACTTGATACGCGGCGGCGTAGAGCTCGTTGGAGAACCAGTGCGCCTGTGGTCCCGGGGTGACCCGCAGCGGGCCGGCGCTCGCGAACAACGGCGCGCGGCGCGGCACCGTGCGCGGCCGGCGGATGGCCGCATCGCCGATGGGAAGCACGTCGCCGGCGCGCAACGCACGGCCACCCACTCCCGTCATGACGTGGACGGATGCGCTGCCCATCGCCATTGGCACGCCGATGCCGCCGCGCACCGCCAGGTAACCACGCGCCCCGGAACGAGTGGCGCCACAGCGCACGGTTTGTCCGGCCTTGATCTCGACGGCGGTCCACAGCGGCAGGCCGGCGCCGAGATCGGAGCCGGTGAGCGCAATTACGGCGTCCGTTTCGAACTCGAAAGATCCGCCCACCAGCGTCATTTCGAGCGCCGCGGCGTTCTCCGCATTCCCCACCAGGAGGTTGCCCGCGCGAAGGGACAGGGGGTCGGCGGCACCGGACGCGGAGACGCCGAAGTGCGCGTAGCCAAAGCGGCCCAGGTCCTGGACGGTGGTTTGGAGGCCGGGGGAGACCACGCGAATACCGCTCTCTGACGTTCGCGGCTCGGAATGCGGTTCAGAGCCGCGAACGTCAGAGAGCGGTTGGACGGGTTCGAATCGCACGCGGTCGCCCATGCGCAGCAGCGGTGGCGGCGAAGACTGGGGATCGAACAGGCGGAGCGGCGTGCGTCCGACGATCCGCCAACCGCCGGGCGACGCCAGCGGGTAGATGCCGGCCTGGCTGCCGCCGATGGCCACGCTGCCGGCGGGCACGAGTTTCCGCGGCGCGGAAAGCCGCGGCGTGGCGAGCTCGGGCGGAAGACCGCCCAGGTACGGGAAGCAGGTTGAGAACCCCACGAAATAGACCAGGTAATCCGCCGCGGCGTGCAACTCGACGACGCGCTCGGGGGCCAGGCCGGCGTGGCGCGCCACGTCTTCCAGGTCGGGGCCGAATTCGCCTCCGTAGCAGACGGGGATCTCCACCAGGCGGGCTGGGCGGGCTTCGTCGCGGGCGGTCTCCATGCGCTCGCGCGCCAGAGCTTCGATATCCGCGTGGCTGCGGAGCCGGGGGTCGAAATCGATGAGGACGGATGCGAATGCAGGGTGCAGATTCAGGACGCCGCGCTGTCCCTCCAGGGCCCGGGTGAGACGCGACACCTGGTGGTGCGCCGCGATCGAGATTTCGTCGCCGAACGAGATGAAAAGCGAGCGGTCGCTCGCCGGCTGGATCGTCACGTCAAGGCAATGTTATCACTCCATCCAGCTCTGCCGGAGCCAGCTTGGGCGACAGCAATTGGACAATCGCCAGCGCAATCACATACGCGGAGCCACAAATCATGAACAACAGGAAGTAGCTGTGGGTCCAGGTCACGATGTAACCGGCGGCCTTCTGCAACAACAGGCCGCCGACCGCCCCCATCGTGGCGCCAATCCCCGTGACACTGCCCACGGCCGACCTCGGGAACATATCCGAGGCAATGGTGAAAAGGTTGGCAGACCAGCCCTGGTGCGCCGCCATCGCCAGGCTGACCAGTCCCACTACCAGCCACATGCTCTTTGAAAACGGCGCGTAGAAGACTGGAAGCACGCACAGCACACAAATCAGCATCGCCGTCTTTCGCGCCGCATTCACGCTCCAGCCTCTCTCGATCAAACTCGAGGACAGCCAGCCGCCTGCAATACTGCCGACGCTCGACACATTGTAAGCCACCAGCACCGGGATCACGATGGCATTCAGGGTCAGCCCGAAGGTTTCCTGAAGGTACTTGGGAAGCCAGAACAGGTAAAACCACCAGACGCCATCGGTCATGAACTTTCCGAGCGAATAAGCCCACGTTGCCCTGTGCGGCAGGAGGCGGCGCCACGACACGTTCTCGGTCCGGTCGGGGGGGTCGCTTTGAATCAGCGCCAATTCGGTGTGCGAGACACTGGCATGATCGGCGGGCTTCCTGTATATCAACGCCCAGAACGCCAGCCAGATAAACCCTAGCGCCCCGGTGCTGATGAAACACGATTGCCAACCGAAACGACGGTAGAGGAAGGGCACCATCAGAATCGCCGCGGTCGCGCCCACATTCGCCCCCGAATTGAAGATGCCGAAAGCCAGCGCCCGCTCCTTCTTGGGAAACCACTCGGCTATTGTCTTGTTGCAAGCCGGGAAGTTGGCCGCCTCCCCCAACCCAAGGAAGGCCCGCGCAATTCCGAACGTAAAGGCGGTGGTGGCGGCCGCGTGCGCCATGGCCGCGAAGCTCCACACCGTAACGGCCACCGAAAAGCCGATGCGCGTGCCGAACTTGTCCAGCAACCGCCCGGTCCCCAGCAGGCCGATAGCATACGCCGCCACGAACGCGGTGGTGATGTTGCTGTATTCGATATCGTTCCACCCGATGGAGGTTTCGAGCGTCTTCGCCAGCAGGCTGAGCACCTGGCGATCCACGTAGTTGATGGTGGTGGCGAAAAAAAGAAGCGCGCAGATCGTCCAGCGACAGTGCGATGTGGCCGGCCGACCGATGGTCGTAGGCGTCATATGAAACCAGGCAGCCTTTACGGAGCAGTTTATCCGACACAAGATTATAGCGAGTGTTGCCGGCCTGGAGGCCGGGCGCTACAATCTTGCTTCGCCGGCCGCGCCGCCGGCCGGAACGCAAGATTATGAGTTTTCTTGAAGTCAGCGCGCCCGACTATCTGCCGCTCGCGCAGATGCGCCAGTTGCAGTTGGCGCGATTGCGCGCGTTAGCGGCGCGCGCTTATCAAAATGTGCAGCTCTACCGGACCCGCATGGACGAGCGCGGTCTCGGTCCGGAGTCCCTTTGCGACCCGAGCGACCTGGGACGGTTTCCCTTCACCACCAAGGCCGATCTGCGGGACACCTATCCCTTCGGCCTGTTTGCCAGCCCCATGAGCGAAGTGGTGCGGCTGCATGCTTCGAGCGGCACCACCGGAAAACCGATCGTGGTGGCGTACACGCGCGAGGACCTGGAGGTATGGACCAACGTGATGGTCCGCGCTTTCGCGGCCTGCGGGCTGACGCACGGCGACGTGGTGCAGAACGCCTATGGGTACGGCCTGTTCACCGGCGGTCTGGGAGCGCATTACGGCGCCGAAGCGCTGGGCGCCACGGTGATTCCGATCTCGGGCGGCAATACCGACCGCCAGATCATGGTGCTGCGCGATTTCCGCGTGACGGCCATCTGCTGCACCCCCAGCTATTTCATTCACCTGGTGGAGCGCGCGGGCGAATTGGGCGTCAGCATCCGCGAATTGCCGCTGCGCGCGGGCATTTTCGGCGCCGAACCGTGGACCGATTCCATGCGCCGCCACATCCAGACAGAAGGCGGCATCCAGGCTTTCGACATCTACGGGCTGTCCGAAATCGTGGGGCCGGGAGTGGCCATCGAGTGTTCCTGCCAGGATGGCCTGCACATTTTCGAGGACCACTTTTACCCCGAGATCGTCGATCCCGAAAGTGGCGAGCCGCTGCCGGACGGCGCGGAGGGCGAGTTGGTGCTGACCACGCTCAGCAAGCAGGCCATGCCGATGATCCGCTACCGCACGCGCGACATCACGCGCCTGATCGCCCAGCCCTGCGGCTGCGGCCGCACGCTGCGGCGGATGGCTCGGATTTCGCGGCGCAGCGACGATATGTTCATCATCCGTGGGGTGAACGTATTCCCGTCCCAGATTGAAGCCGCGCTGCTCGAAGTGGAAGGCACGCTGCCGCACTATCAGATCATCCTCACGCGGCTGAAGGGGCTGGACGCGATGGAGGTCCAGGTGGAGGTCACGCCGGAATTCTTCAGCGACAAAGTGGGCGCGATGGAGGGCTTGCAGGAGCGGTTGGTGGATGCGCTGGACCACACGCTGGGGCTGCGCGTGAGCGTGCGGCTGGTGGAGCCCCACACCATCCAGCGCAGCGAAGGCAAAGCCAAGAGAGTGATCGACCGGAGGGAACCATGAAAATCCATCAGCTCTCCCTGTTCCTCGAAAACAGTCCGGGCAAGGCCGTGGAACCCTGCCGCCTGCTGGCCCGCGCGGGGGTCAACATCCGCACCCTGACGCTGGCGGATACGCAGCAATTCGGAATCCTGCGGCTGATTGTTTCCGATTGGGAGAAGGGCCGGGAACTGCTGCAGCAAGCCGGGTATGTGGTCAACGTGACCGAGGTGGTGGCGGTGGAAGTGGAGGACCGTCCCGCCGGCCTGGCCAGCTTGCTGGAAACGCTCGAGCCGAGCGGCGTGAATATCGAGTATATGTACGCCTTCACGTTCGGGCGGGAAGGCCGGGCGATCCTGATCTTCCGGTTCGACCGTCCCGATGTGGCCATCGAGCATCTGCGCGCGGCCGGCATCAACGTGTTGCCCGACGTCGAGCTATGAGCGTCTCGCGGGTGATCGCGGAGCAGATGGAACGCGCTTCGTGGATCCGCCGCATGTTCGAGATCGGCATCCAGCTTCGCCGGGAGCGCGGCGCGGAGAACGTCTTCGACTTCACGCTGGGCAATCCCGACGTGGAGCCACCCGAGGCGGTGATCGCGGCACTGCGGCGCGTGGTGGCGGAAAACCGTCCGCGCAGCCACGGCTACATGCCCAACGCCGGCTTTCCCGAAGTCCGCGCGGCCATCGCCAAGCGGCTGGCCGAGCGCACTGGAGTGCCCTTTACCGGCAAAGATGTGATCATGACGGTCGGGGCCGCCGGCGCCATCAACACGGTACTCAAGTCGATCCTCGATCCGGGCGACGAAGTCATTGTCCTGAACCCTTACTTTCCCGAGTACCGTTTCTATATCGAGAATCACGGCGGCCGCGTGGTGGCGGTGGAAACCGGCGAGAGCTTCCAGCCCGACATCGCGCGCATCGCGGCCGCGCTGACGCCGCGCACCAAGGCGCTCATCCTGAATTCGCCGAATAACCCGACCGGCGCGGTCTACGGCGCGGAGGTGCTGCGCGAGCTGAACGGCATCATCCGCGAGCCGGTGCTGGTGATCAGCGACGAGCCCTACCGCCCGCTGATTTTCGACGGAGCCGCGCCGCCCGAGACTCTGAGCATCATCGGCCGCGCGGTGCTGGCGTGGTCATGGTCCAAGGCGATGGCGGTGGCGGGCGAGCGCATCGGCTATCTGGCCATCCCGCCGCACCTTGCGGAAGCCGCGGCGCTGGTCAACGCGTGCACTTTCGCCAACCGCATCCTGGGCTACGTCAACGCGCCGGCGATCTGGCAATGGGTGGTGGCCGAAGTCCCCGACGCGGCCGTGGATGTGGGCCAATACCAAGCCAAGCGCGATCTGCTGTGCGACGCGCTGAACTCGATGGGCTACGACGCGCCGCGCCCGCAAGGCTCGTTTTACGTGTTCCCCAGGACGCCGATTCCCGACGACCTGGCGTTCATCCGCCTGCTGCAAAACGAGGGGATACTGGCGGTGCCGGGGTCGGGCTTCGGCCGCGGAGGGTACATGCGGCTGTCGCTGACCATTGCGCGGGGGGACATTGAGCGGGCGCTGCCGGGGTTTGAGAGGGCGATCCGTGGGACGCGTGCTTGACGGAGATGGGGCTGAACTCGTGACTGCGCGGCGCCAAGCCAAATGGTACTATACCTGTACCGCGCCCCAAGGCGGGGGCGGCAGATGACCGCCAAGAACAAAATCCTCCTCTATATTCCTATCGGCTTTCTCTTGATGGCGATGGCGGTGGCTATCGCTACAGGGGTCTCATACCGTTTGATCCTGCACGGTGTTTCATCGATCCCACTCCTCTGGCCTATCCTTGCAGGTGTCTGTCTTCTGCTCGTGCTTGGCTTGCGCTTCGTCATGACCGCCAACAGGGCGCGCCATCAATAAAACTCAAGTCCGGCGTAATTCACCAGCTCGATGCCGTTCCGCTCGAGCGCCTGGCGCACTTCCGGCGCTACCAGCGCCTCCAACTCGTGCTCGCGGCTCTCTTTCAGGCGCGTGCGCGCATGGCGCAAGGCCTCGCCGCACCGGCCTGGGTGGCACATCAATTCCGTGCTGCCGTCCGGAACGGCGTCCAGCAGATCCACCAGGCCGGCGGTGCGGAAACGGCCGGTGATCTGGAAGCCCGCGAAGTGGTCCGTGGTCCGGCGGCCGTGCTTCTCCAGGACGTGGTGGAACCTGCGGCGCAGCAGGCCCAGCGCGGCGCCCACGATCCGCTCCGCGCGGGGGACCGCGCCGCGGCGCGCGTTCAGCGGGAAATCGAAAGGGCGGCGCACCCAGGGAATATCGAACTCCTCACCCAAGCGCGCCACCGCATCCAGCACCGGCGGCGCCAGGTGCGTGTGCTTGTGAGTGTCCAGGTGCGTCGGACGGATGCCCGCGTCCACGATGCGCCGCACCTGCGCGCGCAGCTCGTCATACACGCGAATCTGGCGCCGCGCCATGGCGGCGATCAATTGCGGCACGGTGAGCGGCAGGGGCTTGCCGGTGGAGAGCGACTGTCCGCTAATCAGCACCAGGTGGCAGCCGACGTCGAGCGAAGGGGTTTCGCGCGCCAGGCGCAGGGCGTCCTCGAACGCCGCGCCGTTGGCCATCAGGGTGGTGGCGGTGAGAATGCCGCGGCGGTGCGCTTCGACGATGCCTTGGTTCACGTCCGGCGTGAAGCCGAAATCGTCGGCGTTGACTACCAGTTGTTTTGGGGAGCTCAAAATAGGGTCAGTCGAATGGTCAGGAATTTCTTGGGGTTCGCCCGGATGTCCTTGGCAAGCGACTGGAACTCGCGCGTCGCGCCGTTGAGCGATTCGTAAAGCTGCGGGTTCACCATGAATTGCCCGAGCGTGCCCTGGCCGGCATTGATCTTGTCGATGGTGGCGTTAAACTTGGCAACGAACTCGTCGAGACGCCGGTAAAGTTGCTCGTCCTTCAAAAGCTTTCCCGCGGTGCCCTTGCCGGCGCTGACGTCCGCCAACAACTGCCGGATCTCGGCCAGCGATTGCTTCGCCTCGTCGAACAGCGCGGGGTCCTTGAGGAGCTTGCCCGCGCTTCCCTGCCCGGCCTGCAAATCGGCCAGAATCGCATCCGCGCGTTTGATGGGCGAGCGCAGCTCCTGGTAGAGCGCGTCGTCGTAGATCAGTTTGCTGATGGTGCCGTGGCCGCTGCGCACGTCGACCAGCAGTTGTTGCATCTCCGAGCCGATGCCGTTCAGGCGGTTGTACAACTCTTCGTCCTTGAGCAGCTTACCGATGTTGCCCTTGCCCTGTTCGACGCCCGCGAGCAGCGTATCCACCCGGTTCACGATGGTCTGGAAGGATTGCAGCAGGCTGGCGCTTTGCGCCATCAATTCGGGAATGTCCTGCGCCTGGAAGCTCTTGATTTCGCCGCCGTCCACGACGTGCCGCGGGGCGCGGCCCTTGGTAATGTTGATGAACTTGTCGCCCAGCAGGTTCGACGCGGTGATTCCCGCCACCGAGTCCACCGGGATTGCCGGCAGATATTTCTCGTCCACCTGCAAGTCGAATTCGATGGTGCGCTTGGGGTCGCCCGAATTGCTCAGGCTCACCTTGTCGACCGAGCCGATGGTGATGCCGTTCAGCCGTACCGGCGTGCTGTCGGTTATGCCGGAAGCGTCGTCCAGGAAAACGTGCAGCGTGGCGGTGTGCTGGAACGGGTTCTTCGAGCTCGTGAGCAGGAAAATCAGTAACGACAGAATCAGGAACGCGGTCAGTCCGACCACTCCGACCTTCAACTGCGACCACCGTACTTTGGTGCTGCGATCCGGCATGGTCTATACCCGCTGCTTCACAAACTTCGAAATGTAGGAATCTTTCGACTCTTCCAACTCATCCTGGCTGCCTTCAAAAATCAACCGGCCGTCCCGAAGCACCATGAAAGTGGTCGGCATGGCGCGCCCCGCCCCGTTACGAGCGGGCTCGAGACGCCCTTGTTTCGAATTGTAGCGGAAATTCGCGATCAGATTCCCGTCCTGATAACGCTGCGTTACCAGCAGGGTAGTAGTCTGTTTCACGTCCCGCTCCTTAATGAGCAGGGCGATTATGGTGTGGGCGGTGATGGGGTCGAGCCCGGCGGTCGGCGAGTCGTAGAGCACCAGCGGGGGTTCCGTCACCACGGCGCGCGCGATGGCGGCGCGCCTTCTCATGCCGCCCGAAAGCTCGCTGGGGAATTTCTCAAGCGTGCCGCCCAACTCGACGAACTCAAGCGCCTCCTCGACGCGCGGAAGGACCCGCTCGGGAGCGCAGTGGATGGACCTCTGGTTCAGCAGCGGATACGCCACGTTTTCCTGGATGTTCAGGGAATCGAACAGCGCGCCTTCCTGGAACAGCACGCCGATTTTGCTTCGAATATCGAACAATTGCCGCTCGCTGAGCGTCGTCAGGTTCTCTCCGAATGCGTAGACTTCTCCGGAGTCGGGCTTCACCAGTCCCAAGGCGGTCTTGAGCAGCACCGTCTTTCCGCTGCCGGCCGCGCCCAGGATCACGCGCGATTCCCCTTCGAACGCCTCGAAAGAGACGCCGGAGAGCGCCTCCACGTCTCCGAACGTAACGGTGACGCGATCGAAGCGGAGGACGGCCTGATGGTTGTTTTCGGGCATCAGCTCCCAGCCTGGCTGACGAAGATCTTGGCGATGATCAACGTCAATATAAAGATCAGTATCGAGGCGGTCACCATCGCCTGGGTGGTGGCGCGGCCCACGCCCTGCGTGCCGCCGGTGGTGCGGAGGCCGTAAAAGCAGCCGATGAGGGCGATCGCGAATGCGAACACGAAAGGCTTCAGCAGGCCCTGGGCCACGTCGTTCCACTCCAGCGCGCGCCAGGCCGTGCTCCAATACTGCCGCGAGTCGATATGCAGGAAGAGGTAGGAAATCACCCAGCCCCCGAAGATTCCCACGAAGTCCGCGATGATGGTCAGCAGCGGCAGCATCACGCAGGTGGCAATGAGCCGCGGCGTAACCAGCTTCTGGATGGGATCGGTGCCCAGCGCGCGCATGGCGTCGATCTGCTCGGTGACCTTCATGGAGCCGAGCTCGCTGGCCATGCCGGAAGAGTTGCGGCCCGCCACCATCAGGGCCGTCAGCACCGGTCCCAACTCGCGCACCAACGTGAGCGAAACCAGAGTGCCGGTCTTGCCGACCTGGCCGTACTGCGAGAGCGCGCGCGACATTTGCAGCGCCATGACCGCCCCGCTGAAGAACCCGGGGAGCACCGCG
>PMYB01000030.1 GCA_003170915.1 Bryobacterales bacterium | reverse complement strand
CTCCAAGTGCGAAAGTTGGGCTACAGCCGCCCAGGCGCTTCCTCGGTCAATCGGATCTCGGAGTGGAGGTGAAAACTCGAAGCGACACGGCCCTGTGATTCTGTCCCTGATCGTCCCATTCGATCACGCCGGTAACGCCGTGAGTCGGCGAGAGGGCCCGCACGGCATCGCGGATGCGCGGGCGATTCAGACCGCCTGTCCGGATCGCGGCGATCACGATATTCGCCGCATCATAGGCGTGGGCGGCAGTGTAGTCCGGGTATCTTCCGTAGCGGGTCAGGAAGTTCGTCTGAAAGGCCGGGGGTATATCGCCGAGCGCCGGATACAGCACACCGTTGAGCCGCGGATCGGGGGCGGCTCGGGCGATCGAGGGGCCGCTCAGCAGGGTGCCCGCAAATCCGGCTTCGCGAATGGCCTTGATAAGAGCCGTGGCCTCGCGTGCCGCGGCGACGACCGCGATTGCATCTGGCGCGGCCGCATCAAGTTCCCGCGCGATTCGGGCAGCGTCCTCCGTGCCGCCGGGCCACTCCAAGTGCAGCACGGGCGAAAGCCGGTCGCGCACGAAGGCCAGATTCAGTTGAGCAACAAATGCCCGCGAATCGTGATCGATTGCCGACACCACCGCAAAGCGCCTTCCGCGCTCCCGCAATTCCTGGCTGATGGCCGCAGCCAGGAGATGATCCCCCGGTGCACAGGAGAACAACCAGGGCACGCTCGCGGTGTGAATACTCCGGTCCGTGGCTGCCGGGTTGACCAGCGTCAGTTGGGCCTTGGCCACCACCTGCTCAGCCAGGTGCGTCGTGGCGCCATCGATTCCACCGATGATCGCCCACACCTTGTCGTCGTATACGACCCGAGCGAGTTTTGCTACTCCGCCGGCCCAAGGGTTCCGGTCCCAAGCGGGGATCAGCCGGAATGGCAGGCCGCGATACCCACCCTGCCGATTGGCCTCTTCGATCGCCAGGCTTGCACCCTGCCACATCTGTCCGCCGGCCGCATCCGATGGATCCGGCGGACCGAAATAGGCCAGCCGCACCTCCTGAACGTCCTTGGGTTCGGGATCGTCGCGGCCCGGACCGTTGTAGGAGAGCGGCGTCTTCCGCGCATCATGGTATGGCTTCGGGGCGGAGTTCTGCGCCAGTCCGGCAACGGCCAGCACCAATAGAGCCGGCGCGAAGTGCAAGAGCCACCTGTCACACATACACCCTCACTTCTGCGGAGGCGGGTTCATGGGGTCGATCTCGCCGGTCGCCCGGTTCACACGGTCGCGGGCCGGGATATAGCCGTGCGGGATGTTCATGTCCTCGCGCGAGTGGTAGTGCCAGGCGCCGTTCTCGAACTTCGCCAGGAACACCTCACCCAGATCGTCCAATGACGCGCCGAACGGAATATCGTGCGTTACTCCGGGCCACGGCTTCGTGCGGTAAGCCAGCACATCGCGGATCTTGGCGCGGTTCAATCCCGCCACTTGAATGGCCCAGATCAACATGTTCATTCCATCATACGCGTGCGCGGCGTAGGTATCGGGCTCCGCGTTGAAGCGTTTCCGGAACGCCGCGCGGAATTGATCGAGCTTCGGATCTTTGTGATCGGGGTTCCATGGGTACCCGCAGATCACCCCTTCGGCGTTGGCGCCGGCGGTTTTGACGAACTCCGGCGATACCGAGCGGTCGCTGGCGAAGAACGGCTGGTTCATCCCCATCTTCCGCATCTGGTTGAGAACCAGCGCGCCTTCGGCGGCGTCGCCCCAGTGGATGACGGCATCCAGGTTGGCCTCTTTCATCCGCTCGAGTTGCAGAGAGAAGTCCGCGCTGCCCAGACGGTACGCCATTTCGATAATGACGGGATGCTGCATTCGCCTCGCGGCGTCGTTGACTTCACGCACGCCGAAACGGCCGTAGCGGTTGCTGGCGCGGATAATCCCGATGCGGCTGTACTTCATTTTGCGGAGCACGTAGTCCATCAGCAGATACCCCATCTGCCGGTCGTCGCCGATGCACCGCATCACCCAGGGGATGTTGGTCTCGATGAAAGTCGGATCGGTATCCCCGGTGTTCATCATCACGATCTCGGCTTTGAGCGCCACCCGGATCGCGATATGGCTGTTGGCGCCGTCGATGGTGCCAAGAATGGCCCAATCCTCATTCTTGTAGGCCATGTTGATGATCTCGTTGCCAGACGCCCCCCAAAGGCCGTTGTCGTTGCGGGTATCCATCTCGAACGGGATGTGGTGCCGGAAGTACCCGCCACGAGCGTTCCACTCCTCGATTGCGAGCTTTGCCCCCTCAAGCATCTTGATACCGAGAACCTCTTCATGGCTCTTGCCGCCCGTTGCCACCGAAACGGTCGACATGATCGGACCGATCAACCCGATCTTAACCGACTTCAGATCCGGGCCCGGTTCGGGAATCGCGCGCCCGGGACCGGTGTACTCTATTTGTTTGAGGAAGAACTCCTTGTAGGGCTTGATCGCGCCGAATGGCTCGTAGTCCACCGGGGTGTTGGCATACACGGTGTCTTGCCTGAGCCGGAGGTCGGGCGTCTCATAGGGCGAGAGTCCATTGATTCGCCTCAGAACCTCGGCCGTGTCCGGATCGATAAGCGCCTTCAGTTCCGGCGGCATCGCCTCGGCGTCGCCGGCAGTGGCTTTGGCCGACGCCGTCGACGATTGAGCGCCGGCCATCCCGGCGCCGAACGACAGAATTATCCCGAGCACGCAAACCTGGAGTCTCATCGCACGTCCCCCTTGGGCATGGTCTTCGCCACAGTCTTTGGGCGTTCCTTCAAGCCGGGATAATAGCCTTCGCCGATTCCCCAGCCGAGACCCTTGGCCGTCGCCACCCAGACGTCGTTTCCATCGATGTCATAGTTGATGACGAAGTTGTGCGGAATACCGACCGGCATCCCGACCGTTTCCAGCACATCGCGGTCGCGCATGACAACCGCTTGGCCGCCCTTGCCCTTGGTATCGCGGGTGTAGGTCACCCAAGTGTTCGTCTTGAAGTCCGTGACGGCGCTAGCCCCCTTGTCGGTGGCGAACCAAGCTTCGTCCGCGCTGCGGCCCTTGACATTGTTGATAAAATCGCTGGCCAGACCCGAGTCCTGATTGTAGTAGCCGCGCCAATGCCTCCCGTCATACCGGCAGGCGCCGAAATAGGTGGATATCCACACGACGTCGTTGGCCGGACTGGCGCCCGTCACGATGACGTGAACGATCCCGTCGTCGCGATACAGGTCGATCTCCATCTCGCCGTCGGGGTCGAGGTAATCCTTCCAGCGCCCCGTCGCCAGATCGTACTCCAGCATGCCGCTCCCCCACACGCCCAGGTAGACCTTCCCGTTCCCCACGGCCACGCTATAGTTCCATATCTCTTCCATGGGCGAGTTCTTCTCGGTGAAGATCGCCCACTCTCCGGTCACCGTATTGAAGCGGCTCGCGCCGGCCGTGGTGGCTGCCCAGATGTATTCGTCCTGTACCGCCACTCCGTAGACGACGTCGTTCACCAGTCCGCTGTTCAACTGATGCCAGTGGTCGAAACGGCCGCCGCTGAACCGGGAGAGACCACCGCCAAACAAGCCGAGCCAGACGTCACCCGTTTTTTTGTCGACGTCGATCGCGGTGATCACCTTCCACGGCAACCCGTCCTTTTCCCCCCAGCTCTTGATCTTCCCGGTCCGCTTGTCGAGCATCGCCAGCCCGTCTTCGGTACCGATCCAGACGCGCGGTCCATCGGCCTTCACGGCAAAGATGTGGTCGTTCGGCAGACCGTCGGCAACCGTGAACTGTTTCCATTTCGTGTAAACATAGGGCAGCTTCACTGGCTCGGCGGCTGCAAGCAGGCCGGATAGGGCGCCCGCCAAGCCGATAATCGCAACAATCCTCATCTCTCCTCCTCGCCCGTCAGAGCGTTTTCAGGAACTCAACCAGGTCGTTGAGCTGGTCCTTGGTCATGTCGTTGGTTACCCCGTGCGTGTCGTTGGGGTTGTACACGGTCCAGATTTCCTCGAGCGTCGCCGCCATGCCGTTGTGCAGGTAGGGAGCCGAGTCGTAGATGTTGTTCAAATGCGGCACGTCGAAGTTGCCGGTGCGGTCGAAGGACATCTTCGTGCCCACATCGTGCCGCTTCCGGTCGGTGTAGTAAGGCGGAAAGTGGCACGTGACGCAGCGGCCCAGTTCGGGTATGGTTCGGCCGTCATTGGTCGTTGTACGGTCGAAGATTTCCTTGCCGCGGCGTTGCGCAGGGGTCAGCGGCGCGCCGAGGGGACGAAACCTGTTGGGAGGCCGCGGAATCGTGGTGACATAGTAATCTACGGCAGCCAGTTGTTCCGGCGTGAAGGGGGCCAGCCGCGTGAAGAATACCGCCAGGCGCGCCCCGCACTGGCGCGACAGGCTGGGGTTCGTGCCCTCCCACTTGAACGGCGCCGTGTCGAGAATGCCCCGCAGAGTCCGGTTGTCCACCGGCTCGATTCCGATGCCATCGGCCTCGATGTCGTATGTCATCCCGTCCACATGGCCGTCGGGATGACAGGAGTTGCACGAAAACTGCCGGTGGAATGTCACGAAGGCGTTGTGGAACAACTGCTCGCCCCAGCGCTGCTTGGTGATTGCTTTCGGGCCGCCCAGGTCCACGGTGCCCGTCATCTCCATCTTCGCGAGATCGATGACGCCCAGCGTGTCGTCGAGCGTATTGGCCACAAAGGCGTGCCTGCCATCGGGCATGATCAGGATGGCGCGCGGGTTCTTGCCGGTGGGGATGTGTTTGACGACGAACTCGGTCGGGTATCCGAGGTGGTTCGGAAGCACGTGTTGTCGCTCGTACCGCGGCAGTCTCTGGACGAGTGAAAGCAGTTTTTCTACATCGACAACGGCTATGCGGTCGGTGCCGGAACTCGTGACGAGGGCATAGCGGCCGTCCGGAGTGCAGGCGATGTCGGTCGCATCGGAAAAGCCCATATCGGGTTCGTCCAGCAGTACCTCATCGACGCCCCCGTCGCGCCAGATGACCGCCAGGCCGTTGGTAATCGTCCAACCCTGCAACAGGCGTGTCATGGGAACCGTACCCTTCGTGCGGTTCAGCGTGGCGAGCGCAAATCTGCCGCTGGGATGCCAGGCCACCCCCATCATCAGGTTGGCGTCCGGCACCGCGATGCGCTCTTCGACGGTAGCCCGATCCGTTTCGATCGCGGTGATCTCGGACTTGAAGGGCTGGCGCAGGGGAGCAAATCCCGACTTCATGTTCGTCGCCACAATACGTTGCGCGTCCGGTGACATGGCCAGCGACCAGGGGCCGTTGCCCGCGCTCAGGTTCTTGATCCGCTCGAGGGACTGTATGTCGAACACCGAAATGTCGTTCGAGGACGTGTTCAATACGTAAAGCAGTTTCCCTGCCGCATCGGCAAGCACGCCGTGTGGCTCGTTCCCGGCTTTGAGCGTCGCGACGACTTTGCGTGCCCCGGTGTCGATCACCGAAACCGTGTCGTCGAGGCGATTGGTCACGAACGCGCGCCGGCCGTCGGGCGTGAATGTCACGCCGGTCGGGTTGCCGCCTACCGGAATCTCCGCAACCTTCATCCGCGTCTCGGGATCGACCACAATCACGCTATCGGCTGCCTCACAAGTGACGTAGATCTCCCGGCCGTCGGGTCGCAACGCCATCCGCACCGGGGTCTTGTAGCGTGGGTCCAGCGCAATCGGCGCAGGCTTGGTAGGGTGCGCGATCTTCTTCATCGCCCCGGCGAAATCAAAAGTCTCGCCGTGGGCCGGGTGGCAGCGCATGCAAGTCTCCCGGGTCGGCTTTTGCATGCCCGCGGCCATCGCCGAGCGCCCGTCGCGCATGATCGCGTCGGCCATGTAGTCGCTGCCCGCGCCATGGCAGGCCTCGCAGCCCACGCCCTCGTCAAGAGAATAGCTGTCGAGGCGGGCGCCGCTCTGCGTGGTGGTGTGACACTTCAGACACTGCGCGCTGCCCTGCGGATCGGCGATGCCCATGCCGGAAGCGATCTCCTTGGCCTTCGCCGTGCCGAGAATGGCCCATGCGTTCGCGTGCGCGCTCATCCGCCAGACGCTCCACTGGTTGCCGAGGGCCGGTCCGCGGTGGCACTTGCCGCACACCATCGCTCCAGCGTATTTCGGTCCCTTCGCCTTGGCGTCGGCTGGAGTCTGGCCGGACAGGGGCCCGGGGACCGGATTCGATGGCAGCGGGTGGAGCAGGATGGGCCAGCCCTTCTTCACGTCCAGTGGCGGCTGTTTCAAGACGGCCACGTGCGACCCCTTCTCGATATGGCAGTTGACGCAGAAGTCCTGGTCCGGCATCCGCAGGCCGGCCTTCATTGCCGCTTGCCGGTCCCTCATGACCTCCAGAGAAGCGTACTCGCTACCAGGGCCGTGACAGCCCTCACACTGCACGCCATCCTCGATGTGGAAGGTCTCGTCTTTCTCCCAATCCTCGGAGTGCCACGCCGTGGCGTGGCACCCCAGGCAGATGGCCGAGTCCTGTGGCAGGGTCCGCAGACCGCTCAACTTCGCCATCTCGGGCCCTTCCGGCTTGGCGAGCACGGCGTATGCCGCGCTGTGCTTGGAGAGGAGCCACTTGCCGTACTGGCCGCCAATGCTGGCGGCCGAATGACAACCGGCGCAGACGCGCGCTCCCACGTACACCGGCTTTTTGGGGGCCGCCTGCAATGCCACCCAACTCACTACCAGCAGCGACGCCGCTGCGGTGTATAAAGGAACTCGGTTCATCGCTTGACTCCGTTGGCTTTGGCGTCGTGCGTCAGTTTCAGAAACTGATTCGCTTTGACGTGTTCCGTCCTCTCCACGACTCCGTCCGGCCACCGCATCTCAACGGAGTCGGCGTACTGAGCCTTTCCGAGCCCGAAGTGCGCGCGCGGATCGCCTTGCGACATGTAGCCCCGCATTGGAACCACGTCTTCGATCTGTTTCAGCGACCCGGTCGTGACCGTGACACGGGCGCCGATGGCGTCGCGAACGCCGGTGGGGAATTTTAGTTTGGCGTCCACGGTAAGCCAGTTGTTCACCCGGTTTCCTCCGTCGTTGCGAAGTAGAATCGGGTGGTCGTTCAGGTTCGAGATCACGAGGTCGATGTTGCCGTCATTGTCGAAATCTGCCCAGGCGGCTCCGCGTCCCACATGTTTCTCCTTGAAATGCCGGCCCGAGCGGTCGGAGACGTCCTCGAATTTCCCGTTCCCTTTGTTGCGCATCAGAGTGTTCTCTTCCACGTACTCGTGGTGTGCGTCGCCGTGCGTGGTGAAGAGGTCGAGCCATCCGTCGTTGTCGTAGTCGAAGGCAACCGCGCCCCATCCCGCGTACTGAGCCATGGCCAGGGAAAGCCCGCTGATCGCCGTCTGATCGACGAAATTGCGCCGGCCTTTCTCGAGAGTCTGCGTGTACAGAATGCAGTAGTTCAGGTTCGGAATGAAGATGTCGAGCAACCCGTCGCGGTTGAAATCGCCGACCACCGGCCCCATCGACGAAACGCCCTGACCGTTTTCGCCGTAGGCAACCCCATAATCGAGAGCGTTTTCGACGAAGGTCCCCTTCCCGGTGTTTTCGAAGTAGTGGTTCCCCATCGCGTCGTTCGTCACAAAAATGTCGAGCAGTCCGGCGTTCCGGAAATCGGAGGCAGTGACGCTCATGGCGCGGCCTTCCTTGAACACGCCCGCTTCCTTCGTCACGTCGGTAAACGTGCCATCGCCATTGTTGCGATATAGCGCGCTCGGCTGCGGGCTGTAGCTCAGCGGGCCGGGATAACCCGCGGCCGGGTAATAGTCGCGGAACTTGCCATCGTCGTAGAGAATGTAATTGGCGACGAAGACGTCCAGAAAGCCATCGTTGTTGTAATCGAACCAGACCGCCGACAGGCTCCAACGCGGGTCGTCGAGACCGGACTGTTTGGAGACGTCCGTGAAGGTCCCGTCGCCATTGTTGCGGTACAGGATGTTGCGGCCATAGTTGAGGACGTACAAATCCACGTGGCCGTCGTTGTCGTAATCGGCGGCCGAACACCCGGAGCTGAACACCCCGTTGCCGCCGACGCCGGCCTGTTGGGTCACGTCGGTGAACGTGCCGTCGCCGTTGTTGCGGTACAGCTTGTTCGACAGCTTCCCGCGAAGGTCGCGGCCTTCGTTGCTCGATACGTTGTTCGTCCAGGTGCCGGTCACGAAGTAGAGGTCCATAAGGCCGTCGCCGTTGTAGTCGAAAACGCACACGCCGCCGCCGGTGCCCTCCACGATGTTGTCCAACTGGTGATCGCCATAGCTGTGTTTGAAGGCGATCCCCGCCCGCTTCGTGATGTCGGTGAATGTCGGAAGATCCTGGGCAGGCTGAGCGCCGATGCCGATCGCAAGAATCGCCGTGGCCCCGGCGGCCAGGATTGCTATCCACAGTCTCATGGTTGTCCTCCCGATGCGCCTGCCCTGGTGTTGCTCCTATCGGAGGGCAGCCCGTTGAACTGCGCTCCGAGGTCGATCCATTCGATGATCGCCCGCCGTTCGTCTTCCGTCAGCGGCGCAGACCCGGCCGGCGGCATCCGTTTGGAGACGGGAACCGTTTCGATCCGGTCCCAGGGCCGTGCCGTGTTTTTGCCGGATATTGCCCAGACCAGCCGGCTGGTTCGCGCGCGGCCCGGATCCACGTACTGGCCGCGGCCGGCCTGCGCCGGCGTCGCGGGTCTTGCCAGCAGGCTCAGGTAAGCGGGAGAGAAATCCCCGTTCCCGAGGCTGCGGCGGGCATCCGCTTCACCCAGTAGCGGCGGAACGGCCCCGCCGTGGCACGCCCGATTCGCACATTTAGCGGTGAGGATAGGCTGTATGTCCCGGCGAAAGTCCACGGTTCGGCGACGCTCCGGCGGAAGCATAAGTTCCGCGGCATCGTGACCGAGCGCTTTGGCAAACACGTTGTCGGGTGTGCGCTCGCCGTCTTCATGGCATCCGATACAGCCGCGGTTCTCCTTGTTCTTGGCCCAGATCCAGGCGCTCGTGCGGAGCGCCATGCCATCGCGGTCCACGATCTGCAATTGAATGGGCGTGTTCGGCGGTACCAGCAAATGAAAGGAGCCGTCGTCGTCGAGATCCAGGTCGCCCAGCAGACGTTTCTGGACCAACCCCGACAGGCTGTCGGCAGTCTCGCCGGAGCCCTCCAGGAAGGCGCCCGCCGCACGCGGCAACCCCTCGATCACACGAATGCGGCGCGCGGTGCCCGGCGGCATCCATCCCCGCTTCAGGTCGTTTTCGTATACGTTCAGGCAATAGAGCTTCGACCAGTTCTGATCGTCCTCGACCACGGACGAATGCCCATCCGGCTCGGGACGCTCCGCCAGAGCCACTGCCTGCAAACTGTGATAGCCTGGCTGGGAGAAGACAAGGCTCAGCGAGCCCGATTCCAGATCGAGACGGAAGATGGCATGTGCGCCGCCGTCTGCGGACCGCCTCGAAACCAGGATGGAGCCGTCCGGCAGCGGCGATGGCGAGTGGAACAGGCCATCCGTGGGCGCCGTGATCGCCCGGTAAGAGTGCAGATTGCGGCGCAGGCTGAGAACGCCGATGCTGCCCGCGCCATCCCACGGCATATGCCCGGATTCCACGAACACCACCGCGCCTTTTGAGGTGGTGCACGCCATGTGCTTGATGGGTAGCCCCTGTGTTCCGGAAAAGGTGGCGTAGTCGGCTCCGTCAAGATGGACGGCGAACAGATCGATGCGGCCCAGGACTCCAGTCCCCAGTTGGCTGCGCTGCCAGTGGGAGAACAAAATGCGGCCATCCTGCATCTGAAAAGGATCGTAGCTGGCCGACACTCCGTAGGTCAGCCGGCGGATTCCCGACCCGTCAAATCGCACCGAATAAAGGTTCGTCGCCGTCGGAGGGCCATACTCCTTGAGTTCGCCGGCAACATCGCTGACGAAAGTGACCTGATAGGAGGGACGCGCGTCATTGAGGTAAAACAGGGCCGACTGGTACATGGGCCTCCGGCAGTTCCCCGCGTTGTGCGTCACCTGGTGAACGTCCGATCCGTCGGCCGCCATTTCGAAAATGTTCCAATGATCGCCCTCTGTTATCTTGGCTGCAAAGAGGATTCTCTTGCCATCGAAAGAAATCGCCGGGTCGGTCGCGCTTTCGAAGTCAGCCGTGAGCACACGAGTGGAACCGTTCTTGGCCAGCAATACAAGACGCCCGCCGTCGCCGTACGAGGCGCGAAGCATTCCGGCGGCGGATGACTTGGCGCCCGCAACCCTCGCCACTGGAATCTGGGTGAAGACGATTCCGCCATAACCGGGAGCGTAACGCAAGAGATCGGGGTTCGCCGCCCCGGCAGCACGATCCGCCCTCGGCGCCGCCGCTGATGGGGGCTCCCTTCCGCCGCCGCTGCCCACCGGCGAGACGCCGATGCCCAGCAGGAAAGCGGCGATTACAGCCCACGATGCATTCAGGCTGCGCTTTCCCATGGACTGAAGGCCGCGTGACATCTCAGAGAACCGCCTGCGTCTTCGCGCCTATTCCGGTTGGCTCCGGAACATCGCGATCGCTTCAATCTCCACCAGCAACTCCGGCCGGCAGAGGATCGCTTGGATTCCCGTTGACGCCGGCAACGGATCGAGCGTCTGCTGCTCGTAGAATGCCGTACGCTCTTCGTTGAAGGCTGCGTAGTCTCTCTCGATATCGCGCAGGTAACAGGTGGTCCGGACGATGTCCTTCCACGTTGCCCCCTCCGATTCGAGCAGCTTGATGATGTTCAGGAATGTTCGCCGGCACTGCGCGCGAAAGTCGCCCACATGCACCGAGGCTCCGTTTTCGTCAACGCTGGCTGTCCCTGATATCAACAGGATGACGATGCCGCCGAGTTCGACACGCAGCCCGCGTGAAAACGAACTAGGCTTCGCATACCGATAGGCCTCATTCAGGACCCCCGGCGCGCTCATCGCTTTCTTCTCGATTGTGGCTCCACTGCTAACGGCTTCCAGTAGTTCGGCGGTAGTCACGTAAGAACCTCCTTGAATCGGGTCCGAGCATCGGCTCACGCATCTCCGGCGATGCCATCGGGTCCGAACAATACACTATCATCAGACCTTAAAATAAATATAGCAGAAAACTACTAGATCCTGGTGCAAGTAGCGTCTAGATGTGATTTACGGCTATAATGCCTGCAGCGAGCCTGCGACTTCTGCCCGCGCGGGATCGGAACACTCTTGACAATTGTGCCCAGATAGATGTACGTTACATCTAGTAGTGGATTCAAATATGGCTTGCACCATCTCAGTGTTGCTCGTCGATGACCACCCGCTCCTCCGAAAATGCCTGCACCGGATGCTCGATGATGACCCCGAGTTGGCGGTTGTCGCCGAGGCGAGCAACGGCGCGGAGGCAGTGGAACTTGCACGGGAACTGGCGCCTCAGGTCGTTGTCATGGACCTCGCAATGCCCGTCATGGATGGTATTCAGGCGGCCAGACACATCTTGCGGCTGGCGCCGGCAACGGCGATTTTGATGCTCAGTATGAGCGCGGAGGAGACGTGCGTTCGGAACGCGTTCGAGGCCGGAGCCCAGGGGTATTTGCTGAAAAACGCCGTCGACCTCGACCTGGGCGGCGCAGTTAAGGCCGTGGCATCGGGCAAACGAGTGCTGAGGATCGTCTTTGGAGCGGTGGTGGGAGATCTTGCCGTGGAAACGATTTACAACGGACTGGGCGGGAAGATTTGACCCATGCAACGGAATGACGAACAGGTGGACCGTATCATCGGCGTTCTGCTTCGTACTGGCGTAATCATGGCTGCGTCTGTGGTGGCTGTCGGAGGTGTTTGGTACCTTGCCCGGTTCGGCATGCTGGTCCCAAACTACAAGACGTTTCATGGCGAGCCCCAGGAACTGCGGAGCGCTCACCATTGTGGTCCTTACGGTTCTGGTCTGGAACATGTCCGGAATGGGATATGCGCCGCGCTAACTGCGTGTGCGGGGCCCGTCAAGCCGATGCCAGAGCAATGACCTGAGTCAAGCGGATACCCCGCTCGTCCTAATCTCCGGCGCCCGCTGTGACATTCCCGAATTTGGGGCCGCCAATCGCGCATGAGACGAGCCGTTCCGGCCGCCGGGCCAATGAATCGACCGCATCGCGGGTCTGGCGGAGCGAAGTCACCAGCGAATTGATCGAGAGATGGTTGACCACCGGATTCACCATCCATCGAAGCGAAGGCGGGATGTCGCGGGTCAGGGCGATGGCCTCCAGCTCGAGATATACTCCTCCATCCCGCTCCTCATATCGGGCGATGCTGTACATCCGCCAGATGAAGCCGTTTCCCTGGCCGGGCGCCAGGAATCGCTCGTCGTTCTGCCCGTAGAGTTCGATTTCCCGCACCATCGTTGTATTGGCGATGCTGTATCCGCGCCGCCCGTCCAGCGCGAAATCGTGGGCCTGGTACTGGCCCTCGATGGCAGCGTCCACGAAAAGGATCTTGTGCTGCCAAACCATGGAAAACTTCTGATCCGTCTCCGAACAGGCGAGTATCTTCGAATCGGCCACGACCGGTTTGTAGAATTCTTTGTACCGGTCGTAATCATGAACTACGGCAAGCAGCCCTTCGATTGTGGCGTTGGGGATGAAAGTCGCCCCAATCCAGTCGTGGATCAGCCCGCCAGCCACGCTCTGGGTTCCACGCCCGGTAACCGGGGCAAACAGAATCTCACCACGCCGGATACGCAGTCTCCGGCCAGGCGCTTCATCCGTCCATGAAAACGGAAGCTCGCCATCCAGCCGCGAATGCATGCGTGAGTCGGCGTTCCGAATGTAGTCGTCCCATGCCTTCAGGGTGTCGGGCTGCAATTCAATTGCGCTCAATAGTCCCGGAATGCCCGCTGCCAGTAGTGCGAGTTCAAATGCTATTTTTGCGGCCTTCATCGCTTGCCTCCTGTGTGCGAACTTCGCAATACCTTAGGGCACTTGGCCGGCCAGAGCCGGGCGTCTCGATTTGGTTGGAGCGATGGCAGTTACACGCTGGCCGGCAACCTGTTTGGGGTCCGGTCTGCCAACATGCTGGAAATTTACCGGCATGTTGGCGGCAATTGGCGGCCAGATTGGCGTCGCGGCATCGCAACGTCTCCGCTTTCAATGGAATACGACGGTTGCCGAGTGGCCCGTCAAGTGTCCTGTGAACGGTATGGGGCGAAATGGACTATCGAGGATTAAAATGCCGGGCCTGGTGGTGGTGCTTTCCATCGCCGCGGTTGCCCGTGCGACGAGCACGGATCTGGAACAAGCGGAAGAAGCGTACCAGCGCGCCGATTACAAAGCAACCCTCAACACTCTGCTGTCTGTTTCCCCGAAGAACGCGGCAGGCTACGCGTTGATCGGCAAGGCCTATTACATGGATGGCCAGTACAAGAACTCCACCGGCTGCTTGGAGAAGGCCGTGGTGGAAGATCCCCGGAATTCCCGTTACTACGATTGGCTGGGCAGAGCATATGGCCGGCGTGCTGAAGAGTCCAGTTTTCTTACGGCTCTTCCGTATGCCAACAAGACGCGCGAATCATTCGAGAAGGCTGTGGCTCTCGACCCGGCGAATCTGGAAGCGCTGGGCGATCTCTTCGAGTACTACCTCCAGGCGCCCGGCATCGTCGGAGGAGGGGTCGATAAGGCGAAAGGCGTGGCCGCCCGGATCGGTCGCCTGAGCGAGGCCGAATATCACTACGCGCTCGCCCGGCTTGCCCAGAAACGCAAGGACGTTCGGGTGGCTGAGCGAGAGTTCCGCAGGGCTATGCAACTCGCGCCGGGCGATATCGGCCGTGTGATCGACCTGGCGGTGTTTCTGGCCCAGCAGGGCCACTACGAGGAAAGCGACGCACTCTTTGGCAGGGCCGCTCAAATCGAACCGGATTCGCCCAAGCTGATGTTCGCGCGCGCCGCTGCCTATATCCAAGGCGGGCGGAACCTCGAAGACGCGAGGATGCTTCTCCGCCAGTACGCCGGATCGCGGATTACTCCCGATGATCCGCCCCGTTCTGAAGTTTCAAGGCTGCTAAAGATGTCACGGTAGGGTCGTATGGGACGCAATGAGATGTGGTCAGTCGTTTTGCTGGGCCTGCTGCTACAGGCGACACTTTGGGCGGGCAGTCCGGGTGAATCGGGAATCGCGGCAGCCAGTTCAATGCCCAATCCGGACTTAGCTCTTGCCCGATATCTTGCGGCAGCTTCACAGGCCCTGGCTTGGAGCACGGCGACCATCGACATCGAGGCGTCCATTCCCAGGCTTGCCAAACACGGCCATCTCCGGGCGATTCGCCGCGGCCCAGGGGGCTCCCCGCCGTTCGGCCGGCCGGAATACCAGGTGCTCGAGATGGATGGCGACCGCACCGTGAGGCAACAGGTAATTGCACGATACCTGTCCGCCGAGGTCGAGGCCGCGGTGCTGCCGCTTGCCTCCGTCGCAATTGCGACCGCGAATTACCGCTTTCGATACCGGGGGTCCATCGCCGACGGTGGAACACTCGCATACATCTTTGAAATCACGCCGCAAAAGAAGCGGGCCGGGTTGATACGGGGCCAACTATGGATTGACGCCGGCACCGGGTTGGTCCTGCGACAAGCCGGCTACCTGGTTCGAAGTCCTTCGATATTTGTGCGGCGTGTCAACATTACTCGCGATACGGCAGTTCGCGACGGGGTAGCGTATGAGCGGACCACGCGCCTCGAAATCGACACGCGCCTGGCCGGACGCGTGGACGTGACGATCACGGAGCGTCCGTATGAGCCGGCCACGGACGGTGTGAAAGGTATATGCCAGCCAGACTACACGTCCGTCTCGCGCGCGTGCGACTTGCGGATCCCGAGTCTGTCCATCCGAAACTGAAGCGTGCTTCGTTTCAGGCCGAGCAAGACAGCGGCGCCCAGGGGGCCGCTCACAACCCAACCGGTAGCCTCGAGCACTTCCAAAATCTTCCGGCGTTCGACCTCTTCGAGCGTTTCCCGTTTGTTGGTGGCGGCAATGATCGGCTGAGTGTGCAGACCGGCGAGCGGCACGTTGAGAACCGGCCCGGCGGACAGAATCACCGCGCGCTCGATCAGGTTCTGTAACTCCCGGATGTTGCCCGGCCACGGATAGTGCAGCAACGCACTCATGCTTTCCGAGGGAATCGTGTCGATGGTCTTATTCATGCGCCTGGCAAACTGCTGCACAAAATGACGAACCAGAAGGGGAATGTCTTCCTGCCGCTCGCGGAGCGATGGCACGTAGATGGGAAAAACCTCCAAACGGTAGTAGAGGTCCATCCGAAACTTCTGTTCCTTCACCATGGCGGCCAGATCCCGATTGGTGGAGGCGATTAAACGAGCGTCGGTGCGCAGCGTGCGGGAACTGCCGAGGCGCTCGAACTCCCGTTCCTGCAATACGCGGAGGAGCTTCGGCTGGAGTTCCAGCGGGATCTCTCCGATTTCGTCCAGAAAAACGGTCCCGTGGCTGGCCAGTTCGAAGCGGCCGATGCGCTGCGCTATGGCGCCAGTGAAAGCACCTCTTTCGTGTCCGAACATCTCGCTTTCCAACAGGCCGGTCGGAATGGCGGCACAGTTGAGTTTTACAAACGCGTTCTTGCTGCGGGAGCTCAAGTTGTGGATGGCGCGGGCGACCAACTCCTTCCCCACTCCGGTTTCGCCGTATATGAGCACGGTCGAATCGGTGGGAGCCACGGTCTCGACCTGTTGAAGCAACTTCTGAAGCGCCGCACT
>PMYB01000190.1 GCA_003170915.1 Bryobacterales bacterium | reverse complement strand
GGCATTGGGCGGAAGCGCCTGCCGCACCTATCGAAAATAAGTATTGTTTTCAATCGAGAATTTTGCTACCTTTTTTGAACGAATAAGGTATCCGGCGTCCGAACATGGGATGCGGGAAGGAGGGCCGATGAAACGGAGCGTGCTGGTTCGCGGTAGCAATCGAGCTTACCGGGAGATGTTACTGGAAAAACGCGCGAAGGTACTGTCGGGTTTGGGCATCAAGTTCGACACGCTGGCGCGGATGGGCCGGGTGGCCGAAGAAGACCAGGCGCAGTTCTTGAGCGACGAATCCGTGTCGCTTCATCTGAACATTCTGGATTACGAGCAGCTCCGGCTGATCGAAGAAGCCCTCGACCGGCTGGCTTCGGGCGACTACGGCATCTGCCTTTCCTGCGAAGAGCCGATCCCGCCCAAGCGGCTGCACGCAGTCTGTTGGGCGCGGTATTGCGTGAGGTGCCAGGAAGCGGGGGCAGAGCGGCAGTGGAACGAAGTACGGTCGCGTGTGCCGGTCGGGGCGAGGCAATAGCGCAGATTACACGTGCGGCTCGAGCATCTTCTGCACTTCGGACTTCCCGATGGCTCCCACGCGCTGCTCGACTACCTTGCCACCCTTGAACAGCAACAGGGTGGGGATGCCGCGAACGTTGTAGCGCATGGCCGTGCCGCCGTTGGCATCCACGTCGAGCTTGCCAACCTTCAATTTCCCGGCATACTCGCCGGCCAAGGCATCGACGGTGGGCGCCATCTGCCGGCAAGGGCCGCACCACTCGGCCCAAAAATCCACCAGAACCGGCACGTCCGACCGGAGGACCTCCTGGTCGAATCCCGCATCGGTAAAGGTTAACGTGTTCTGACCTGCCATTTGATCTCCTGATTTATTAGAATATCTTACCGGCCAAAGGATTCACGCCCGGCCCGGCCAGCAACTGCCGGTAGAGCGCCGAATAGCGGGCGGCCGAAGTCCCCCACGAGAAATCTTGCGCCATTCCGCGCCGCATCATGGCGCGCCAAGCATCCTGGTCCGCAAATACTTTGGCGGCGGACCGGACCGCCTCTAAGAGCGCCTCTCCGGAATACTCCGCGAACTTGAACCCGGTCTCTTCTTCGATGGTATCATCCAGGCCGCCGGTGGCCCGAACCACCGGAACCGTTCCATAACGCAAACTGTACATCTGGTTCAACCCGCAGGGTTCGTAGCGGCTGGGCATCAGGAACAGGTCGGCGCCGGCTTCGATGCGGTGGGCCAGCGCGTTGTCGAAGCCGATGCGCACGGCGATGCGCCCGGGGTACTCCGCCGCCATGCGCAGGAAGAAGTCTTCATACTCCGGATCGCCGGTTCCGAGGGCCACGAGGCACATGCCCTCGGCGACGATCTCGCCGGCGACTTCCGCCAGAATATCGGCGCCCTTCTGCCGCGTGAACCGGGAGACCATTCCGATGAGCGGGCCTTGGATGGCATCCGCAGGCAGGCCGAATTCCTCGATCAGTTGCCGCTTGCAAGTCTGCTTCCCGCTCAGATCGTCCGTGGAGTAACGGGCGGGGATGAGCGGATCGGTCTCCGGATTCCACTCGCGGTAATCGGCGCCGTTGAGGATGCCGGTAAGCACATCGGCGCGAGCGAGCAATGCCCTGTCCAGACCGAAGCCGTACTCGGGCGTCTGGATTTCGCGGGCATAGGTGGGACTGACGGTCGAGAGGGCATCCGCGAATTCGATGCCGCCCTTGATGTAGCTGATGCGGCCGAAGAATTCCATGCCGCCGGGCCGGTAGACGCCGGCGTCCAGCCCCACCTCGGGCAGCGCGGGCTTAGGGAACAGGCCCTGGTAACCCAGGTTGTGGATGGTGAACAGCGTCTTGACGCCGAGGAAAGTCGGATCGGTGGCGAAGGTGGTACGCAGGTAGGCGGGGACCAGCCCAGCTTGCCAGTCGTGGCAGTGGAACACTTCGGTGCGGAAAAGGAACCGGGCTACGGTCAGGGCGGCGCGGGCCAGCACGGCGAAGCGGATATGGTTATCCGGGTAGTCCACGCCCAATTCGCCGTAGAACCCTTTGCGTTCGTAGAGCGCCGGGCAATCCACCAGGTAGAGGGGAAACTCCCCCGGGGCCTGGTAGATGGAGATGTCATACTGCGCCGGCCCAAAGTGTATGGCAAGGCGATCATAGACGCGCCGCGCGTTCTTCAGATCGATGGATGCGTAGCGCGGAATCACCACCGCGGCTTCGTCGCCCAACGCGCGGAGAGCGGATGGAAGAGATCCGACGACGTCGGCCAGGCCCCCCGTTTTAGCGAGCGGCGCGGCCTCCGAGGAAACCATCAGGACGCGGGCCACAGAGAAATTGTAGCAAGCGGTGGCGCCGGCGATCTTGTCGCCGGTGGGTTTCGCGCACTGAGAAGAACACCGGCGACAAGATCGCCGGCGCTACGTGCCGGCCACGGCCTCCAGAAAGCGGCGCGCCACGCGTGGGGCGTCGAACTGTTCCACCCATTGCGCGCCGGTCGAGCCGAGCGCGGCCCGGGTTTCGGGGGAGCGATAGAGCGTCTCGATGGCGGCGGCCAGCGCTTCCGGGCTGTCGGGTTCGACCAGCACTGCATCGGGCGCCACCTCCGGAATGGCGGCCGCGCGTGAGGCGACGATGGGTTTGGCGGCCGCCATGGCTTCCAGCAGCACGATGCCGAAACCTTCCTGAACGCTGGGCAGGCAGAAGAGATCCGCGCGGTTGTACTCGGCCAGGAGTTGGGCGCGCGAAATGCCGCCCAGCCACACCACCGTGTGGTCGAGCTTCAACTCGCGCGAAAGCCGGTGCAGAGCCGGGGCACATGGGCCGTTGCCGGCGATCCGGACTTCCAGACCGGGGATGCGGCCGGCGAGCGCCACAGCGGCGCGCAGCAGCACGCCCAGGCGCTTGCGCCGGTACAACCGGCCGACGAACAACACCGTGAACCGCGACGAATTCGCCGGGTGGAGTGGCAGCAGGCGGCGCCATTCGACGAGATCGATGAGCTCGGGCACGATGGCCGGCGACTCGCGCAAACCGTAGTATTCCCGCGCGCGTTCGCCGGAGTAGCGGCTGGTAACCAGGACGCGGGCCGCGCGATCCACGTGCAGCCGCTCGCAGCGCGCCTGCACGGACATGGTCAGGCGCGTCAGCCCGGATTCGAAGCGGACTTCGTCGGCAATGACCCCCTTCAGAGAGGCGATGTGCGACGGGCTGCGAGCGATCCGATAGCCATCCATGTCGAAGCCGACGGTAAGATCGAAGTCCGGGGAGGGACTAAGCCGCCGGTTGAACCAGAGGCGCTCGAGCGTGTACACCGGCAGCCGGACGCGCGGGGTAGAGAACTCGACGGCGTGGCCCAGGCGTTCGAGCGCCTTCGCCAGGACGTGAATCCCGACGTAGGTGCCGCTGCCGCGCTGGATATCGAGCGGCGTGGAAGTGAGGAATCGGATTCGCACAGTGCCGGCTTTCATTGTGCACCCCCGGCGGCTAAGATTACACTAAAACCGGAATGCCGAAAGCGGTTTGCCTGTTGAGCGGAGGGCTGGACTCCTCCACCTGCCTGGCGCTGGCGCGTCGCGAGGGTTACGCCTGCTATGCCCTCTCGTTCGACTACGGGCAGCGCCACAAGATCGAACTGGAAGCAGCCAGACGCGTGGCGGCCAGCATCGGGGTGGAGAGGCACCTGGTGGCGAGCATCGGCCTGGACGCGTTCGGCGGCTCGGCGCTCACCGGCGACATCGCCGTGCCCAAGGCGCGCTCCACGGTGGAGATGAGCCATGGCATCCCGGTGACTTACGTCCCCGCGCGCAACACCATTTTCCTTTCGTTCGCACTGGCGTGGGCGGAGGTGCTGGAAAGCTCGGATGTCTTTATCGGGGTGAACGCCCTCGATTACTCGGGCTATCCGGACTGCCGGCCCGAATATATCGAAGCCTACGAGCGCATGGCCAACCTGGCGACCAGGGCGGGGGTGGAGGGCCGCACGCGCCTCAAGATCCACACCCCGCTGATGCGCCTGACCAAGGCTGAGATTGTGAAGCTGGCGCACGAGCTGGGGCTGGACTTCAGCCTGACCTTCAGTTGCTACGATCCCGGTCCGGAGGGCCGGCCATGCGGCCAGTGCGATGCGTGCCTGCTGCGCCGCAAAGGCTTCCAAGAGGCGGGAATTGAAGATCGCTGAGCTGTTCTACTCGATTCAAGGCGAAGGCTCGCTGGTGGGCGTGCCCTCGGTGTTCATCCGCACCAGCGGATGCAATCTGCGGTGCGCGTGGTGCGACACGCCGTACACGTCGTGGCAGCCCGAGGGCGCCGATCTCACGCTCGGCCAGATTGTGGATGAGGTGAAGGCGCACAAAGCCAGGCACGTGGTGGTGACCGGCGGCGAACCGATGATCGCGCCCGAGATCGTTCCGCTCACCGAACTGCTGCGCGGGCTGGGCCTGCACATCACCATCGAGACCGCTGGAACGGTCTTTCAGCCGGTGGCGTGCGACCTGATGAGCATCAGCCCCAAGCTCGCTAATTCCACGCCCAAAGACCGCTGGGCCGCGCAGCACAACCGCCTGCGCATCCAGCCGGAGGTGCTGTTGGAGTTGATGGCCCGTTACCCGTATCAGCTCAAGTTCGTGATCGAAAAGCCGGAAGACCTGGAAGAGGTGCGGGCGCTGATCGGAGCACTGGAGGCGGATCGCAGCCGCGTGATTCTGATGCCCGAGGGCACGGACCGCGACCGGCTGCGCGAGCGCGCGGTGTGGCTGGCCGAAATCTGCAAGCAGGAGGGCTTCCGCTTCAGCCCGCGCCTGCACGTGGACCTCTACGGCAACCGGCGAGGCGTTTAGCGCTGCGACCGCGACGCGAAATTCGGGGACTGACACCAGCGTCCACGCGGCGCCAAAGGCGAGCCTTGGGACGCGTGTGTCAGTCCCCAGGTTTCGCGGGCGCACCGGGTTCGGTTGCACCTTACAATCAAGATGAGGCTAGCGCCATGCCCTCGGACCGAGATAGCTCATTTTCGGCGTCTTACGATTCGACCACCAAAATCATTTCGGCTGTCGTCCTGGTCCTGTTTCTCGGGATCGTGGCGGCTACCCACAGCGTTGTCGCGGGATGTCTTACCGCCCTGATCGTGGTCGGGGCGTATGCCTGGTCGCCAAGGGGTTATAGGGAAGCTGGCAAGTTCGTGGTTGAAGTGCGGGAGAAGTGGTCCGGGCCGGGACCGAGAAGCGGTGGCAGCGGAGGATCTGTTACGCTCGTTTCGAGATGAAACTACCCGGCGGGGAAAACGCCATCGTGGACATCGTCAAACTGCACGACTACTGCTTGAACCCTGTGCACCCGCGTGGGCGGCACAAGGCTCGCGTCTTCATATCGGCTCTTGGACTGACACGCGCGGACGCGGAGTTCCTGCGCGGGGCGTTGCTCCGCGCGGCCCGCCAATTGGATGCGGTCATGGGTGACGTCGACGAATACGGCGAGCGATACACCGTCGATTTCGGCCTTGCGCGGGGCGTTCGCCGGGCGATGGTTCGGAGCACCTGGATCATTAGCCGCAGCGACCCAGTTCCGCGGCTGACCAGTCGTTTTGTACTATTGAAGTGAGGCTTGCGATGGCTGAAATCGAGATGCTGTCTGTGGTTGCTCTGCTCGAAGATGTCCCCGAAAAAGGGCTGTTCCGCGGACAGGTCGGCACCGTCGTCGAGAGCCCTGCACCTGGCGTCTACGAGGTTGAGTTCAGCGACGACTCTGGTCAAACGTACGCATCTCTCGCACTCCGCTCCGGCCAGTTGATGCGCCTTCACCACGAGCCTAGCCACCAGGCTGCCTGAGCCGCTCACTCCTGCCGTAGAGCGGTCCACGAACGGACCCCGCGATTGCCTGCCTCCACCTCTGTTAAGCTAATCCTGAATGACAGTCGAAGAGATCCGTGAACTGATCAACCTGGCGGCCGAAACCGGGATTGCGGAACTGGAAGTGCAACGCGGCGAGAACCGCGTTCGCATACGCCGCGCGGCTTTCGCGACGCCCCAGGAATTCGCCGTCGCTCCAGCCGCCGCCCCGCTCCCGCCTTCCCCGTCCGAAGCTTCCAAGGACAAGGGCCGCGACCAGCCCGCCGACCCCAACCTGACGCTGGTGAAGTCTCCCATCGTGGGCACCTTCTACGAGGCCGCTTCGCCCGGCACGGCGCCATTCGTCCGTGTGGGCGAGCGCGTCCAGCCCGGCAAGGTCCTGTGCATCATCGAGTCCATGAAGCTGATGAATGAAATCGAGGCCGAAACCTCCGGCATCATCGAAAGCAAGCTCGTCATGAACGGGCAGCCGGTGGAGTACGGGGAGGCCCTGTTTGCAATCCGTGCGGTTTAGCAAGGTTCTCATCGCCAATCGGGGCGAGATTGCCGTACGCGTCATCGCCGCATGCAAAGAATTGGGAATCCAGACGGTCGCCGTCTATTCGGAAGCCGACCGTTACAGCTCGCACGTGCGTTTCGCCGACCAGGCCATCTGCATCGGCCCCGCCAAGAGCGCGCGCAGCTACCTGGACACCGCCTCCATCATCAGCGCGGCGGAAATCACCAACGTGGACGCCATCCATCCGGGATACGGCTTCCTGAGTGAGAACGCCGGCTTCGCCGAGGTTTGCGAAGCCTCCCGCATCAAGTTCATCGGGCCGCGGCCCGAGGTCATCCGGCTGATGGGGGTGAAAGAGCGCGCCCGCGCGTTCATGCGGGAGATGGGCGTGCCGGTGCTGCCGGGTTCGGCGGGAGTCCTGAAGAGCCCCGAAGAGGCGCTGGAGGTGGCCGCCGAGATCGGCTATCCCGTCATTCTCAAGGCCTCCGCGGGTGGCGGCGGGCGCGGCATGCGCGTAGTCAACCGGGCGGAGGATCTGCCGCCCCTGTTTGCGCAGGCGCAGCAGGAGGCCGGCGCCGCATTCAGTTCGCCCGACCTCTACCTCGAGAAGTTCATCGCCGCGCCGCGGCACATCGAATTCCAAATCCTCGGCGACGAGCACGGCAACGTCGAGATCCTGGGCGAGCGCGAGTGCACCATCCAGCGCCGCCATCAGAAGCTGCTCGAAGAGTCGCCGTCGCCCGCGGTCAACGACCGGCAGCGCGCCGAAATCTCGACCGTCCTGAGAAAAGCCATCGCCGCCGCCGGGTACACCAACGCCGGCACCGTGGAGTTCCTCATGGACGAAAACGGCGAGCTCTACTTCATCGAGGTCAACGCGCGGGTACAGGTGGAGCACCCCGTCACCGAGTTCGTGACCGGCATCGACATCGTCAAGAGCCAGATCCGCATCGCGCAGGGCGAGCGGCTGCCGGAGATCCTGGCCGGCCCCATCCAGTCGCGCGGCCACGCCATCGAGTGCCGCATCAACGCCGAGAATCCCGAGACGTTCGTGCCCTCGCCCGGCCGCATCACCGGCTTCCACGTGCCCGGCGGCATCGGCGTGCGTGTGGACACATTCGCCTACACCGATTGCGTAATTCCGCCGTACTACGATTCGCTGGTGGCCAAGCTCATTGCCTACGGCTCCGATCGCGGCGAGGCCATCCGGCGCATGCGCCGCGCACTCGATATGTTCATCGTCGAGGGAATTTACACCTCGATCCCGTTGCATCGGCGGATTCTCGACGACCCCGATTTTCAGGCCGGCCGGTTCGACACCAATTTCATCAAGAGATTCCCGCCGGCTGCCAAGCCCGGGGCTTCGGAGTAGCAACCCGCCATGCGGCGAGCGTGGGTTCCCGCTCTGATTTGCACGCTGCTCGGGTTGAGCTGGCAACTGCTCACCGTCCATTACAACTACGGCGGCAACCTCACGGCCCTTTTCTGCACGGGCTCGAACATCCCTACGCCGCCATCGCTCGACGGTGAACACATTTACGTATTCCCCAACAGCGGCGGGTATGACGGGCAGTCCTACCACTACGTGGCTCACGATCCGCTGTGCCGAAGCGACATCGGCCGCGCGGTGCCCGACCCATCGATCCGCTACCGTCGGATTCTGCTTCCGGGGATGGCGTACCTGGCGGCGCTGGGCCGGCAACCGTGGATCGACGTCTCCTATATCGCCTGCAACCTGGGGTTCCTGTTTGTGGGTTCCTGGTGGCTGGCGCGGCTGCTCATCCGGCTGGGGATCCACCCCTGGTTCGCGGCATTCTACGTGCTTGCGCCCGCCTCGCTGATTTCGCTCGACCGGCTGGTGGTCGACCTGGCGCTGACGTCCCTGTGCCTGGGGTTCGCCGTCTACGCGAGCTCCGGCCCGAAATGGAAACTCTACGCCGTGCTGGTGGCGGCCGCGCTATGCCGCGAGAGCGGCTTCCTGCCGACGGCGGCGTATGCTCTCGACATGCTGTGCCTGCGCCGCTTCCGGCAGAGCCTGCTCTTCACCACCGCCATTCTCCCCGCCGTGGCCTGGAACGTCTATGTCAGCCTGTGGATTCCGGGTGGCCCGGCGTTCGAACTTCGATATTTTATCCCAGTATGGGGGGTGATCCAGTCGCTGGGGAGCCCCACGGCCTATCCCTTCGGCCCGGTTACAAATGCCGCAATTCGGGCTTTCGATAGTCTGGAGTTGGCAGGCGTCATCCTGGCAATGGCGCTCGCGTTTCGCGACCTGCGCAAGGCGCTCGACGAGCCGGTCCGCACGGCGTGTTTGCTGTGGGCGGTATTCGGACTGACCCTTTCCGCGTCCACCTGGACCGACTGCTACGCCACCGCCAGGATCCTGTCGCCGCTCCTGTTGTTCGGATTTCTGCGAAGCTTCGCCGGCGGGCAGAAACTGGGACGGTTACCGCTGGCGATGGTGGTCCCGCGCGTGTGGCTGGAGATTACGCCCCAAGTCCTGGGAGTGCTGCGGGGACTGTGGCTCTAATCGGGAAACCGCCGCACGGGAATCGGGAGCGAGGAACCACTCTTCCCTTTGCCCGCCTCGGATCCTGTCGAAGCCGATGCCCGGGGCGCCTGGTAGTTTCCAAAATTCAATTCGCTTTCGTTGAAGCTGAGCGAGCGGTCGAGCAGCATCTCGATGGTGGTGCCCTTGGCCAGAACCGCGTCCGGGCCCCGCGTCAGCAGCACGCCAGCCATCCCCGCCGCTGCGCCCGCCGCGGCGCCGATGCCCGCGCCCATGCCCAGGTGACCCGCGGCGTTGCCCGCGATCATGCCCACCGACGCTCCCGCAGCCGTCGCCTCGCCCACGGTGCGAGCATCCCCGGCTTTGTTGCCCTCGCTCTTCACTTTGCCTTCGGCGCGGTCCAGTTCTTCGTTCGAGCCCCCGTCCATGCCGCCAATCCGCGCCCGAAAATCGCGCGTGACGCCGTTAGGCAGGGTCAACGAGTCGAAGCGCACGTACAGTTCGCCGCGCCCCTTCACCCGGCCCGGTTTCTTGATCTGGGTCACGGTACCGGCCACGTAGCTGCCCACCGGAATGACGATCCGTCCGTCCGCCAGAATCGGAAACGCGGTCTCGAGATACACGCGATCGCCCACGGTCGAGTGCTTGGTGCTGATGCTGTTGATGAGGCTCAACGGCACCTTGGTTCCGGCAGTGACGGTATACTCGGCGGCCGGTGGCGCGTCCTGCGCCTGGCATACGACTCCCGCCGCCACAAAACCCACTGCAATCAAAGGCCGTAGGAACATCACCATACTCCTTAACTGATTGTAGCCTATATGTTTAAACGTGTCCGATCCGGATAAAGTTGCGCGCCTCCTCACTGGACCGCCAATTTCAAGCCCGCCGGACTAGATTGGTCCGCAATCGCCACGCGGATTTCCGGATCCGTGCCCAGATTGTCCGGCAGGACGAGGTTAATCTGGTAAAGCCCGGCCGAGCCGGGGGTCAGGCCCGCATACTGGATGCTCGCTGGATCGATGGCGGTCCCGCCCAGGTATACTTGCAGATCGCTCAGCCTCTGAATCACCGCCGCATTCTGTGGGATCACCCCGGGGACCGGATTGGGCTGAGTCCTCCCTAACCCGCAGGCGTAGACCACGATGATCTCGCCTGCCTGCGCCGGCGAACCGGGCGCAATCAAGGAATTATCCACGTGCGCGGCGACGGCGTAGCCGGCGGCGGTCTGAAACAGCGCGGGCGCCGCATCCACCAGTGTCACGGTGACCTCCGGCCCGGTGAATCCCTCGCGGACCACCCAGATTTTCACATCCCCGGCGACTTGGTTGCCGGGCACCAGGAAATTGACCTGGCTATCCGAGACGTACAACAGCGGTGCCGGCGGGCCATCCACGTAGACGTGGGTGCCGTTGAGCTCCGTTGGCAGGGTGTTGTTGACGATGTCGCCGGCCGTCAGCCCCTGGCTTGATCGCGACAGGCCCGAGCCGAAGATGGTGACGATGGAATTCGGCGCGAACGGGCCGGGGGCATAATTCGGTGCGTTGACCATGCTGTCGGCGGAATAAACAGGCGCTTGTCCCCAAGCCGCGTTCGCCAGCAATAGGGCGAGGACCAACCACGTTCGTAGCATTTATATGTAGTGGCGGGCAGCCCGCTAAAATCTCACAAGATTCGCAGGCGCCCGGGCGGTCCCGCCAAAAGCGGAACACCTGGGTGCGTGCCTGCGTACTAACCCAAGAAGGCGCCGCTATGCTTCAGGACTTCATCTTCGGTCTCAAACTTCTATTCAAGCAGCGCGCTTTCACGGCCGCCGCGCTGCTGACGCTGGCCCTGTCGATCGGCGCCAATACCGCCATTTTCACGGTTCTCGAAAACGTGGTGCTCCGGGGGTTGCCGTTTCCTCAGGCCGAGCGACTGGTGGCGATGTACAACATCTACCCCGGCATCGGCGTCTCCGACCGCGGCTCGAACGGCGTCCCCGATTACCTGGACCGGCGCAAGATGACGAACGTTTTCAGCGAAGTGGCGCTCGTTGGGGGTGCGGGCTACGAAGTTGGGATGGAGGGATCTCCACAGCGCATCCAGGGGCGATACGTCACGCCCTCGTTCTTCACGGTGCTGGGCGTGCGGCCACTCGCCGGGCGCACGTTCACCGAAGAAGAGGCCGTCCTGGGCAAGGAGAAGGTCGCGGTCCTCACCGAAGGCTTGTGGAAGGACCTGTTCGCCCGCGACCCGAATGTGGTTGGTAAAGATATCCGGCTGAGCGGGGCACCCTATCGGATCGTCGGGGTGATGCCGGCCACTTTCGGGATCCCCGGAGACGACGATATCCGCATCTACACCTCGTTCGCCTTCACCAAACAGCAAACCAGCGACCAGGCCCGCCACAGCAACAATTGGGGAATGATTGCGCGGCTGAAGCCGGGGGTCACCATCGCCCAGGCGCAGGAGCGCATCAACGACCTGAACCGCCGCAACCTCGACATTTTTCCCGAGCTTCGCCAGTTGCTCATCAATGCGCGCTTCGCCACCAAGGTGGTTGGCTTGAGGGATGAGCTGGTACGCGATATCCGGCCCACGCTGTATCTTCTGCAGATCGCGGTCGCGGTGGTACTGCTCATCGGCTGCGTGAACCTGGCCAATCTGATGCTGGTCCGGTCGAACGTGCGGATGAAGGAGTTTGCCATTCGCTACAGTCTCGGGGCGGGCCGTTGGAGGCTCGTCCGCCAGTTGCTCACCGAAAGCGTGGCCCTCGCCCTGATGGGCGGCGCGCTCGGAATCGCCGTGGCTTACGGCGGCGTCCGCCTGCTTTCCTACCTGGGCGCGAAAGACCTGCCGCGAGGCGCGACCATCGGGATGGATCCCGGCGCGCTGGCCTTCACCGCCGCCATCGCTCTGCTCACTGGAATGGTGTTCGGCGGCGTGCCTCTGGTCCACGTGCTGCGCCGGGATCTGAACGCGGTATTCCGCGGCAACGAGCGCACGGGAACCGCCGCGCGCGGCGCAGTCTGGGTCCGCTCGGTGTTGGTGGTATGCCAGTTCGCCTTCGCGTTCGTACTGCTCATCGGAGCGGGGCTGCTCACCATAAGCTTTGCGCGGTTGCTTCGGGTGGACCCGGGTTTCCAGCCGGAAAACGTGGTCACGGCCCAGGTTACTCTGCCGCGGGTTCGTTATGGGGATGACGCCCGCGCGCGGAATTTCTTGGCGGACCTGCTCGAGCGGATGTCCGCGATTCCCGGCGTGCGCCACGCGGGCGCGACGACGCTTCTGCCGTTCAGCGGCAACAACAACTCAAGCATCATCTCGATCGTGGGCCACACCCTCGCGCCGGGGGAGAATCCTCCGGTACCCGGCTGGAACTCCGTGACTCCCGGCTATCTCCAGGCCATGCACATCCCGCTGATCGAGGGCCGCGACATCTCCCATGCCGACGGTCCCGACGCGCAGAAAGTCGTAATCATCGACCAGTTCCTGGCGCGCAAGTACTTCCCCAAAGGCGATGCCATCGGCGCCAGGATCAACCGCGGGATCGAGGTTACGGGATTCCAGCCGAAGCCCGACGAGTGCACCATCGTGGGGGTGGCGGGCAATGTCAAGACCGGCAACCTCGCCGAGAACAACCCCGTCGGGCAAGTATACTTTTCCTACAAACAGTATGTGCCGCGAACCGTGCACCTGGCGTTGCGGACCCAGCGCGACAACCCGCAACTGATTGCCGCCATCCGGCGCACGCTTCACCAGGCGGACCCGGAGATGCCGTTGTTCGACGTCAAGACCATGCCCGAACGGCTGGCGGCTTCGTTGAGAAACCAGCGCGCGGCTATAGGGCTGTGCTTGATCTTCGCGGGCCTGGCTGTGCTGCTGGCGGCCGTCGGCATCTATGGCGTGCTGGCATACTCGGTGTCGCAGCGCACGCGCGAGTTCGGCATTCGCGTGGCCCTCGGCGCCAGCGGACGGGAACTGGTCGGCATGGTGGTAGGGCAGGGCCTGCGCATGGCCGCCTTGGGACTGGCGGCGGGGGCGGCGGGAGCTTTCGCTCTCACGCGCATGATGTCGGCCTTGCTATTCGATGTCCGCCCGTCGGACCCCGCGGTGTTCGTGGCAGTCGCGGCCGTGCTCGGCGCGGTAGCGGCTGTCGCATCGTTGATCCCGTCGGCCCGCGCGGCCCGCATCCCGGCCGCCGTAGCACTCCGCTACGAATAGCCCCGCGAGGCTCCCCTCAGTTCACCACCTGCGCGGTCAGCACCAGGAATAGGGCCCGTTCCGCTCGAACAGTGGTTTCATCACTCCCTATGCCGGCCGACGTAATCCTAAATTGCGTGGTCACGGCCGGCGTATTGTCTCCGATCTTCGTTCCGCGGCCCGAACTGTTGATTGATGCCCTCTGCCCAACGCGTGCATATCGGAGTCCGGCCGAACCGAGGCGTTAAACACACTTAGCAGGTTGGCCACATGTCCATAGATAAAACTGTTGCTACCCCGAAAACGTGTATGTGAATTTCCGCACTTGAATCCCGCGCCCGGTTGGTCTATCACTGTAACTAGGAGATTCCTTCATGCCCATGGAAGCAAGCAAGCTGGGCAGCCGGAACAACCGCCCAGGCCTGGTCCTTCCGGCCGCGTCTGCCTGGCGCGCCATTTTCCGCGATGGGACCGTGCGCCAGTCCGGCGACGGCCCTCCCGCCTTTACATTCCGCTTGCCCTCGGAAAGCGCGCTGGAGCGCCTTCTTGCCACGGACGTCTATTCCGCCGCCATGGCATTCGTTCGCGGCGAGTTCGACGTGGAAGGCGACCTGGCCGCCGCCATCCGCTTCAAGGGTTGGCAGCCGCGGAGCAGTCTCCGCAACCGACTGCTGGCGGTCATCGCCCGCTCGGCCACCGCCCTGGAGAGCGTCTTCCAGAGCAAGGCGCAAACCGCGCGTCGCATCCGTTTTCACTACGACCGCTCGAACGATTTTTACCGCCTTTTCCTGGACCCGCGCATGGTCTACTCCTGCGCTTATTTCCGTGCGCCAGAGACCCCCCTCGAAGAAGCCCAACTCGCCAAGCTGGACCACATCTGCCGCAAGCTCGATCTCCAGCCTGGTGAACGTTTCCTGGACATCGGCTGCGGATGGGGCGCGCTGCTGGCTCACGCGGCCGGCCGGTACGGCGCCACCGCCACTGGCTGCACTCTCAGCCGGGCGCAATACGAATTCGCCTGCGCACGGCTGGAGGGCCGTGCGCACGTCCTGGATTTGGACTATCGCGATCTCACGGGCCGCTACGACAAGATCGCCTCGGTTGGCATGTTCGAGCACGTGGGCCTGCGCCGCGCGCCCCAGTACTTCCGCAAAATGGCCGCGCTGCTCACGCCGGACGGTTTGTTCCTCAACCATGCCATTGCGCGCCCGCAAGATGTCGAGGATGACGCCGCCAGTCTGTTCGTGCGCCGCAAAATTTTCCCCGGAAACCAGTTGATCCATCTCTCCGAGACCATTCGCGAAGCCGAGAACGCCGGCTTCGAAGTGCTCGACATCGAGAACCTGCGCCCCCATTACGCCCGTACGTGCCGTCTCTGGCAAGAGCGGCTGACGGCCAACCGCGAGGCCGCTTTACGGGTGGCGGATGAGCCCACGTTCTGCGCCTGGCGCCTATGGCTGGCCGCTTCGTCGCTCAGCTTCGAGGAAGGCGTCAGCAGCGTCTACCAAGTCCTGATGGCCAAGCGCGGCTCCGCCCGCCGCCCTCTCACGCGCGAATATATGTATGGAAAAGCCGGGGACTGAACGGGTTTACACGTCCAGGTTCTTCACGTCCAGCGCGTTTTCTTCGATGAATTTCCGGCGGGCCTCGACGTCTTCGCCCATGAGCGTCGAGAAAATCTCTTCGCACTCCACGGCGTCCTCGAGCCGCACTTGCAGCAGCGTGCGCTTCGCGGGGTTCATGGTGGTCTCGGCAAGCTGCTCGGCGTTCATTTCGCCCAGGCCTTTGTAGCGCTGCACGGAGGCGTCCTTCTTGCCTTCGTTTTTGACGTAGTTCAGCAGATCCAGCCAGTTCGGCTGGGAGTCGCGACGTTCGCTCTTTACCACCACGAACGGCGGCTCGTTGAAGCGCGCAATGGCGCGAGCCAGCGCGCGGAAGCGGCGGAATTCCGGCTGCGCGGCCAGCGCCAGGCCGATGGGCCGCTCCGCGTTGGTGGAATCGTGGAATACCACGGCGTACGACGAGTGCTCTTCGTCCTGGCGCATCTCGGGATTCACCCCCAGTTTCTGGAGCGCTTCGAGCACCGGCTTCAGGTTGGCTTCATCCTGGAACTCCGCCTTGTGGTCCACCTTCAGCTCGATATTGGAAAGAGCTTCCACCACGCGCGAGTCGCGCAACCGCCGCTCCACCTTGTGAAACATCTGCTCGTACTCGTCCAGGTTCAGCAGGAACGTCCGCAGTTCCACGCCTTCCAACACCGCTTTGGCGCCGTTGCCATTCGAATGGATCTCCAGCGTCAGGTTCTCCGTGGCGCGGCGCATGATCTCTTTGGTGAATTCCTTCTCGTCCTTGATGTACTTCTCGCTCTTTCCCTTCTTGATGCGGTAGAGCGGCGGCTGCGCGATGAAGACGTGCCCCCGCAGGATGAGCTCGGTCATGTGCCGGAAGAAGAACGTCAGCAGCAGCGTGCGGATGTGCGAGCCGTCCACGTCGGCATCCGTCATGATGATGACTTTGCCGTAGCGCAGCTTGGCGACGGCGAAATCGTCCTTGCCGATGCCCGTGCCCAGGGCCGTGATCATGCAGCGGATTTCCTCGTGGGCGAGCATCTTGTCGTAGCGCGCCTTNNGCAATCCGCCAGCTTGCCGGGCAACCCGCCGGAATCGAGCGCGCCCTTCCGCCGCGTCAGGTCGCGAGCATGGCGCGCCGCCTCGCGGGCCCGCGCCGCCTCGATCGCCTTGCCGACAATCTTGCGCCCCACGGTGGAGTTCTTGTCGAAGTACTCGCCCAGCTTGTCGTTGACGAACTGCGTCATGTAGCCGGCAATATCGCTGTTCAGCTTGCCCTTGGTCTGGCCTTCAAACTGCGGCTGGGGAACCTTGACGCTCACCACCGCGGTGAGCCCTTCGCGAACATCGTCGCCGGTGAGGTTTTCCTTCACGTCCTTGAACAGTCCAGCCTGCTGGCCGAAAGCGTTGATGGTGCGGGTGAGCGCGGAGCGGAACCCGCTTAGGTGCGTTCCGCCATCCACCGTGTTGATATTGTTGGCGAAGCTGAAAACGTTCTCCGAGTATCCATCGTTGTACTGAAGGGCCACTTCCATGGTGAGCGTCCCATTGTTGGGCATCTCCCGGTCCGCCTCGAAGTGAATCGGTTTATCGTGCAGCACAGTCTTGCCGCGATTCAGGTGCCTGATGAACTCCGAGATGCCGCCCGTGTAGAGAAACTCCGTCTTCTTCTCCGGATCGACGCGCTCGTCGGTCAGCGTAATTCTGAGGCCCTTGTTCAGGAACGCCAGCTCGCGCAGCCGTTGCGCCAGCGTGTCGTAGTTGAACTCCGTCGCTTCCATGATGGTGACATCGGGCTTGAAGGTCACGCATGTTCCGGTCTTCCTTCCCGCCTTGCCGGCCTTGGCCAGCGGCGCCTTCGGCGCGCCGCAGGCATACTCCTGCTGCCAGGTGTACCCTTCCCGCCAGATTTCCAACTCGAGCCGTTCCGAGAGCGCATTTACCACGCTCACTCCGACACCATGCAGCCCGCCTGAGACCTTATAGCTCTTGGTGTCGAACTTGCCGCCCGCATGCAGTTTGGTCATCACCACCTGCGCGGCTGAGACTCCTTCTTCCTCGTGAAGATCCACCGGGATGCCGCGGCCGTTGTCGATCACCGTAACGGAGTTGTCGTCGTGGATCGTGACCGTGATTTCGGTGCAATATCCCCCCAGCGCCTCGTCCACCGAATTGTCCACCACTTCATACACCAGGTGGTGCAGCCCCATCTCACCTGTCGAGCCGATGTACATGGCAGGACGGAGGCGTACTGCTTCCAAGCCCTCGAGCACCTTGATACTAGTGGAATCGTAAACGTCGGGAGTACTGGTATTCACTTCATTGGCCATATTTTCTTACTAGGGCAAGCTAAAGCATGCCCCACCGCTCAAATTCTCATGGGCATAACGACATAGCGGTATTGGTCCGCCACCCCGTCGCCCGCCGGCCGCATTTCGCCGGCACTCTTCTGATCCTTCAATTCGAATGCCATATGGTCCTGAGGAATCACGCGAAGAAAATCGAGGAGGTACTGCGCATTAAAGCCAATCTCGAGGTCGGGACCCTGGTATTCACTAGTCACGCTCTCCTCGCTCTCGCCGGTTTCCGCCGAGGAAGAGAAGATGCGCACCTCGCCATTGGTGAACTGCACCCGAATAGAGCGAGACCGTTCGTCCGCAAACTGTGCCACGCGCTCAATCGCCGAGCGGATTTCATCTTTTTGCAGCTTCGCAACAAGCTGGTGGTCCTTGGGCAGAACGCGTTCGTAATCCGGGAAGTTGCCGGTAAGCTTGCGCGTTATCAGAAGCCGGTGACCCACCTGAAAGAACAAGTGATTATCGTCCCCGGCAAAAATGGCCTTGGCATCGGGGTCTGCCTCATCGGCCAGCTTAACCAGCTCAACCAGCGCTTTCTTTGGAACCAGTGCCCGGAATTGCTTGTTCGTTTGACCGCTCTCGGCAGACGCCGCTTGCACGTATGCCAGCCGGTGCCCATCGGTCGCAACCATTGTGAGACCTTCAGGGCGCAGAAATAGCAGAGCTCCGTTCAGTGTAAACCGCGACTCTTCCATCGAGATCGCGAATGACGTGCGTGCGATCATGGATGCCAGCAACTTTACAGGAATCTCCGCAATCTGCTCGGGCATCTGCGGCAACTCGGGAAAACTTTCACGGGACATGCCTGCAATGCGTGTCTTGGAGCGCCCACATGTAATGCTGGCCCAATGGTTCTCCAGGAACTTCATGTTTACGTCGCCTTCCGGCAGCAGGCGCGCATACTCCAGCAACTTTCGTGCGGGCACCGTACCGGCCCCTTCCTTCTTCACCCGCGCCGGACAAGAGCAGCGTATCCCCAGTTCAAGATCCGTTGCCGTCAAAACTACACGGTCACCCTCAGCCTCCAGCAGCACGTTGGAGAGAATGGGAATGGTAGTCTTCTTCTCTACAACGCCCTGCGACAGGCTCAGTTCTCGTACCAGATCGGACTTGCTAACGGTGAATTCCATGGGGCCAGAACTCCTATTCTTCCCAGGCTATATAGATGAGTACTATAAAGAACCGTATTCATCGGGCCTGTGCAAGCTGTTGAAGACTACCTAAATTATACTAAAATCAGCTACTTTTCTCTACCGGAACTTGAGGAACGCTGGGTTGAAAAACCCGGAAAAAAAGACCGTGCGGCGGTTTTGCACATTTTTCCTCCCGCCAGTTTATGGGCTGCTGTGGAAAAAGTAACGAAGTTCATTGTAATGAGTCCATTAGACTGTGGAGTAACCTGTTCAATTCCGGATCGATATGACGTTTCTGTTCAATCTTGTTTACGGAATGAATCACGGTAGTGTGATGCTTCCCTCCGAAGGCCCGGCCGATCTCCGGTAGCGAGGCATCCGTCAGCTCTTTGACCAGGTACATAGCCACTTGCCGCGGGTAGACCACCTTCTTGGTGTTGCTCTTTTCCTTGAGCTGCGACTGCTTCACCTGGAACCGTTCCGCAACCGCTTTCTGGATAGAATCAATCGTCACTTTACGGTCCTGCACATGAACCAGGTGCTTCAGTACCTGCTGCGCCATCTGAAAATGAATCGGTGTACCGGTTAAGGAGGAGTATGCAATGAGCTTGATGAGCGCGCCTTCCAACTCACGTACATTGGATTTTGTTTTTGCAGCCATGAACGATCGCACATCATCCGGCAGCTTCACCCCCTCCGCCTCGGCTTTCTTGTCGAGGATGGCCATCTTGGTTTCGAGATCGGGCGGCTGGATATCGGCCAGCAATCCCCACTCGAAGCGGGATCGTAGCCGCTCCATCAGGCCTGAAATGTCCTTCGGTGTGGCGTCGCTGGAAATCACAATCTGCTTTTGGTGATCGTGCAACTCATTGAAAGTGTGGAAGAACTCTTCTTGCGTGCGTTCCTTATTTCCCAGCAGTTGAATGTCGTCAACCAGCAGAACGTCCGCCTCGCGATAGCGCTGGTGGAACTGCTGCATACGATCTGTCCGAATGCACGCAATCATTTCGTTCATGAAGCGCTCGCTGGACGTGTAGATGATCCGCATCGAGCCGAACTTGTCCATCAGTTCGCGGCCGATGGCGTGCATCAGATGGGTCTTCCCCATCCCCACGCCTCCGTAGATGAACAGTGGGTTGTAGCTGCGTGAGGGGTTGGTAGCCACCGACCGCGCGGCGGCATGCGCGAATTGGTTGCAGGCTCCCACTACGAAGGTATCGAAGGTGAATTTTGGATTCAGATTCAGGGTGGACTCCAACTCGCCGCCCTCCACGGCAGCCACAGCCTGGTTCTTGACACCATGTATCAGTTGAACTTCATAGCAGACATGCTCAACGGGCAGCCCGAGTTCCTGAATCCCACTTCGCACCAGGGCGGCGTACTCCTTCTCCAGCCAGATGCGAGTTTCGCCGTCGGGTACCGAAACGAAAAGAGTCGCTCCCTCCGTGCGAACGTACACGGCGCCCTTCAGCCAATTGTCGTAGCTCTCGGCGCTCACCTTCTGCTGCAAGTAATTACTAATTCGATCCCAAGAATTTATCAAATTTTGCACACCACAAACACACAATTTCCACAACGTTTTCCACAATGGCGTGGGATTAGCCGGTGCTCAATTCAGAAGAATTGCCAGCGAGGCTCGCTCCAGCCGCGCCGGAGTCGCCAGTCCGCACCTTTTGGTCAGCCGAAAAGTAGTCTACCACAGCGTCAAAGCTTTCTGACAAATTTATAAATGGCTTTATTTCAATAACTTTCCCGCAACGTTTGACAGT
>PMYB01000166.1 GCA_003170915.1 Bryobacterales bacterium | reverse complement strand
TTCGCCTACGTCGGCCGCAAGAACAAGAAGCGCGATTTCCGCGCGCTGTGGATCGTCCGCATCAATGCGGCGTGCCGCGAAGCCGGCATATCCTACAGCCAGTTTGTGCACGGGCTGAAGGCCGCGGGGCTGGACCTCAACCGCAAGTCGCTGGCGGATGTCGCCCTGCACGACGACGCCGCATTCCAGCAGTTGGTGGGGACGGCCAAGGCCGCACTCGAGAAAGCGTGATCCAGGTATGAGCCCCGTCGAAACCGAGACCGATTCCCTGGGGAGTCTGGAAGAACGCATCCAGCAGGCCATCCAACTCGTGGCGCGGTTGCGCCGGGAGAGAGAGGCCGCCGTCGCGGAAGCCGCCAGCGCCAAAGCCGAGGCGGCGCGTCTGGCCGCGGAAATGAAGACGCTCCAGGCGGAGCGGAAACAGGTCCGCGCCCGGGTTGAAAAACTGCTGGGGCAGATCGATCAACTGAGCGCTGGATAGCGCACCGCCTTCCGGAGGTCCGGATGGAAAGCAGCACTCCCGATAGACAGCCCGTTCGCGTGACCATCCTGAGCCGGCCGTATACGCTGCTGGCCACGGGCGATCCTCGCGAAGTCGAGGAAGTGGCAGCCAGCGTGGACGATCTGATGCTTTCCATCGCCGCTAAAGCTCCCAACGCCGATTCCACGCGCATCGCCGTGCTGGCCTGCCTGCACCTGGCCGACAAGCTGCGCACGCTCGAGCGCGACCTGGACCGGCTGAAGCACCGGGTGGACAGCAAGTCCGTGGAATTCGCCGGGATGCTCGAGCAGTTGATGGCTTCGGCGGAAGAACCCTGATGGCCTGGCGAATGCCCCTGGCGCTGCTGGCCGGCGCCGCGCTTTTCGCGGCCTCTACGTACCAGGCCGAAATTGGTCAGTGGCGGCGCGCGCGCGAGGCGGAGTTGCGCCAAGACGGAAGCTGGCTGACGGTCGCCGGATTATTCTGGCTGCGCGATGGCTCGAACCGTTTCGGCAAGGAAGCATCCAACGACATCGTGCTCCCCGATGGCCCCGCCCATGCCGGCGCGTTCGAGCTGCGCAACGGCAAAGTGACCGTCACCATGGATGGACACACGCGCCAGCTTGCTCCCGATTCCGCGGACACCGTCACGGTGGGACGGCTGAGCCTGTTTGCGATCCACCGCGGCCCTAAATTCGGCATGCGGTTGAGGGACCCGGCGAGCCAGGCCCGCCGCGATTTCCACGGTCTCGACTACTTCCCAGCGAGCGAAGAGTACCGCGTGACCGCCAGGTTCGTCGCCGAGCCGCGCAAAATCCCGATCGCCAACGTCTTGGGTCAGACCGAGCCGATGGCCAGCCCCGGATACGTTGTGTTCCGCCTGCATGGGCAGGAACTGCGGCTGTATCCTGTTTTTGAAGCGCCCGCCACGAGCCTCTTCTTCATCTTTCGCGACCAGACCAGCGGGAAGGAAACCTACGGCGCAGGCCGGTTCCTGGATACGGACCTGCCGCGCGGCAACCAGGTGGTGCTGGACTTCAACAAAGCCTACAACCCTCCCTGTGCGTTCACACCCTATGCCACGTGCCCCCTGCCACCCCAGGAGAACCGGCTAGCGGTGAGAATCGAGGCGGGGGAAAAGACTTACGGGCATTAGTTGGTGGGCGGATTGCCAACGACCGCAATGAGCGACTGGACACGTAGAGATCTGTTTAAGGCCGGCATCGCGGCCTCGGCCGCGGCGGCGGGGCAGCCCGCGGCGACCTCGCAGTCCCAGCCGGAGCAGGGCGCCGGCGGCGGCGCAGGGCGGGAGCGGCTGCTGCTCGATTTCGGGTGGCGGTTTCACCTGGGACACGCCGCCGATCCGGCCAAGGACTTCGGCTTCGGTGCCGACGCCGGCAACTTCGCCAAGTCGGTCGGCTTCGTAGCGCCGGGCAATGCGGACTTCGACGACAGTTCCTGGCAAAAGGTCGATCTGCCGCACGATTGGGCCATCGAGCTGCCGTTCGAAAACGCGAGGGCGCTCACCGACCACGGCTCGTATCCGTTGGGGCGCAATTACCCGGCTACCAGCATCGGCTGGTACCGGCGAGTCTTCGATCTGCCCGCGGCCGATGCCGGCAGGCGCATCGCGCTGGAATTTGACGGCGTGTTCCGCAATTCCATCATCGTGTTCAACGACCACTACCTCGGAACTTCGATGAGCGGGTATGCGCCGTTTCGTTTCGACGTCACCGATCTGGCCACCTTCGGCGGAAAGAACGTGCTGGTGGTGCGGGCGGACGCCACGCTCGGCGAGGGCTGGTTTTACGAAGGCGTGGGCATCTACCGGCACGTGTGGCTCACCAAGACCAACCCGGTGCACGTGGCGCACTGGGGCACTTTCGTGCGCGCGGAAGTGCGCCCCGGCGCGGCCACGGTAAAGATCACGACGGAAGTGGCTAACGATAGCGACTCGACCAAAGCCTGCCGCGTGGTATCCCGCATTCTGGGTCCCGGCGGGAGCGCGGTGGCGACTGTCACGGCGTCACCGATCTCCGTAGCGGCGTGGAGCCGCCGCGAGTTCGAGCAGCAGGTGGTGGTCAACGGGCCGGCGCTATGGTCCATCGAAGAGCCGAGTCTGTACCGCCTGTTCACCATGGTAGAGGTTGCCGGCGCGGTGGTGGACTATTACGAGACGCCGTTCGGTATCCGTTCGGCGCGGTTCGACGCTGAAAAGGGGTTCTTCCTCAACGAGAAGCCGGTCAAAATCAAAGGCACGTGCAACCATCAGGACCACGGCGGCGTGGGTTCGGCGCTGCCCGACCGCATCCAATATTTCCGCGTTGCGAAGCTCAAGGAGATGGAGTCGAACGGGCTGCGCACCTCGCACAATCCGGCGGCGCCGGAGCTGATGGACGCCTGCGACAAGCTGGGCATGTTGGTGATGTGCGAGACGCGCATGATGGATTCCACCGCGGAAGGGTTGAGCCAACTGGAGCGGCTGATCCGGTGTCATCGGAACCACCCGAGCATCGTCATCTGGTCTCTTGGCAACGAGGAGCCCGAGCAGGGCAGCGAGCGCGGCGCTCGCATTGTCGCCGCCATGAAGAGGCTGGCCAAACGGCTCGACGGCACCCGCCCGGTCACGGTGGCGATGAATGGCGGGTACGGCGGCAAGGGCGCTTCCAACGTGGTGGACGTGCAGGGTTTCAATTACAACGAGCCGGCGATCGACAAATTTCACAAGGATTTTCCGGGCAAGCCCTTGGTGGGTTCGGAGACCGCCAGCACGGTGTCGACGCGAGGGATCTACGAAAACGATAAAGCCAAGGGCTACGTCCGCGCCTACGACACCGAGAAACCGCCGTGGGCCGTCACCGCCGAGTTCTGGTGGAAGTTCTACGACGAGCGGCCGTTCCTGGCGGGCGGCTTCGCCTGGACGGGCTTCGACTACCGCGGCGAGCCGACGCCGTATGGGTGGCCGTGCATCAACTCGCACTTCGGCATCCTGGACATGTGCGGCTTTCCCAAGGACAACTTCTACTATTACCAGGCGTGGTGGGGTTCCAAGCCGGTGCTGCACCTGTTCCCGCACTGGAACTGGAGTGGTAAAGAGGGCCAGGAGATCGAAGTCTGGTGCCACACCAACCTGGAGCAGGTCGAGCTGTTTCTGAACGGCCAGAGCCTGGGCGCGCAGAAGGTGGTCAAGAATACGCACGTGGCGTGGAAGGTGAAGTACGCGCCGGGGGTGATCGAAGCGCGCGGGTCGAAGGGCGGGCAGCAGGCGCTGACGGCGAAACGCGAAACCACGAGTCCCGCGGCCAAGATGGTGCTGCGGCCGGACCGCGCGCGAATCGCCGCCGATGGCGAAGATGTCTCCGTGGTGACGGTGCAGGTGGTGGATGCGCAGGGGCGCGTGGTTCCGGTGGCGGACAACGAAGTGAGCTTCAAGGTGTTCGGCGGCGGGAAACTGCTGGGGGTGGGCAACGGCGACCCCAGCAGCCACGAATCCGACAAGGGCGACAAGCGCAGGGTGTTCAACGGGCTGGCGATGGCCATCGTGCAGGCGGGGAAGCAGGCGGGCGAGATGCGGGTGGAGGCGTCTTCGCCGGGGCTTGAAGGCGCCACTGTGACAGTGGCGTGCGAACCGGCGAAAGCGCGGCCGGCGGTGGGGTGATGGGGCGCGGGAGTATAATACAAGCAAGGATGAGGGGGGCACAGACCGCTCGCCCCTAGTTTGGTTGTATGAAAACGATAAGCTGGCTGGTCTCGGTCGGGTTGATTGCATCCGCTGGAAGAGTGATCAACTTCGACAACGGGCCGCTTGGCCAGGCCCCGCCGGGGTGGACGGTGGCCATGACCAATCGCGGCCTGGCGCCCCGCTGGGAGATTCGCAAAGACGGGAGTGCGCCGACTCAGCCGTACGTTTTGGCCCAGGTCTCGAACGACCCCACGGATGACCGGTTTCCGCTGGCGATTCTCGACAACATGAGTCTCCGCGATGGCGACGTCAGCGTGCGGATCAAGCCGGTGGCGGGGCGCGAGGACCAGGGAGGCGGCCTGGTGTGGCGCTATCGGGACGCCAACAACTATTACCTCGCCAGGGCCAACGCGCTGGAAGAGAATGTGGCGTTGTACAAGGTGGAAAACGGCCGCCGAATTCCGCTGGCGCCGGGAGTCAAGCACGACATCCCTGCCAACGGCTGGAGCATCCTCAAGGTCTCGGTCCGCGGCAACCGTTTTCAGGTGTACCTGGACCACCGCCGCATTTTGCAGGGTTGGGACAGCACGTTCGCGGCTGCCGGGAAAGTCGGCCTGTGGACCGTGGCGGACTCAGTCACCTACTTCGACGATTTCCGGGTGTATCCGAAGTAGGGGCAGGGCATGCCCGGCCCTTACATCAGCTTGAAATTCACCTCGATCGAGGCTTGCACGGGTACCGCCATGCCGTCACGCATGCCAGGTTTGAAGGTCCATTGGGTGATGGCGTCGAGCGCTTGCTCGTCCAGCCCGTATCCCACGCCCTTGCGCAGTTGGACATCGTAAGCTGTGCCATCCGTTCCGATCACCACGGAAAGCACCACCGTTCCCTGGACCTTCGCGGCGCGCGCCTCGACGGAGTAGCTTGGCTCGAGCTTGTGCAGAAGCATTGGCGCGGTAACGCCGCTACCGACTCTTAAGGCCTGAACGGTGGCTTGCCGTTTGGGCGACAATTGCGCGACGTGCGCCTTGCGTATCTCACTGGCGGATGCTTCCATGGCTTCGGCTTCGCTTACCCGGCCCTGCTCGCGCAGAAAGTGCACGAGGAATTCCATGGTGAGGGCTGCCTCCGGCGAGTTCGCCTCCTCCACAGCCAGCGCGGTCCGATAGAGCGATTCGGCGGCTGGCGCTTCGCCTTCCCGGTGCTGCTTGACCATGGCCTGCCAGGTCATCGCCGGTCCGGCCAGAGGGCCGGGTGGCGCCACATTCTGAGCGCGCTCAAAATAGTCGAGCGCTTGGGCGGGGTCCTTTCCGTATCGGCTGATTCCGAGATACAGAAGCGCGGCAGCCGTTTCCGGCCGGTCGCCCACCGCCGCCAGGGCTTTGTTGTAGTAACCGATGGCTTCGTCGATATGGCCTTGCTGGCGCGCCTGGTCACCCAACTTCACGAGTCCCACGGTGTCGTCTACCTTCGGCGCCGTGGTCTGCTGCGCCGGGGTCTGCGCCCGCATGGCGGCGAAGGGGGCAACCGCGGCGACGGCCAGCAGCGTGGCAGCCAGCGCCGCCATGCGTCCCGGCACGTGGCGCTTCACGCCCGAATCCAGAATGGCCAGCAGCCGGCCTTCGAGCTGCGACCGCCGCGCCATGGCCACCGCCGCCCACGCGGTTGCCGGCGCGGATTGCATGGTGCGCGCCACTTCCAGCAGATGGCCCGCGTAATCCGACGCGCGGGCGCCGGCGTTGAGCACCAGGTCGTCGGTGGCGCGCTCGCGCTCCTTCAGAAACTCGCGCCAGGCGGACCACGCCAGCGGGTTCCACCAGTTGAGGCTCAAGGCCATGCGCGCGAGCAAGTGCGTAGCCACGTCGCCGCGGCGCACGTGGGCGAGCTCGTGCAACAGCACGACACGGCGGCGCTCTTCGCTCCACGCGGCTGCTTCGGGCGGCATGAAAACGGCGGGCCGCAGAAGCCCGAAGGTCATGGGCATGCCACCCGGGAGGCTTTCGAGCACGCGTACGGGGTGGCGAATCCCCAGCGACTGGGCCAGTGCGCGCGCGAGGCCGTCATCGGGGAAGGGACGCGAGGAGCGCTGGACGCGCCACATGGCGATGAATGCCGCAAGCATGCGGAGGAAGGCCGCGGCCGCGCCGGCGGCCCAGAGCAGCATCAGCCAGATTCTCCAGTCGTAATAGCGCCGTGCATCGATCGCGCGGCGGCCCGTGGCCGACGGAAGCAAAGACGACGAAAGCGGTTCGACGGCGGCGGAGCTGGCTACCCGGAAGACCACGGCCGGGTCAAACGGAAGGAGCGCTCCGGACGCCGGAACGCGCNNCGGCCGCGGCGGTCCACACCAGGTGCCGCAAGGCCGCGGACCGTCCGCGAAGCGCCCAAGCCGCCAACCATGCCGAGCCCAGCACCACGGTGCTCTTGAGCGCCGCGCTCAGGAAGATGGAAAACCATTCCGACACGTTCCAGCCCAACATTTAGTTGCCCTCCCGCTTGGCCTCTTCGATCATTTCCGACATCCGGTCCAGCTCTTCGCGCGTCAGGCGCGTGGCGGAAACATCCAGCAGCGCAGCCACAATCTGGTCGGGCTCTCCGGCGAAGAAGGTGTCCAGCAGGTGTTTCACCGCCGACCGCTTGGCCTTCTCGCGCGCAACGGTGGGCATGTACACGTATTTCAGCCCTGCCGCCTGGTGTCTGGCATGTCCCTTTTCCTCGAGCACGCGCAGCATGGCGCGCACCGCCGAATAGCCGGGCGCGTTATTCATGACACCCCGCACCTCAGTCACGGACGCCTTGCCGCGCTGATAGAGGATCTCCATGATCTGGCGTTCCCGCCGGCTGAGGCCTCCCAGCGCGCTCACGGCCGGGTCTCCTGCTGGATTTTTAGCATCATGCTAAAAAACTAGCACAACGAAAGGCGCGTGTCAAGGGGTTATTTTCGGTGGCTATGCCGCCTGGATCGGGCGCACGTCCCAATTGATCGCGGCCACGCCGGAGCGGGCTGTGTCCAGGTCGTAGCTGGTCTGAAGGTTCATCCAGAATCCTGGCGTCGTGCCAAAGTAGCGCGCCAGCCGCAGTGCGGTATCGGCTGTGACCGACCGGCGTTGGTTTACGATCTCGCTGATTCGCGTCACCGGCACCCGAGGTTGCGGCTCAGTACGAGGCCGCATACCGAGCCGCGACTGAAAGGAGCGGTCGATACGCTACCGCATTTGGGAAATCGTGCACTCAACGCAAAACGTCACACGAGTGGCGCTACCCTTTACAATGGTCCTGAATGCCTGAATTCGACGTGGTGGGCGTGGGCCTTAACGCCACCGATACACTTTTGATCGTGCCGCACTTTCCGGCATATGCCGGGAAGGTGCCGTTCCAGGAAGAGGTGGTCTGCCCGGGCGGGCAGGTGGCCAGCGCGCTGGTAGCGTGCGCGCGGCTGGGTCTGCGCACCAAGTACATTGGCACGGTCGGGGACGACGAGCGCGGGCGCATCCAGATGGAGAGCCTGCGCGGGGCGGGTATCGATGTCGAGCACGTGCAGCTTCGCGGGAACTGCGCCAACCAGTCGGCGTACATCGTCATCGACCGCAGCACGGGCGAGAGAACGGTGCTGTGGAGGCGCGAGGATGGTCTGCGCATCGACCCGGAACAAATTCTGCCGGAGCAGATCGCCTGCGGGCGCCTGCTGCATATCGACGGGCACGACACGCCGGCGGTGGCGCGCGCGGCGGCCATCGCGCGGAGCCTCGGGATTCCCGTCACCGTGGACGTCGATACCGTCTATCACGGTTTCGACCGTGTGCTGCCGTACGTCGATTACCTGGTGGCCAGCTCCGAGTTTCCCACGGCCTGGACCGGCCAGAACGATCCTTTCAAGGCGCTGGAACTGATGCAGCGCGAATACGGAATGAAGGTGGCGGCCATGACGCTGGGGGCGCACGGAGCGCTGGCGAGGGAAAACGGAGAGTTCTTTTACTCGCCCGCTTTCGTGGTGAATTGCGTGGATACCACGGGCGCGGGCGATGTGTTTCACGGGGCGTTCTGCTATGCTGTTTTGCAGGAAATGCCGATGCGCGATGCCCTGGAGTTTTCCAACGCCATGGCGGCGCTGAATTGCACGGCGCTGGGCGCGCGCGGCGGAATCCGCGGTCTGGAAGAGATTCGCAGCCTGATGGCGCGTGGGGAGAGGCGCGTGGATCTCGAATTCGCCGCCCGCGCGGCCGCTATCGCCGGCAAATGATATTTCCGATCAAAGTCACGCAGCCGAGCTACTCGAAGCCAACGGTCACGGTGCTGCTGATCATGGCCAACGTCCTGGTCTTTCTGCACGAGTTCTGGCTGCAGATGGTGGACCCGTATTCGCTCCACCATTTCATGACGCTCTACAGCCTGAGGCCGGCGTACTTTCATTTTTCGAATATCTTCACCTCGATGTTTGTGCACGCCAACTGGATTCATGTAATTGGCAACATGTTGTTCCTGTGGGTATTCGGGGAGAGCGTGGAGGACATTCTGGGCCACGGCAAATATCTGCTGTTTTACCTGTTGTGCGGGCTGGCCGCGGCCATGGCGCAGATGGCCATCGACCCGTTCTCGCGCGTGCCCATGGTGGGCGCCAGCGGGGCCATCGCCGGAGTCATGGGCGCCTACCTGGTGAAGTTTCCGCAGTCCCGCGTGGTGATGATGTTCTGGTTCTTTTTCTTTTTCACCTTCGATCTGCCGGCCTGGTTCATGCTGGTCTACTGGTTCGCGCTGCAGTTCGCCGGTGGAATTGGAAGCGTCGCCGAGGCATCCCAGGGCGGCACGGCGTTTTTCGCGCACCTGGGCGGGTTTGTGGCTGGCATTGTCTTGGTCTACACGATGGGCGCGCGCCAGCCGTACTGGCGCCGCCGGGACTTGCAGTGGTAAATGCGCGGAGCCACTCAGGGCCACGTTATGATTGAAAATAATGCCGCAAATCCTTGACGGAAATCGCGTTCGCGACGACATTATGAACGAGCTGAAACCGCGCGTGGCGGCGCTGGCCGCGCGTGTCCGTCCGCCGGGACTGGCGGTGGTGCTGGCGGGGCACGACCCGGCTTCGGAGATCTACGTTCGCAACAAGGTCGGGGCCTGCCAGGATCTGGGCATCCGGTCGGAGACTCTGACGCCGCCGGACTCCATTTCGACCGAAGAATTGCTGGGCATGATCGCGCAGTTGAACGCCCGGCCCGAGGTGGACGGCATCCTGGTGCAGCTTCCGCTGCCGCCGCAGGTGGAGGCCAAGCGAGTGGTGGCAGCGGTGGCGCCGGCCAAGGACGTGGATGGGTTGCACCCGTGCAATATCGGCAACCTGGTGGCGGGGTTGCCGGGGCCGCGCGCGTGCACGCCCGCGGGCATCCTGGAACTGCTCAAGCGGTACGGCATCCGCATGGCCGGCAAGCGCGCGGTGGTGGTGGGCCGCAGCGATATCGTGGGCAAGCCGGTGGCTTTTCTGCTGCTCCACGAGCACGCCACCGTGACGATGTGCCATTCCAAAACGGCCGATCTGGCCGCGGTCTGCCGCGAGGCCGACATTCTGGTGGCTGCCATCGGGCGCGCGGCCATGATCACCGGCGAGTATCTTGCGCCAGGCGTAACAGTGATCGACGTGGGCATGAACCGCATCGATAACCGCGACGAGGTGGCGCGCATTTTCCGCAACTCCCCGCGGAAGCTGGCGGCGTTCGACAAGAGGGGAAGCGTTCTGGTGGGCGACGTAGATCCGTTCGACGTGGCCGAAAGGGCGGGTGCGTACTCGCCGGTACCGGGAGGCGTCGGGCCGCTGACGATTGCCATGCTCATGGCCAACACCGTGTCCTCGGCGGAGCGCAGGGCCGGCGCATGTTGAAGGTCGGGCTAACGGGCGGCCTCGCCAGCGGGAAAACGTTCGTGGGTGAAGTATTGGCGAGCAGCGGCTGTCCTCTCATTCAGGCCGACGAACTCGGCCACGAGGCACTGGCGCCGGGCGGAGAAGCATATGACGCCGTGGTGCGGGAATTCGGCCGCGAAATTCTGACGGACGAGGGCCTCATCGACCGCCAACAACTCGGCACGCTGGTGTTCGGCTCGCCCGGCCGGCTGGCCCGGCTGAATGCGCTGGTGCATCCGGGAGTGGTGCGCCGCGAGGAGGAATTGATCGCCGAATTCGCCGCGCGCGAGCCGCGAGGCATCGTGGTGGTGGAGGCGGCCATCCTCATCGAGACGGGCAGCTATAAGCGCTTCGACCGCATCATCCTGGTGTGGTGCGCCGAAGAGCAGCAGGTGGAGCGCGCTATGCGGCGCGACGGCGCGGAAGAGGGCGACGTGCGCGCGCGGATCAGCCGGCAAATGCCGCTCGAAGAGAAACGGAAGTTTGCCGATTTCGTCATAGATACATCCGGGCAGAAAGAGGACACCTTGCGGCAGGCCCGGGCCGTCTACGAAGCATTACGGAGAATCGAAACATGAGAGTTCCGCGACCATTTCTCTGGGCCATCGTGCTGGCGGCCGGATTTCTGTACGTCACTTCGGTGGCGCATTGGGACGTGGGGCGCGCACTACAGCCGGTGCGTTCGGTAGGGTGCCTGTGGAGCGAGCCCGCCTCCGCTGAAACGGCCGGATTCTCGGCCGACGAGCAGAACAATATCGGGATCTACAAGAATGCCCACGACGCCACGGTGAATATCACATCGGTGGTGTACCGCGAGGACTGGTTTTTCCGGGTCTATCCCGCGGAAGGGACCGGCTCGGGTTTTATTATCAAACCCACCGGCGAAATCCTCACCAATAACCACGTGGTAAGCGGCACCGCGGAGCTGACGGTCACGCTGGCGGACAAGAAAGTCTACAAGGCGAAAATCCTGGGAACGGACCCGCGCAACGACCTGGCGCTGATCCGGATCGACACGGGCCGCAAGCTGCCGTCACTGCCGCTGGGCAACTCCGACAGCCTGGTGGTGGGGCAAAAGGTGCTGGCCATCGGCAATCCGTTCCGATTTGAAGGTACGCTTACCACGGGGGTGGTGAGCTCGCTCGGCCGCACCATCGACACGGAAGAAAACCGGCGTCTGGAGGGGATGATCCAGACCGACGCCGCCATCAATCCGGGCAACAGCGGGGGTCCGCTGCTGGATTCACACGGCAACGTGATCGGGATCAACACCGCCATCTACGGCCAGCAGGGCAGCATCGGGATCGGCTT
>PMYB01000157.1 GCA_003170915.1 Bryobacterales bacterium | reverse complement strand
ACCTTGGGCACTTCGGCCAGCGGCGTGCGGCAGGTGATCCACGGGTCCAGATTGATTTCGCCGCGCTCGATCATCCCGATCACGCGCGGAAACTGGTGGTGGCTGTTGCGGCTCGCGATGATGTCGAGTTCCCGCCGGATGAAGGGCGTATGGTCGAAGGGGATGAAGCCCAGGAATTGGCCGACCAGCACCAGCCTCCCGGCCGGGCCCACGCGGTCGAAGCTGGCCGTGATGGCTTCCTCATCGCCGGTGCAGTCGAAAACCACCGAAGCGGGGCGGCCATCGTAATCCGACAGCACGTCCACGCCGAAACGCCCGGCGAATCGGCGGCGGAACTCGACCTTCTCGATAATCCGCGCCGAGGCGCCCGCCGTCAGCGCAAACTGGAGCACCGACAGGCCGATGGGCCCCGCGCCCACGATCAGAACGTCTTCGCCGGCCACCAGCCCGCTGCGGGCCACAGCATGGGCGCCGATGGTGAGGAATTCCACCAACGACAATTGATCGTACGAGAGCCGTTCCGACTTGTACAGGCGCTCGACGGGCACGTTCATGAGGCCCCGCATCCCGCCGTCCACGTGCACCCCCAACACCTTCATGTTCTCGCAGCAGTTGGGGCGATTCAGGCGGCAAGGCCTGCAAACGCCGCAGGTCAGGTGAGGCTCGACGGCGCAACGGTCTCCCGGCCGGATGCCACGATTGTTCTCCGGAACCTCCAGCACCTCGCAGCCTAACTCATGACCGATGATGCGCGGAAAGGTGTAATTAGCCTGAGCCCCTTCAAAGGCGTGCCAATCGCTGCCGCATATGGCGACGCGGTGAACCCTCACCAGCGCCTCGCCGGCCTCTCTGACCACAGCCGGCACAACGTGTCCCACGAATTGTCGTGGCGCTTCCAATACGATTTGTCGCATGGCTTCTCGAACTTCAGAGTATAGCAATCCGCCAGGCTGGCTTCACTTCGGCTCGATGGCAATCACCCAGAGGTCCGTGGCGCCGAGGTTCTGACCGATATGGGTGGCGCCGAGACGCCAGGCGATCTCACCAGTCTGCAAGGTAGAGGGTTCCTCGCGCCCGTCGGGCAGCAGATGCACGATTTTGGCTCCCGACAGGCAAACCACAACCCGGTTCTTGTGGGTGTGCTGCGGTTCGTTGGTTCCGGCGGGGATGCGGATGTCGTAAACCCGCGTGTATGAGTTCTCGAACAGCAGCTTGTAATGGGGAGAGAGGCCTGTGATTCCCCAGGTCTCCGATCCGCCGGATCCTAGAAAATCCACTCTCGCAAAGTGGACCTCGGAGGCACCTGTGTTCTTGACAACCCCGGTTTGCGCCGGCCGGAACACGGTGTCGCCCGGCTTGACCGTGACCTTCTGGGGCTTGCCCCCCTCCGGGGTGATCTCGAGCGATCCCCCCTGGAAATAAACCGTCACACTTGGTTGCGTGCCGTTCAGCGGCTGCATCTCGCCCGGTCGCAGCGTGCAGTCGATGGCGGCGACCTTTTCGTTCCGCAGCTTCTCCGTCTGAACGGCGGCACTGGCGACGATCGCAAAACAGAGTAAGATCGTGGCGCTAATTCGCATAAGGTTCCTCCTTTATTCCGCAAGTATATCGCACCGCGCCGGCAGCGGAGGTAATTCGTCCGAGGATTCATTCTGCGTCCTTCACGCAGCGGAAACCCAGCGTCCCGGCGCGGTCTTTCGAGGGCGCGATCAGCAGGTACTTGCCGTGCTCGTTCAGCTTGTATGCTGATGGGAAGTACCAGCGGGATCCCGATGGGCGGTAGTATCCGCCGCCGCGCAGGATGCCGGCACGCGTGTGCTCGTCCTGAAACTCGTCGGTCCACTGCCAGATGTTGCCGGTCATATCCATGACGCCGAAGGGGCTGGCGCCCTTCGGAAACGCATCGACGGCCGTTGGGCCACCGAGATCGCGGCCATGCTCCCGCGGTGGCGCGCAGGCGTCGCACCACGTGTCGCCCCAGGGATAGGTTCGGTGGTCCAGGCCTTGCGCCGCGTATTGCCACTCCCACTCGTGCGGCAGTCGCTTGCCGGCCCATTTCGCGTAGGCGCGCGCGTCCTCCACGGAGACCCAGGTGACCGGCTTGTGGTCCCAGCCAGCGGGATACTTGCCGTCTTTCCAGTCGCGCAGGAAATTATGATCGTCCGCCGGATGGTAATTGGCGGCTTTCAAGAACTCCGCAAACTGCCCGTTGGTCACCGGGTATCGATCGATATAGAACGACTTGATGACGAGTTGATGCGAGTGATGCCGGCGTGGCGAGTCCTCCCACGAATATTGCACATCCACTCCGATATCATCCGCGCCTTCGATCTCGATTCCGCTCACTTCGAACATGAATTCCGAGGCGCCGGGAATACGAATCATACCCTCCGGGGCGCGCGGAGCCGCGGGCGTGGGAGTAATCTCCACGATCTGTTGAGGCAGAACGCGCCAGACCTTCGGGAATGCCGAAAGCGGCTGCGCGTCGAGCTTCCGCATCTCCTCCAAAAAGGCGCTCAGCGAGGGGTCCGCAGGCTCGGTTTGAGCCAACACCGCGCCGTAGCCCAAGGCCTCCATCGGGAACGACAACACCGTCTTTCCATGGCTTTCGGCGGGCTTCAGCTCTACGCCGTGCCACAGGTCGAAGTAGCGCATGCCCGGCGTCGCCGGAACCTCCAATTGCGCGCCTTGAATGTTGTAGACGGTCCGGTTGACCATCGTCCAAACCGTGCGGCCGCTCTTAGGCCATTTGCTGGCAAAGATGCCGTACTGGACCGTGGGCGTGTGCGGCTCCCAATCCGGGCTGACCAGGTATTCGGCAAACTGGCGCTCGATCTTGGCCACCCGGCGGATTGCCTCGGCATCGCGCGTGGCGATCCCATTCCAGATGCCCCAGATGTTCTCCCAAGTCTCGTAACCGACTCCATTGAAAAACGCGGCTTGCAGGTTGTCGGTCTTATCCTTGTTCCAACGGTCGCAGACGTTGACCATGTGCCGCGTCTCGAGCCATTTTCCGCGGCTGACCATCGGGATGAAAGGGTATTTCCAATAGCCCCAGGTCATGTTGTCCCAGTTCAGCATCTCGTCGCCGTCCGGATAGCCTTCCGGTTCGAATACCAGCGGGTGGCCGATGGCGTCGGAGGCCATACGATACGTTCGCGGGACGCCGCCGAAGGTGTCGCCGTTGACCCCATCGGCCCCGATCTGGGCCAGCAGGCCGGCGATGGTCTCCGCGAGCGATCGTTCCTCCGGACGGGTGCCGACGTCCCAGGGCATGTTGGGGAACAGGACGCGCACGCCGCGGCTGTGAAGGTCCGCCACCATCTGCTTGAGGCCGGCAAGCCCGCCCGGCATGTCGCGCAGCAGATCGAACTGGTTGCGGTTGTCGATCCCGATATTAGGATAGACCGGCCAGAGCAGGACGCTGTCGATTCCGCCATACCGCGCGTCGAGGTCGGCCAGAAACCGGGCGACCGTGTATCGCCGCTCCAGGGGATCGTAGAAATAGCGGTCCTCCACCATGGACTGCGGCTGCATGAAGCTGCTCTGGGCCCATTTCAATTCGGGGCGCTCGTAATTGGCTCCCTCCAGGCCGGCGCGCACACGGCGCTCCGTGCGATATTGCTGGAGATCGCGCAGCCATTCCGCCGAATCGGCCTTCGAAGGCGGGCCGGGAAACTGCGGCCCCTGCGGCGGGTACTTGGTATCCTGGCCGACGAGCGCCGAGGCGGCGAGCGCGGCCAGGATCAGGCTCTTAAGACAATCCGGCTTGTTCATTAGCGATTTTCCCCGAGTTCCACTACCGCTACCGCGTAGCCTCCGAGCCTCACTGCATCGCCGGCCAACTCTGCGGACGCCGGCGGCTGAAAGCCGGTGGTTTGATCGACGTACTGGATGGTCGCGCCGCCGGCTTGGGGAACTGCGATCTCGATATCGCGGTTGCGCCTGTTCACCAGAAGCAGCCGCCGCTTGTTGTCGCGGCTCAAGAAAGCCTGCGCATAAACGTAAGGGCCTGGCGGCGAAGTCCGGACCAGTTTATCGCCCGGACCAAAATGGTCGCGCAGGAGTTTCAATACCCAGAAGCGGGCGTTCGGCTGTCCGCTATTCCAATCCACCAGAGACACACTGGGAAACTGCGTTGGGTAGCCCACCAGTTGCGAGGCGTTCACGGTCTCGATGCCGAGATTCGCCATTTCCCCAAAGAGGTACGCATACATCGCGCCGCATAGGTTCCAGTACGAGTTCGGAATGGGCTGCGTCACATGGCCGGGCTGGTTCTGTTCCCGGTCGTCGGCGGAGATTGCGCCCACCTCGTTGATCATCGTGGCGGTCTTGGGAGAGAGGCGTTTGCGGATGGCTTCCACATACCGCACGGTGTTGAGGAAGCCGTCCGCCTGATCCCAGGACGTGAACTGCTGCGCCTCCGGCGCTTCATCCTTCGCCGGGCTGGCATAAAAGTGATATGAGATTGCATCCACCCCAACACCGGCCTTGTGATTCTGTGGATTGAGGAAGTATTCGAACATCTCGGGTTGACGGCTCGGACCGGCGACCGACACCCCCACGAATTTCATCTCCGGCGCGACTTCCCGGATTCCCTCAACGATGGCGTCGTAGATCTCGGTATACAGTTTGGGGCCGATGCGATGCTCCAGGTCGGGCTCATTCAGCACCTCCCACCAGTCCACTCTGTAATGGTGGCCCGACTCGTGGCGTGTGCCGGATTCGTCGACAAAGCCGCCGCGCGTGTACCAACTGACCAGGCGCCCATAGTAGTCGGCCAGTTCTTTCCCACTGGGATTGCGCAGTTGGGCGCCTTGCGTGTAGTTCCACACCGGCTCGTCGGGGTCGGCGGGGTAGGTGACCGGCGTGGGAGTGACCCACATCCATTGAGGCGTTGTGCTGAAGTTTAGAACAGCGGGGTGGCCTTTGGTGGCTTCGAGGAAATCCACAGTCGGGGGATCAATCAACGAGAAGTCCCACGACGTTTCACCGTCGTGAGGTGGTTCGAGTTCGGCCACGGCCAGTTTCGGGTAGGGCAGCCACGGCACGTAACGCGCGTAATCCGGCTGCAAGTCATAAAGGGCCTGAAAAACGCGATCGTGTATCTTAGATCCGCGCCGTAACGGCGGGTTCACGACCACCTGAAGCGAGGGGGTCGTGCTGGACACCCGAACCACCGATTCCCACGAGATGCCGACTGCGAGCGACGGTTCCGCCGCGGTTGACAGACCGGCAGACCCGCAGACGGCAAGTGCGGTAATGAGTATTCTCATTTCTCCAACTTAATACTTTGCGCGGGTTTCTGAAGCCCGGCCACCATGGCTTTCTGGCGAATGGTGTCACCGGCGGGGAATGGGGCTTCGAATGTCATTCGTCAGGAACGCCGAGGCGATCATGGCATCCACCATCTGGGTAGACTGGACGGCTTCCCCATCGACGCTTACATGTGTGTAATGAATCCCGATTCGAGCCGCCGTCTGGGGCATCCCGGGCGAAATCAAGCCCCAACTCTCGCTGACGAACTGGCCGGAGAGGTTGAAATCGGCCCAGGGGTTGATTTCAATACGGCCCGTGAGCGGAGGATCGATGCCGAGATCCATGATCTGTCGCAGATACAAGTGGGAGCACCAGATCCGCCGGTTAATGTGCTTCTTCCAAATCTCGGAGATGCGCTGGTATGGAATCAACAGGCTCTTGGCCCGCTGGATTTCGACGATGTATGGCCATTCGACGTCGGTGTCGTGGTCGGTCCACCCGCCATCGGGCAGCGCTGGCGTGTATTCCAGCACGTTGCCAGGTTCGAGAATATACTTCATAAGGGCGCGGTTTCAGTTTACTGCGTCTGCCCCGCGGCCCAGTTTCCCGAGAAGGTACTTAGCCGCTTGCGCGGCAGCCTGGTCCGGGTCAGGCTTGGGCAGAATCTCCGCAGTAAGGTAACCATCGTATTCAATGTCCCCCAGGATTTGGAAGATCTCATCGAACGGCATGTGACCCCACCCCGGCGCCAGCCGGTTGCTGTCCGCCACATGGACATAACCGATGTAACCGCGTGCGCTCTCAAAGGCGGCGCGGAAGGAAGCGTCCTCGATGTTCATGTGGAAGAGATCGGGCATCAGCCGGACACTCTTCCTAGCGGTTTCTTTGACAATCTCGAGCCCCTCGGCGCAGGTATGGATGAAATTGATTTCGTACCGGTTCACGGGTTCGACGATCAACTCGACGCCGGCTTGCTCGGCGACATCGGCGCAACGATGAAGACAGCTCAAGTATCTTTGCTTGGCCGTTGCGAAGGTCTCGCCGTCGTGGATCAGCCCCCGGACCCTGCCGGTGTTTACCTTCGCTCCGAACTCCGCCGCCAGACGGATCATGCCGATGATGCGATCCACGGCGGCCTCGCGGACAGCAGATTCCGGGTGCGTGAAATAGAGGTGATCGGCGGCGAAGACTTGCCCGGAGGAAATGCAGGGGATCTCGAGACCGGTCGCCGAAAGGCGCTGTTTCATGCGCGGCACGTCGACTTCATCGGCTCTCAATAGCGCCAACTCCACCCCGTCGTAGCCGAAGGCAGCGGCCCGGTCCACGCACCGGCAGAGGTCGTCGCGAAGCACTACGAACGCGCTGGGCAGCGCCGCGGGGCCGGCGACCGCGATGCCGATCTTCACGCGGACTCCGCTGCCGCGAGCGCCATCGCCTCGGCTTCGATATGGCCGGCGGAGATACCGTGCTTGCGCATCAGGCCGGCCCAATCGCCGGATTCCGCGAAGGTGTCCTGGATGCCAATCATCCGCATGAGGGCCGGCGCGCGCCGGGCCAGCGTTTCGGCCACCGCGCTTCCGAGGCCGCCGTAGATGGTATGCTCCTCCACGGTGAGGACCTTCCGGGTTTTGCGCGCGGAGGCGGCCAGGGCTTCGACGTCGATCGGTTTGATGGTGGATACCTCGAGCAGGTCCACGGAGACGCCGCGAGCCGCCAGCCGCGAGGCGGCCTCAATGGCCATGAACGTGGGAACGCCGCACACGGCAATGGTCAGATCGTCGCCCTCCCGCAGCTTGCGAATCTTCCCGAGTTGCAGCGGTTCGGCGCCGGCGAAGAGCACCGGGGTAGGGTTTCGGCACAGGCGGATGTAAGTTGGACCGTCTCGCCGCAAAGCCAATTCGAGCGCCTGGCGCATCTCGACGGCGTCCCCGGGCACGATGACCACCATGTTGGGCATGGCTCGCATGACGGCCAGATCGAGAATCGACTGGTGACTGGCGCCATCGTAAGAATCCGAGAGGCCGGCGTAATTGCCGGCCAGAATCACCGGGAGATTGTTATAGCAGATGATGTTGCGGATCTGGTCGGTAGCTTTCAAATCGAGGAAGATCGCGAATGTGCTCGCAATGGGCCGCAGGCCGCAGGTTGCCAGGCCGGCCGCGACGTCGGCCATGTTGGCTTCGGCCACGCCCATATTGAAGAATCGGTCCGGATACGCTTTTCCGAAGGGCGCCGTGCGGGAGCTGGTGGCCACATCCGCATCCAGGACCACCATCTCGGGGTGATCCGTTGCCAGGGCGAGGAGCGCTTCCCCGAAGGCGTCGCGCATCGCCACGGAGTTCGCCGTCATAGCGTCAGCTCCAGTTTCCCGAGGGTCTCGAGAAGTTCGGCTCGAGCCTTCGCGTAAGTCTGGTCGTCGACTACCGCCCCGTGCCAGTGGGCGTTGTCCTCCATGAAGGAGACGCCCCGGCCTTTGTGGGTTTTATAGATCACCACCGCCGGAAATTGAGTTTGGCACTTAGCCCAATCCAGAGACTCGAGGACCTCGGCGGCGTTGTGACCGTCATACACAACGGGGGCGACATTCCAGTTGAAAGCGCGAAGTTTCTCGGGCAGAGGGTCCATGGGCATGATGATGTCGCTGGGGCCGTCGAGTTGAACCTTGTTGTAATCGATGAGCGCGACCAGGCGCGGCGGCTTGAATTTGGCGGCGGCCATGATGGCCTCCCAGGTCTGGCCTTCGTTGAGATCGCCGTCACCCAGGAGGACGTAGGTCCAGTAGCTCTTCCGCAGCAACCGCGCCGCCAGGGCCATTCCCAGGGCTACGGAAGTGCCGTGTCCCAGCGAGCCGGTGGACATCTCCACGCCGGGGGTAGAGCGCATGCAAGGGTGGCCCTGTAATCTGCTGTCGAGATGCCGGAAGGTGGCCAGCTCCTCAGTGGGGAAGTAGCCCCGGTTGGCCAGCACGGTGTACAACATGCACGAGGCATGTCCCTTGCTGACCACCAGGCGATCTCGATCTGGCCATTTCAGATCGTCGGGGCGGATGTTCATGGCGTCAAAGTAAAGCGCGGCGAGCAACTCGGCGGCGGAAGCCGCTCCACCCCAGTGGCCGGTGCCCCGGTCGTGCAGAACATCCAGCACCTTGATCCGGAACTCCTGGGCCAGGTACTGGACCATCGCGGATTTCTTGTCTCGCCTTTTCTCCCGGACCACGGCTTCGCAATCCAGTCGTGGCCGGACAGCAATGCTCCCCATGCGTCCTCCCCTGGCCGCGCTGGGTGCGAAAAGGAAGCGCGGCCGGCAGTTGTAAGCCGAAGCTCCAGTCTAATGCATAACCCTTTTTGGAGCAGCGGCGATTGACAACCGCCGCGCCGGATGCCATCCTGCCCCACAATAGGATAGGGAGGTCTCCTCAATGCACCCGTTCTCTCGAAGCCGGCTTCTGCCGGTGTTGTTTCTGCTGATCGGCGCGAATGCGTGGAGCGCCGCGACAGTGTTCAATGTCCTGGATTACGGCGCGCACAACGATGGTTCCGCGCCCGCTACGGAAGCGATTCGCTCAGCGATTCAAGCGGCCAAAGCCGCGGGCGGGGGAACGGTGTACTTTCCGGCCGGCAATTATGTTACTGGCCCGATCGAACTCGTGAGCAACCTGGTGCTCCACATCGACGCGGGGGCCACGCTGAGCTTCCCGGCCGCCAAACTGCCGTTCACCAAAGGGAGGGCGCAAGGCATCGAATGCCTGACGCCGGTGCCATTGATCGGCGGCACGAACGTGGAGAACGTGACCATCACCGGCCGCGGTGCGATCGCGACCAACAACGCCGAGTGGACCAAGCTGATGGGTGGGCCGCAACAGGAGGCCTCTTTTGGGCCGTTCTGGACGGTGCACCTGCTGTACTCGACCAATGCCGTTGTTCGCGATGTCAGCATCGAGACGTATCCGGGTTCGTTCACCGACGGTATCGTGATCGATTCGAGCAAGGACGTGCGGATTGCCAATTGCTATCTCGACAATGGCGACGACGCCATAGTCCTCAAAGCGGGGAAGGATGCCGACGGGTTGCGGGTCAACCGGTCCACCGAAAACGTGACCGTCACCAATTGCATTGTGCACCACGGGTCCGCCGCGGTGGTGATGGGCAGTGAGATGTCGGGGAGCATCCGCAACGTGGTGGCGAGCAACATCGTTTGCCAGGGCACGTGGGTGGGCATGAACATCAAGAGCGACCGCGGGCGCGGCGGGGTAGTCGAAAACGTCAGACTGGATCACTGGACCATGGATGACGTCGGCAGGGCCATCAATGTCTCGCAATACTATGTCCTCGAAGCCAGGGTGAACTCTTCCGAACCACGCGTTTCGGAGCGGACGCCGGTGTTCCGCAACATCGTGGTCGACGACATGGGTATCAACCGCTGCCGGGCCACCGTGGCCTACGAGAACTTGCCGCCCGTGATGATCAACATCGAAGGGCTGCCGGAGATGCCGATTTCCGGACTGCGAATCACAAACATAATCGCTTCGGGCAAGAGTGGACTGAAAGCTCACGATACCGTCGCCATGGAATTGCATCATGTGCAGGTGAACGCCGCGAGCGGACCGGCCTTCCTGATACGGGATTCGAAGGAACTCGAGTTGGACGGCGTGTCCACGCGCGAGCCCCTGGCGGACGCTCCCGTGATCCGGCTGGACCGCTGCCCCGGCGCCATCGTGCGCGGGAGCAGGGCGTTTGCAGGCACCGGGACGTTTCTCTCAGCGGCATTGGGTGAGTTGAAAAACATCGTGCTGGAAGGAAACACGTTCACCAGCGCGCGAACGGCCACGGCAGAGGCGGCGACCGACTTCTGGGCGGTGGCGAAATGAACTTTTGGCGGATACCGGCCCTCGTTCTTCTGATCGGCGCCAACGCGTGGAGCGCCGTCCCGTTCTTCAATATTCTGGATTACGGCGCCCACAACGATGCTTCGGTGTCCGCCACCGGGGCATTCCGCTCCGCCATCCAGGCCGCGAAAGCCGCGGGCGGGGGAACGGTGTACGTTCCGGCCGGGAATTATGTCACTGGCCCGATCGAGCTGGTGAGCAACCTGGTGCTCCACATCGAGGCAGGCGCCACGGTGCGCTTCCCGGCTACCAAGCTGCCGTTCGCCAGAGGGCGATGGCAGGGCATCGAGGCCATTACGCCCTTGCCTCTCGTCGGCGGGCGCAATCTGGAGAACGTCACCATCACCGGCCGCGGCGTGCTGACCACCAACCAGCCCGATTGGATCAAGATCATGGGCGAACCGGCGTCGGGAACCAATTGGCTGCGCCTTCTCGAATTGTTGGAGCTGAAGACGCCCATACCCGAGGAACTGTACCAGAAGGCGGCCCCGGAACTGCTGCCCATGTTTATTTCCATCATGGAAGGCAAGAATATTCTCATCGAGGGCATTCACATCGTGGGGTCGGCGATGTGGCCGATTCAGATCCTGTACACGGACAACGCCGTGGTTCGCGGTGTCATGGTGGAGACGTTTGGGGGGCACGACACCGGCGGCATTTATATCGATTCCAGCCGCAACGTGCGGATTTCCGACTGCTATATCGACACTGGCGATGACGGGATCGTGATCAAGTCGGGGAAGGACGCCGACGGGCGGCGGGTCAACCGGCCCGCCGAAAACATATCCATCGCCAATTGCAACGTGCATCGCGCGCACGGCGCGGTGGTGCTGGGCAGTGAGATTTCGGGAAGCATCCGCAACGTCGTCGCCAGCAATATCACTTGCAATGGCACCGGGATGGGCGTTCGCATCAAGAGCAGGCGCGGGCGCGGCGGAATCATCGAAGACGTCCGATTCGATAACTGGACCATGGAAGACGTCGGCCGGGGCATCAATGTGATGAGTTTCTACATGATGCCTCCGGAAAACGTCAAGATGCCCGTCGAAGAACCGGTTTCGGAACGAACACCGGTGTTCCGCAATATCGCCGTCAGCCACATGACCATCAACCGCGCGCGCGTGGCCATCGACCTCGAAGGGCTGCCGGAGATGCCGGTGGACGGGCTGCGGATCAGCGACGTCGTTGCGTCGGCGAAGATCGGGATGAAAGCATACAACACCGTCAGGCTGGAACTGCATAACGTGCAGGTGAACGCCGAGAGCGGACCGGCATTTCTGATACGGGATTCAAAGGAACTCGAACTGGACGCCGTATCCACGCGCAAGCCGCTGCCGGGAACCCCCGTGATCCGGCTGGACCACTGCCCGGGCGCCACGGTGCGGGCCAGCAAGGCGTCCGCGAGCACGGGCACATTCCTTTCCGTGGCGCCGGGCGAGTTGAAGGGCATCGTGCTCATCGGGAACGCGCTCGGCGGCGCGCGGCAGGCGACGGAAGAGTCGGCGAAGGACTTCCCGATGATTCCCGAGACTTCGACGGAGGCGCCGGCGCGATGAGCGGGCCACCCGATCAATGTCACAATAATCTCATGCTCAAATTTGCAGCGAATCTTTCGATGATGTTCAACGAGGTGCCGTTCCTCGACCGGTTTTCCGCGGCGGCGGATGCCGGCTTCCAAGGAGTGGAATACTTGTTTCCATTCGAGTTCCCGGCGGAGGTCCTGGCAGAGCGCCTTCGCAACCACCACCTGGAGAACGTTCTTTTCAATCTTGCACCCGGCAATTGGAGCGCGGGTGAGCGAGGCATCACCTGTATTCCCGGACGCGAATCCGAGTTCCGGCAGAGTGTCGAGACGGCCATCTCCTACGCCACCCGGCTGAAGACCAGCCGCGTGCACGCCATGGCGGGAATCGTTCCCGCGGGGGCGGATCCGGCTGCCGTTGAAGCTACCTACATCGCGAATCTGCGATATGCCGCCGGGAAGCTGGCCGCGCACGGCATCACGCTTCTGATCGAGGCCATCAACACACGGGATATGCCCGGCTTCTATCTCAATACCCAAGCCCAGTCATACGCCGTCTGTACCGCCGTCAACGCCCCCAACATCAGGATGCAGATGGATCTCTACCATATGCAGATCATGGAGGGGGATCTCACCATGAAACTGCGAAAGTACGCGCCACACTGCGGACACATTCAGGTCGCCAGCGTACCGGACCGGCATGAACCGGGCGGCGGCGAAGTCGATTATGCGTACCTCTTCCGCGTTCTGGAAGAGCTGGGCTACGACGGATGGATCGGCTGCGAATACCGTCCGGCCGGGAAGACGGTCGACGGGTTGGGGTGGTTCCGCGAGGCTGGAAGAGCCTAGTTTTTCGATACCAGATCGGTCTCGACGTGGCCGGAGAACGAGTGCCCGCCCGGCGCCGCGTCCTTCACCCGGTAACCATACGGAGGTAACTCCGTCCCGTCTTTGAGCTTGAAAGGAAACTCTCCGTAATTCACCGTCACCTCCACGCCTGAAGAGAAGTTCGTGCGCTCGACCAGAAGGTCGGGCGTCAGCGTCTGGTGGTTCAGAAGCTCCTCGTGCGCCAGGCGGCGCTGCAACGGCGAGAGCACATCGTTGATGGCCTTACCGGCTTCGGTGTTCACCTGGAGCTGATCGATGAGCCGATCGTTGTCGTAGCCCTTCCGGCTCCAACCGGCAATGCGGATGAGGGCCCTATCCACGCCGAGGTTGTATTTCAGGTCATGCACGATTTCCGCGACTTGATCGAAACTGTTCTCGAGTTGGTGTCCCTTGCCCAGCAGATAAATACGTCCGGCGCTCGCCTCCCACGGATCGGACCCCCAAGCCTCTTCGGTGGCGAGGTCTTCCACCGACAACGTCAGATTGTCGGAGCGAAGAACCACGCGAAGATGCTGGTTCGCCAGAACCCAGTCTTCGGCCTGAGGCCGCGCGGTGTGGCTGATGCCGGCGCCAGCGGGCTGCTGCGCCGCCATGCCCCAACACATCAGAACCAGACAAACAATCGATGCGCGCATGGGATCTTGATCGCATCTGGCGCCTCCGTTGTCAAGCCCTCCCTCCTTTGACCCGAACAAACCGAGCGGTACCCTCGTATGGTATGGAGTAGCGATCCAGGAGGCAGAAGAATGTTTTGCGATCATTGTGGGACCCCTTTGCAGGAGTTTCAGCGTTTCTGTCCGAGGTGCGGCAAAGGTATGGGCGCTGTGCCGCTGATGCCGGTGGAGAGCCGGATTGCCGGCCACGTGCGCCTGCTGGGGATATTCTGGCTGGCTATTTCCGCGTTTCGCCTGCTTCCAGGCTTGTTCCTGGTGTCGATTTTCCGGTATGGGTTCCCGTTCTTTACACCGGGTGTGCCAGGCTTTGTGCACGGCTTGATGCGGGGTTTGGGGGGGCTGTTGCTGGTGGGCGCCGTAGTCGGTATTGTGGCGGGTTGGGGGTTGCTGGAACGGCAACCCTGGGCGCGCATGCTGGCCATTGTTCTGGGGTGCTTCAGCCTGCTCGACATGCCATTCGGCACGGCGCTCGGCGTCTACACGCTGTGGGTCCTCCTGCCCGCCAAGTCGGAAGAGGAATACCGTCGGATAGCACGGGCGGCGTAGACCCGGAGGCAAGTCGGTGTATACTGAACAAGAACTGGGGCGGGACTCCCCATGGGAATCCCGGTTTGACCACATCTACACCAAAACAGAGGGGATAACATTTCACATGAAGAATCGTTTTTTCGCAGGATTGTTGCTCGCCGGAATTCTGGCGGCTCCCATAGCCGCGCAGATGCCGGAGAGCTACCTGGACGTGGATATCGCGAAAGTCAAGATGGGGAAGCGGAGCGAATTCGACTCCATCAACAAAAGGATGGTGGAGATCAATCGCAAAAACAAGGGTGACAACTGGCTGGCCTACCAGGTGATGTACGGGGAGCCGAACACCATCTACTTCGTCTCGACGCGCGCCGGTTACGGAGCCGCCGAGCAAGGGATGAAAGCCTTCGAGGGAGCACTGACCAAGGCCGTGGGAGCCGCCGGCATGCACAAGCTGTTGGCCGACTGGGACGCCACCGTCGAGAGCGAGCGGGCGGAGTTGCGCCGCCGCCGCTGGGACCTGAGCGCCAGCGCTCCGGCCGATGCCGCGGCCTACAACCAGTTGGTCGGTCAGTCGCGCTACCTGCGCACTGCCATCGTGCACACGCGGCCCGGCAAGGCCCTTGATTACGAGGCTCAGCTCCGCCTCAACAAGAGCGCTCAAGAGCGGGTCAATTTTGGCGTCGCTTCCTTAGTCAGCCAGGGGCTAGCCGGCCAGCAGGCCGGGGTCTTCTACATCACGACCTTGGTCAAGAGCCTGGGCGATCTGGACAACATCAAACCATTGCAGGAAGTGCTCGGATCGTCATACGCCAGCTACCAGAAGGCCGTAGCGGAATCGGTTGCCAATACGGAGATCATCATCGCTCGCTTTCTGCCGGAGCTGAGCAATCCGCCAGAGGAGGTCGTGGCAGTTGACGCCAAGTTCTGGCGGCCTGCGCCGCCGCCTCCACCTAAGCCGGCAGAGGCGAAGAAATAAACGGGCTACGAGTTCGCCGCCCTCGCGGCCGCCAGAGGTTTCCGCAGGCGGAAGAACATCGCGGCCGCGGCTAACTGCGCAGCAACGCCGAACACCACCAGCGCCATCACCGAGTGGTCGTAGAGCATGCCCATGGCGGCGCTGCCCAGAAACCACATCACGCCATAGACCGCGTTGAAGGCGCCGAAAGCGCCGCCGCGTTTGTTCATCGAGACCACTTGTGCGATGCCCGAGCGCAGGGATGCGTCCTGTGCTCCCAACCCCGTGGCCCAACAGGCGACGCCGGCGATGGCGGCCGCTGGTCCGCCGAGAAATCCCAGTGGCAACGCCAGCAGGGACACCAGAATTCCGCACGTGAGCACTGGAATTCCGTAGCGGTCGAACAGCCTGCCGAACACCAGCGCCGTCAGGCCATTCACCCCCATGGCGCCCGCGTACAGCACCGGGATGACCGTGGGCCGCACTAGCGCGATCTTCTGGAAGTGATAGGCGAGCAGGGGAAAATCCACGAATCCGCAGGCCAGCAGGCCGGCGGCTGCGGCGTAGATCCAGAAAACTCTTGGCAGAGGCTGGAAGGCCTGTGGGGGTGGCGCCGCGGCGGTTTCGCCAGAATTCAGCGCGCGCGCCACCGCGAGCGCGGCCAGCGCGGCAACCCCGGGGACGGCCAGCCACAGAAACGCCGGGCCGAAGCGATGCGAACGCGCTACCGCCGCCGCGATGAACAGCGGGCCCAACACGGCGCCAGTCTGGTCGAGCGCGGTATGCAGGCCGAATCCCCAGCCGTGGCCGACCACATCGGTAGCCCCCGACAGCAGGACGTCGCGCGCTGGTCCGCGCAAGCTTTTTCCGGTTCGCTCGGCGATCACCAGCAGCGCCGCCAGTTGCCAGTTTCCGGCGAAGGCCAGCAGGGGCACCGCCACCAGGGTCAGGATGTATCCCAGAACTGTAATGGTCCAGTAGGCGCGCGTGCGGTCGGCGAGCCGGCCGGAAAACAGGCGCAGGCTGGCGGCCAGCATCTCGCCGAAGCCGGCGATGAGGCCCACCAGCGCGGCGCTGGCGCCGAGATCCTGCAAGAGCGGTCCGATGACACTGCGCGCGCCTTCGTAAGTCATGTCGGCGAAAAGGCTGACCAGGCCGAGGCAGACGATGAAGCGAATGGCGGACGCGCGTGGCCGTTGCGGCGTCATTGCGCAGCTACTGGTACTGCTTCTGCTCCGCCTGGTAGAACTCCCGCATCACGTAGAAGGCCTTTTTCTTGTCGCCGCGCACGGAAACCAGGCCCTTGCGGTTGAAGAAGTCCTGGATGTCCGGCAAGGTGCGGCGGGGGCTACGGAAGTCCATCAGCACCCACGGCGATGTGCCGCGCAGAAACGGAATGCGACTCAGCATCCCGACCTGATGCCGATACACGTTTTCCTGGTATTCTTCACTCCACCTGGTGAGTGCGTCGCCATGCAGCCCGTAGAGCGCGTCCGCTCCGAATTCGCTCATGATCAGAGGCTTACTGTAGATGGTCTTGAAATCGATGTGGTCGGCCTTATCCGGCAAGCCGTCGTACCAGCCGAGGTACTCGTTGCAGCCCAGCACATCGAGGTCGGCTCCGAGCGGATCGTCGAGCAAATCCGTGGTGCCTTCGGCCGCGCCGCCATCGTTGTGATGCAGCAGGGCGGCGGTGACCAGGCGCGTCGGGTCCAGAGCGCGGACCTGTCCCGCCAGCTTCCTGAGAAACGCCGTGCGCGCCTCGCCCACCGGCGTCTCATTGGCCACCGACCACAGAACAATCGAGGCGCGGTTCTTGTCCCGCGCGATGCTCTCCGCCAGTTGATTGCTGGCGTTGGCGAACGTCTCGGGGTTCTCCCACAGAATGGTCCAATACACCGGGGTTTCCGACCACACCATCAGGCCCAAACGGTCGGCTTCCCGCACCATGTTCTCGTTGTGCGGGTAGTGCGCCAACCGGACGAAGTTGCAGCCCATCTCCTTGGCCCAGCCCAGCAGCGTGCGGGCATCCTCCGGGCTGTAGGCCCGGCCCGTCCGGAACGGAGCTTCCTCGTGAATCGAGACGCCTCGCAGGAAGACCGATTTGCCGTTCAGCAGGATGTCGGTCCCCTTGGTCTCAATCGTGCGGAATCCGATGCGCTCGCGGACCGAGTCGGTGTCCGACGCGATGGTCACCTCGTACAGCTTGGGGTTTTCCGGCGACCACAGGGTCAGTTTGGCCGGAACGCTCAGGGCGGCGTAGCCGTTGGCGTCCGTGGCGACGGGTGCCGACACCCCCGCCTCGGGAATGCGGATGGCCACCTGCTGCCGCGGCCTCGGGCCGTTGAGTTTGACCCATCCGGCGATGGTGTCCGTCGAGCCTTTCTTCAGTTGCACGAAGTAGTCTTCGACGAACGTCTCCGGCACTTCCACCAGTGAGACGCCGCGCGTCAACCCGCCGTAATTCCACCAGTCCGTGTTGACCGTGGGCACATCCTCGCGGTGACGCTTGTTGTCCACCTTCACCACCACGGAATTGCCTTTCTCGCGGGTCTTGCCGGTGATCTCGAAGGCGAACGGCGTGAATCCGCCCGTGTGCGAGCCGAGCTTTTCGCCGTTCAGGTAGACCATGGCTTCATAGTTGGCGGCGCCGAAATAGAGGAAGAGGCGCGTGGTGGGATTGCTCCGATAGTCAAACTTCTGCCGGTACCAGACGGTGCCTTCGTAGAAGAAGAGACTTTTGCGTTGCGTGTTCCAATCGCCCGGCACGTCGAGCTGCCCCGAGGTGTCGAAGTCGTACTCGAGGAGATCGCTCTTGTCCTTTGGCTTGGCGTCGAGGAAATAGCCGTCCTTGGCGGGTTGCAGGCGGAAATCGTAGTACCCGTTCTCGTACGGATCGACGATGGCGCGCCACTTGCCATTCAAGCTGGTAGTCCGGCGCGCTTCGACATTCACGATCCGGCTGGGCGATTGCGCCTCGACGGGCGCACAGATCGCTAACACAGCCAGAACTGTAAGACGTGTTCTCATTCTGCCTCCAATTGTCGCCCATCCGAGAGGTTCGGCGGTACCGGCGTCAACTGGAGCGCGGGGTTTTGTTACGGGACTACGACCGTCTTGCCGGCCTCAATCTGAACCTTCTTGGTAAACGCGCTCCCGCCGGCCACGGGATCGATTCTGACGGTGTACTCTCCGGCAGGCAGCATCAGGGCCTGTTCGCAGTTGTTGAACTCGCCCGTGTGGCCGTAATACTTGTCATTGAGGTAGACAGCGTCGAACTTGCTGGCAATCACGGTGGTCTTCAGCGATCCCAGCGGCGGCTTCGGGGGCGGCAGCGGCTTCAACGTCTGGGCCACAACCACGGTCTTGCCCGCCACGAGGTCCACCGTGGTGGTGAAATCCTCGTAGCGCGGGTCCAGCAGCTTGACTTCGTGCTTTCCCGGCGGCAGCGCGTACGTTCTGCCGATCCTGAAATTGGCCGCCGGCCCCACGTACTTGCCGTCCACAAAAACGCCGGCCCGTCCCGGATCGACCTTGGTTTTCAGGTACGCCGAATCTCCTGGCTTGCAGATGAGTGTGCCGCATGCAAGCAGCAATGCGACAACTGCGCAGACGCCCCTGCACACGGGTTTTACCGAGCTTTTCGAATGGAATGCCATGTCAGATCCTCCAGATCCTCCAGATCCTCCGTATTTAGATCAGTATACACCCTTGGTTCGGGGCCGCTGAGGCTGGCCGCATCACGGGCTGGCCGCCCCACCTTGGCCCAGTCGCGCATGGTCGGAATTCGGCGGGACAGGTCAATCGTATCATTCGGCTAGGGACTCACAGGCGACTCCACTCCGCAGCGGTGACCGCGCGGCCGAAGACGGCTTCCACTTCGGCCATCATCATTCGCACCTGGTCGATGGAAAACTCGGTGTTGGATGGGATGGCGAGTCTATGACTTTCATAGATCATGAAGGAATGCCTGGTTCCAGCCAGAGGTCCGTCGAAACCGAGCGCCCGCAGCCGGCGAATGAAGTCGCGGCGCTTACAGGGTGTCCACCGGCTCATGAACCGGCTCCCGGTTGAGATCGATGCCGGCGATCACGGGCAGCGCGTGGGCCAGTTTCATCCCCAGAAGTACCCAATCTTCCAAGGTGGAGCGTAGATCCTCGGAACACTCACACAGGGATGCGGCGAATGCGACCACGCCGGGACAGGATGGAATCCGCCCGCCGTACGTGCCGTCAGCGAGCTTGTCATACACCGCCTGAGCCATCGCCCGGTCAAGGTATTCGGTCAGAATGTACATCGCGAAGCCGCTTCCTCATTGAGTATATCCCAGCCGGCATAGCCCCAGGGCGTCTGTCGATGCAGTGTCGTAGGTCCGCGCGGCGCCGCGCTCGATCACATCCGCTACCGCGTGGTGACGGCTTCAGCCCAGGGCGGCCAAATCGGCCAGCGCCGCTGGTCTGAGCGTCTCGAACGCGCCCTGCGGAACTTTGCGATACCGCCAGGCTACCCCAGTCAATGAGGTGGCGTTCTCACACCATTCGGTGGCCGCGCGGTCTTTGAACGGGACCTCCGGCGATTCCTGGCCCTTTGTCTCAAGTAGCCAGTGGGTGCCATCCGCGCCTACAGCCACGAAGTCGGGGTAGTAACAGCGCAGGTTCATGGCGTTGTCGGTATAGTCGATGGCGAAGCCAAATGGACGTGGCAGTTTGGCAAATCGCACAACATCTGGCGTCCCATCGAGAAACTTGGCAAACGCGCGCTCGAAATCGTTCTCGCACGGGACCAGGTTGAATACCGTGTTCCGGCCTTCCCAGATCGCCCGCGACCATGGAAACGGAGGCGTGGCGGAGAGGCGGCGTTCTGGTTCCAGGAGTTCCGGCTGCCGCTCTTCGATGCTCAGGGCCAGCAGTTCCTTTTTGAAGATATCCACGCACACGTAGTGCGCAACAGGCGTGCTCATGGCCCGGACAGTCGCCTTTGAGTCCAGGTCGACGGTGTGACCAAAGGCCCGGAACTCGAAGAATTCTCGTATCTTGGGGGCCAGCGCGGCAAACTGAGACGGGAGCTTGACCTGTTCGGCAATGCGCCGGGCGTAGTAGCCGATAACCTCTTGGGCGGTCTGAGGCTCCGGTATTTGGTAGTCTCGTTCGACCAGCCGCTCCAACGTGATGATGTCGTAGCCCTCATACCGGAATGTCTTCCGCGCTCCGTCCTCGCGCGTGAGCGGCAGGATGATCGTGGAGAAGCCTCTCACGTCCAGCCCGGCAATCTCCTCGGCCAGGCTCTTCTTCCGCACGAGCGCCGGCGTAAGCACGGGCAGCGCGATGTCAAATTCCCTTCGTTCCGGCATGGGCATGATGGTCAGGATCTTCAGCCGATCCTTACCCAGTTCGAAGGTATCGAGCTTGATTTCTTCCAGCTTTTCGCGGTCGTCCACGAATTCCAGAAAAGCCCGGTTGCCGATGATGTCTACTCGCTCGCGGTAGGCCACCGAAGCGTCGCGTAACATGAGTCGCAGACCACGGCCGATAGTCTGCTCGGGAAGGATATTGGCTTTAGCGGCATAGGGCCGCAGCCCGACGACCACCGTCACGTTCTGGACGTACCAGCCCTCGCGCAGCATAAGCACGCTCACGATGGCGCCGATCGGGCTTTTTTCTTCGTCCACCCGCCGGGCCGCTTCGCGCGCCTTGTCGAGGTCGGCCTTGCTGATCTCGCCCTTGGTGTCCGTGTGGATAACCAGCGTCTTGCCGCCGGCGAATTCAGCCGGGTAGGCCTCGCCGAGCCACTCACCTACATCGTCGGCCTCCTCCGTGCTGTTCAGCATGACGAAAAGAATTGGACGCTTGCGCAGCGGCGCCAGTTGCTCAGTGTACTCTCGCCAGCGGTTGACTCCGGCGGTCAAGTAGCCCTTGTAACGTACGCTTGCGATGTCGGATGTGGCTTCGTGGATCTGCGCGATTCCCTTCACGGGCCGCTTGACGACGTTGTCCAGGATTGCCTGCTTCAAGGGGTAGTCGAAGATGGTCCAGGGGAATAGCGCGCCCTTCTGGAAACGAGGCGTGGCGGAAAAATCGAGCTGCGCGGCCAAGGGTGTTTTTTCATGCAAGCTCCGAATCATCCTGTTCCACTCATTGTCTTCATCGTGGGTGTGGTGCGCTTCGTCGTTTACCACCAGCAGGTTTCCGGCACGCAGCGCGATCCGGGCGGCAAACTCGGCCGTTTCCAGCTTCTGCGCCGGCGGCTTCGGGCCCATCACGCCTGTCATCGCCTCGGGCTCTTCCCGATCCGCTTTCCGTGCGGGCCTCTCATAGAACTGCTGGATGTTGGTCAAAAACAGCGCACCTTCCGCGTAGGCTTTTTCACCTTCGCCGCGCACTACGCAGTCGAGGTCCCAAAAGATCTCCAGCGGTCTGGGAACCACCGGGTCGGTGCGGAAGATGAGGCCTCCGCCGAAGTCCGTCTTCAGCCTCTCGAAAACAATCACATTCGGCGCCACCACCAGGAATGTCTTGGCGTAGTCGGCGGCGATTTCCTCCGCTTCGCGCTGAGCGTTCATGAATTGCCAGGCGACCGCCAGAGCCATCACCTTGGTCTTCCCGCTGCCGGTGGCCATTTTTACGCAGTACCGGGCGAAGTCGTCGTATGGCGGCAGCCGGACATCGCGAAGGTCCAGCGCGTAGCGCTCCAACAGGGCCTTTCGCGTGCGAACCTTTTCGTACTCCCACACGAAGATCAGGGTTTCAATAGCCTCCTGCTGCGAAGCATGGTAGGCAAAGGGGCGGCCTGAGAGCAGCCGATGGTCGGTGTAGAACCAGTGGTTCAACAGCAGCCTCGTTGTCTCGGTCGTCCCTTTGTAGCCGCCCGCGCGCCAGGCCTTCACCGCCTCTCTGAGCGCCGGCACGCACGGGGCCGTGCGCAGGTGCGACGTGATGTCCAGCAGATCCCCTTGTTCGGGTGAGACCTCTTTTCGCCGCCGTGCCATCAGCGCACCTCGATTACAAGGGTCTTAATGGTGTCGTTCCCCAGGATGTCGATTACTTTTGCTACCACGGTGTAGCGGCCAGCGTCGTCGTAGACGTGTGTCGTCTTTGTTTCGATGCCCGGTTCCTTCCGGGACCGGTAGCTCTGCCACTGGTTGTGGAAGGTGTCGCCCTTGTAGTCCCAATCCACGGCCCAGTAGTCGATCCACTGGCTCCAATGCCTGATAGCCGTCCGCACCTCTTCGGGAACGTCATCGGGGGGAATGACAAAATCCTTGAGCTTCCAGGGTCGCCTCGCGCTTCTCTTGCTTCGCTTCCACCACCAACGCGGCCAGCTCGAAAAAGCGAATATCGCCTTGCTCGACGGCTTTTTTCTCCAACACCTCACGCGGTATCTTGCGGAAGACAGGCTCCACACGGGCTTGAGCGGCCACGTCCCTGGCCGTTTCGTTCAGATCGAAACTGAACTCCCGGCCCAAGATGTCCACGGCTGATTTGTCAGAGGCCCCCTTCGCTGAACCGGCCGCTTTCCAGGCTTTGGCGGCGACAGCCTTCACATCGGCCAGGGTTATCGGCGCATCGACAGCGCCGACGTGAACGAACCGGCCGCTCTTCGTGCCGTGCAGCCAGGTGCGGCCGCTGATCGGCGTGGCGTGGTACAGATCCAGAATGAACTCGCGGTAAGCCGCTTCCCGCGCGCGTTGGTCTTCGGGGTTCGCGACCTCGGCGGCTTGCCATGCCTGCCGCTCGTACTTCCCGAGATTCTGAATGACGAAAGGCCGCACATTCGGGATGCCGAGAAGACGCTTGCGCGTGGTGTGCATCGCAAAGCGGCTCAGATCGCAGGCGATCCAGCGGCGGCCGAGCCTCTCCGCTACTGCGGCGGTGGTGCCACTGCCGACGAAGCAGTCTAGGACGAGATCTCCGGGATTCGAGGAGACGGAAATTATCTGCTCTAAAAGGGATTCGGGTTTTTGCGTCGGATACCCAGTTCGTTCCGACTTAAAGCCGGCAACAATTGACATCTCCCAAACGTCTCGAAGCGGCAGGCCCTTCGTGAGCTCGTCCACAACCAGCTTGCGAGTCTTCGACTCGGGGTCAAGGATTTGGGTCTTACCCTTGAAGCGTTTAAGGTAGCTCTCGGACGGCGGCTCGTAGCGGATGTTGAAAACCTTCGCAGCGTGTGGATCTTTTGCGTAAAAGAGGATGTCGTCGTGCATGGTTTGAAAATTGGTTGCGGTGGCAGGCCAGCGGCGGTAGCTCCACACAATGTGGTTAAGAAGCGCGTCTCCAAGAACTTCGTCCATGACCAACTTCGCGTAGTGCACGACGCTTTGGTCTAAGTGAACGTAAATGGTTCCACTTTCGGCGAGCAATTCCCGAAGGAGTAAGGCCGTTTCGTAGAACCAACGGAGATACCGGTCCAGTTGGTTCACCCCGCGGGCACGTTCCTCGGCGGTTACACCCCAGGTGTCCCTGTAGGCTTTCTGCTCGATAATCGACGGCTGCTTCAGGAACTCCGTTGCTCTCTCCTCGCCGTGCTCATCCTCGCCCGGGATCTTCGCTGTGTATGAGAAATCTTGGCCCGTGTTAAACGGCGGATCGATGTAGATCAAATTCACTTTTCCGGCGAACTCCGCGAGGAGGCTCGGCAGCACGTACTTCTTGTCGCCCCAGATCAGCCGGTTCCGCCATTCGGTCTCGCGGCCGCTGGAGAACAACTCCAGGCTCCGCTGGCGATCCTGCGCGCTTTCGTTTACGGTTTCGACGGTTTGAAACGGCAACTCGATGCGCACCGGGCCGGCCTTCTTGCCGTCCTGGTACTTCGCGTCCTAGATCAGTTCGGGCATGAGGGATTATCCGAGGGTAATGCCGCGTCCGGCGGCTTTTCGAGGCGGGTTGACGACCGCCTGAATCATTTCAAGATGCATGAGTCGAGGCACGTCCAAAACAGAGCCATTCTAACATTCCTGGTTCCAACGCGGTGGCTCGGATCGTGAATCCGTTCGGAGCTCCGTGGTTTCGCAGCCAGAGCCACTACAAACTCAGCGTGGTGCGCAGCGCGGAATCGACTTCGTTCATGACCGGGCACACGCCGATCGTGCGAACGATTGCGTCCGTACTCACGGTTTGGAGGGTATCGCAAACGATCACGCTATCGACCAGCAGCCTCATTCTGGATCCCGCTTCGCTGTTACGAAGAACCCGGACACGCGTGGGTCCTGTCCGGGTCAGGTTGGAAGTGATCAGGGCGAGCACAGTCTGAGCCAGACCAGTGATGACATGCTCTGCTTGAACGACCAGGGCGGGACGCTTCTTAAAGCTCCTGAGATCGGAGTTCGGGTAGGCGACCAGAACCACGGCTCCGCGGGGGAAGCTCAAAGTCTGTCGTACTCCTCCATGCCCGGCGCGTTCCAATCTTCGTCGAAAGCCCGAAGCGAAGCGCGGACCCGGGCCGCCTTTTCACGGGACCAGCCTAACTCAGATAGGGGATGGTCCCGGACTGGCACTGCTTCGCCGCCCCGGCTGCTTGTGTCGCGACGCGGCGCGGTTTCGCCCGAGGTCCGCCGAACTCTGTTCTTGCTCATGCTGCCCATGCGTCACCCACTCACCTCAGTCTATCACCCCACCTCCGCCGCCACCGCCCGCGCCATCTCCACCGTTCCGGCCTCGCCTCCCATGTCGTAGGTCCGCACCGCGCCGCGCTCGATCACATCCGCTACCGCCCCCTCGATGTTACGGGCAACTTCCGTCTCGCCGAGCCATTCCACCATCATCTTGGCGGCCAGGATGGTGGCTAGCGGGTTCACTTTGTTCAGACCGGCGTACTTGGGCGCCGACCCGTGCGTCGGTTCGAAAACCGCATACTTCTCGCCAATGTTGCCGCTGTACGCGAAGCCCATGCCGCCCACCAACTGTGCGCACAGGTCCGACAGGATATCGCCGAACAGGTTGGTGGTGACGATCACGTCGTAATTCCGCGGGTTCTTCAGCAGCCACATGCCCATGGCGTCTACGTTGGCGGTATCGAACTGGATCTCGGGGTAGCGCGCGGCCACCTCCTGGGCGGCCTCCAGAAAAACGCCGCAGGTGGCGCGCAGCACGTTGGCCTTGTGCACCGCCGTCACTTTGCGCCGCCCGTTCTTCACGGCGTATTGGAACGCCGCTTCGACGATTCGCCGCGACGCCTCGCGCGTCACGCTGCGGATGGAAATGGCGGCGTCCACCGGGATTCGCTTCATGGCCGGCTCGGCGCGGAAGCTCTCCGGGACTTTGGGAAACTCCACTCCGATGTACATGCCTTCGGTGTTCTCGCGGAAGACCACCAGGTCGATGTCTTCACGGTAGTTGAGCGGGTTGCCGCGGAACGCCCGGCAGGGGCGCAGGCAGATGTAGAGGTCGAGCACCTGCCGCATCCGGACAATCGGGCTGCGATACGTCAGCCCCTGGCCTCGAAGCTCCGGCGCCAGTTCCCGCGCGGCTTCCGCCACGGGCTTCGAAGTGATGGCTCCGAAAAAGGCGCAGTCGGTCGAGCGCAGCTGATCGAGCGTGCGTGGGGGCAGGGCATCGCCCTCTGTGCGCCAGAACTCCCATCCGATATCGCCATCGAGGTAGTCGGCCTCGAACCCGGCCGCATCCAGCACCAACCGGGCGGCGTCGCACACTTCCTTGCCGACGCCGTCCCCCGGCAGCCAGGCAACTCGGTACTTACGCATGGTGATCTCCTGTTACGCCGCGTACTTCCGCTTGAGGTACGGAATCAGCCCGCCGGCCGCGATCAGCTCCACCGCGCGCGGGTCCAGCGCCGCTGCCTCCACCACGCGATTCCCGCTCAGATTGCGGATCTCGCCCGCCACCAGGTCGATCTCCAACTCGTCGCCCGCCGCGCACGCCAGGCTTGCCTGCGGCGCCACCACCGCGGGCAAGCCGAGGTTGATGGCGTTGCGGAAGAAAATGCGGGCGAACGACCCTGCAATCACCGCGCCCACACCCGCGAACTTCAGTGCGGCGGCCGCCTGTTCCCGGCTCGATCCGCAGCCGAAGTTCCTCCCCGCCACGATGATATCCCCTGCTTCGAGGTTCGCCCGAAGCTCCGGGTACGCCAGCTCGAAAAGGTGCTCGGCGGTCTTCTCGCGGTCCGTGATGTTCAGATAGCGGCCGGGATAAATCATGTCGGTGTCGATGTTGTCGCCCAGCACGGCCCTCACCCGGCCGCGAAGCTTCAGACTTCCATCAGGCATGGGAAGCCCTCCTTGACGATGGATTCGGGATGCGCCAGTTTGCCCGCAATGGCGGAAGCCGCCACCACCGCCGGGCTCGCCAGGTAAACCCGCGAGTCTTTGCTGCCCATCCGGCCCAGGAAGTTGCGGTTGGTGGAAGAGACGCACGTCTCGCCGGCCGCCAGAATCCCCTGATGGACTCCCACACAAGGGCCGCAGCCCGGCGGATCGATGATGGCGCCGGCCGCCACCAGCGTCTCCAGGTAGCCCAGCCGCATGGCCTCGCGGTAAATCTGCTGCGACGCCGGAATCACCACCAGGCGAGTGCGCGGGTGCACGGCGCGCCCGGCGACGATGTGCGCCGCCACCTCCAGGTCCTCCAGCCGCCCGTTGGTGCAGGAGCCGAGCACGGCTTGCTCCACCGGGACTTCACCCAACCCCGACAACGGCTGGACGTGGTCCACCGCGTGCGGGCACGCGATCTGCGGCTCCAATATATCTTCCCCTGCGTCCACCCGGATGACGCGCTCGTAACAGGCGTCCGCATCGGCCGCGATCATCTCCAGCTTCTCCGGCACACGCGGGCGCAGATAGTCCAGCAGGATCTCGTCAACCGGCGTAAACGCCACCTTGGCGCCCATTTCCATGGCGAGATTGGCCAGCACCATGCGCGAAGCCACGGTCATGCGCCGAATGGCGGGTCCATCGAACTCCACGGCGCGATAGTCGGCCCCATCCGCCCCCAGCTTGCCTATGATGTAAAGGATCAGGTCTTTGGCGGAAACCCACGGACGGAATTCGCCTTCCACTTCGATGCGCAGCGTGGGTGGCACCTTGAACCACAGCGCGCCCTCCGCCCACACCCCCGCCATTTCGGTGGCGCCGATGCCGGTGGCGAAGGCCCCAAACGCGCCGTGCGTGGTGGTGTGCGAATCCGTCCCCACCAGCACCATGCCCGGCCAGACATGGCCGTTTTCCGGCAGCACTTGGTGGCAGATGCCGCCGCGCCCCACGTCGTAGAAATGCTCGATGCCTTGCGCCGCCACGAATTCGCGGACGGCTTTGTGGGTAGTGGCGGTCTTCTCCGATTCCGCGGGTATGCGGTGGTCGAAGACGATGACGATCTTGGACGGGTCCCACACGCGCGCCAGACCGATTTCGAGGAAGCTCTTGCGGACCAGGTCGGCGTTTTCGTGGCTCATGGCCAGGTCCACGCGCGCCACCACGATCTGGTCCGGCGACACCCGCTCGCGCCCGGAAGCGCGCGCCAGGATCTTTTCAGCAAGGGTCATGCCCATGGTTCTCCTTCGCCGGCAGGTACTCGCGCTCCAGCGCGCGGTATTCCGGCAGGCCGACAAACGCGGTGTACTCTTTGAAACTGGTGATCCGGTCCGTTTCACCGGCCAGGATGCCGGTGGGGGAATCGCGTAGGGCCTCGAAGAAATCCTTCAGCGCCTTGTGCATCACCATGATCGAGGCCACCGGAATGCTCACCCGCGCCACCCCCATAGCGGCCAGTTCGGGGATGGGAATCAGTTCGGTCTTCACTCCGGTCACCGCGTCCATCAGGTTCACCGAGAGCAGGCCGTGGATGCCGCGGACGGCCCGCTCGATATCCGAGCGCGTGCCGATGCCGTCGAGGAACGCCAGGTCGGCGCCCGAATCCAGGTACAGGTTGGCCCGGCGGATGGCTTCCTCGATCCCCAGCACCGCGTAGGAATCCGTGCGGGCATTGATGACGATGTCCCTTCCCAGGCGCTTGCGCGCATCGGCCATGGCGCGGACCTTGCCCGCCATCTCCTCGGCCGGAATCACCTGCTTGCCTTCCATGTGCCCGCAGCGCTTGGGGAATACCTGGTCCTCGATGTTGACGCCCGCCACTCCCATCTCGATCAGGCGTTCCGTAATGGCAGCGGCGTTGATGGCATTACCGCCGCCCGTATCGATGTCCGCCATCACCGGGATGCGCACCGCGCGGACAATGTGGCCGGTGATGTCCAGAACATCCTTCATATCCACCAGGCCGACGTCGGGCTTCCCCAGCAGGCTGCCGGCGACGCCGAAACCACTGATCTGGACGGCTTCGAACCCAGCGCTTTCCACCGCCCGGGCGCTCAGCGCGTCGTGGCACCCCGGCACCACCAGGGCCGCTCTGCGCTCTAACGCCGACCGAAGAATGGATGCTCGATCATTCACAAAAGGGCTTCTCCTCGCCAGCCAATTCCACACATAACAGATTTACCGAGCCTCTGCTAAATTGAAAGATCGCGAACTCGCTGGGAGGTTCTCATGGTGGTACTCGGTATCGATATCGGCAGCGCGCGGATCAAGGCGGGCATGGTGGATGAGCAGGGCGCCATCGTGGCGTCCCGCACCATCGAGACTCCCGCCGATCTGGACGGCTTCCTGTCTTCGCTGCAAGACGCCATTCGCTGGCTGCTCGAGGCCACCGCGCTTCCCGCCGGAGTGGGCGTCGGCTGCAAAGGCATCATCGATCCGGACAGCACCCGCATCGAGGTCCTGCCGGGGCACCTGCATTTTCTCCAGGGCCTGCGCCTCGCCGATCTCGTGGGCCTGCCTCTGGACGTCCCGATTTTCGCCGACAACGACGCGCGCGTGGCCCTGGCGGGCGAGATGGTCTGGGGCGCCGCTCGCGACCATAGCAACGTCGTGATGCTGACGCTGGGTAATGGTGTCGGAGGCGCCGTCCTGGCCAACGGCCAGTTGCTGCGGGGCCACTCCGGCGTTGCCGGCCACCTGGGCCACGTCACCGTCGATCCCGACGGCCCCGTCTGCGTTTGCGGCAATCGCGGCTGCCTCGAAACGGTCTTCTCGGCGCGCGCCATCGAAGGCGAAGTATGGGCGGCGGTGCATCGCGGCTGCGCCTCCGCGCTCACCCGCCTGTTCCGCGAACAGCCCCAACTGGCCACCTGCCGCACCATCTTTCAGGCCGTGAGTGAAGGCGACAGCCTGGCGGTAGCGATCGTCTCGAAAGCCATTCGCAAGCTGGGCGCGGCCATCGCCGGCCTGCTGCACGTCTTCGATCCCGAAATCGTAATCATCGGCGGCCCGGTAGCCGATGCCGGCGCCGCCCTGCTGGTCCCTCTACAAGAGGAGGTATGGACGCGCTCCCACGGTTTACTCCGCCGTGAGGTGCCGCTGGTGGAGCAGCAGGTGCCGGACAAATCCGGAATTGTGGGAGCCGCCGGCCTGGTGATAGCCCCGCGGGGGTAGCACAGTCCGATAGGGCGCAAGATCTTAGCCCACGGCGCGAGCCGAATAAGCGTTAACCTAAGCCGTTGCCATTTGCCGCAGTTTTTTGTATGCTTGGTTTGAATGCAATCCCGTACGGAATCTGTTGCAGAGTTCGAGAACTGGGAGATTCTATCCACTTTCCTTCCCGAAGGATGGGCTGAGCAGGCGCGACACTTGGGTGCCATCCGACGTGCGCGCTATATTTCAGACCCGGCGATTGTGCTTCGGGTTCTGCTCATCCACTTGGCCACGGGCTTTTCGCTGGCTGAGACGGCCGCGCGCGCGCGCGCATCGGGATTGGCGCAGATCAGCTCAGTCGGAGTGTTCAAGAGGCTCCGCGCGGCGGAGGCGTGGTTTCGCTGGCTGGCGCAACAGATGCGCGGCGCCGCTGAAATGCCCATGGCGGTGACAGGGCGCCGGTTGCGTGCCGTTGACGCAACCTCTGTATCGGAACCCGGCAGCACCGGCACGGATTTTAAGGTTCACTACGTGGTGAATCTGGCGGATCTCCAGTGCGATTTTTTCCAACTGACCGATATTCGGGCAGGGGGAGAGACCTTCCGACGCGTACCGGTCACGGCCGGCGACATCATGATGGGAGACAGGGTTTATGCGGCGCCTCCCGGTGTGTCGCACGTGGTGAACGCGGGAGGCGACGTAATTGTGCGGCTGAATCGGGCCGCCCTACCTTTATACGCACGCAATGGCACGCGCATGGACCTGCTACCCCGTTTGCGCTTACTCCAGGGGAAAGGGGTGCGGGAATACGCCGCCCGCGCTCAGAACACGAATGGGAACTGGATCCCGGGTCGGTTAATTGCCTTGCGGCAGAGCGTGGAAGCGACGCGGTGGGTGCACAAGCGCATGCTACGGCGTGCCCAGCGGAGCAGGTTAAACGTCACGACCGAGGCCTTGGAATTTGCCGAGTACTTCATGGTGTGGACGACTCTGCCGAAGACCGTAACCTCCGCCCAGGTACTGGAGTTCTATCGGTTGCGCTGGCAAATTGAACTGGTCTTCAAGCGTATGAAGTCCATCCTGGGCCTGGGGCATCTCCCCAAAACAGATCCTCTCAGTTCGCAGGCTTGGCTGGAAGGCAAACTATTCGTAGGCTTGCTTATCGAACGCATGATCGCCACCGCAGAATCATTTTTCCCCTGGGGCTACCCCCTGGCAACCTCGCCGAAGTCGCTGGCGCGAGATTGAATTCCTGTATCGACAAGTAGGATCTGCCCTGCTGCTGCCGCAAAGCCTGTCAACCGTTCTGCGCCAATGGGGCGTGATCTCCCGCGCCTTAGCTGAGCCTCCACGCACCAGGGTCCGATACAGTTTTTATTAGGTTAACGCTTATTCGGCGCGAGCCGTCGGCTTGCGCCGTGGGCTAAAGTCTATCGCTCCTGCGGAGCTGGCTTAAGTGAACAGCATCGAGCTTGGCGCCTCGTTCTCCGCGGTCGAGTCGCTCCCCCGTTTCCCGATCCACGGCACACCAGTCTGCGGCAATCTCGCGGTCCAGATCCCGATCGCGAACTACAGCCCGTTCCAACCGCGCCCGCACTGTTTCGCCGCTCCCCTCACTCATACCTGAGCGCCTCGGTGGGATTCAAATGCGCCGCCCGGTTGGCTGGCAGGATCCCGAAAATCAGCCCCACCAGGCACGAAACCCCGAACGCCACCACAATCGCCACCGGTGAAATCGGAATCTTGATATCCGCGAACAACTGCACGCTCAGCGGAATCGCCACCCCCACCAGAATCCCCAGCAGCCCGCCCGAAAGGCTCACCAGGATCGCCTCGGTGAGGAACTGAACCAGAATCTCCCTGGGCGACGCTCCCACCGCCAGCCGCACCCCGATCTCCCGCGTCCGCTCCGTCACCGTCACCAGCATGATATTCATGATCCCGATCCCGGAAATCACCAGCGTGATGGCGGAAACCAGAACCAGCACGAACGAGAGGATCAGCGAGATGTTCTTGGCCGCGTTCAGAATCGCCGTCAGCGTGTCCACCCGGTAGCGCGCGCCCGGCCGGTGGCGGCCCTCCACGATTTCCTGCACCCGCAGCGCCACGCGGTCCACTTCGACCGGCGACCGCACCTGCACGTACAGCGGGTCGATCCGCTCCACCGGCGTGAAGTAGCGCAGCACCGTGATGGGGATCAGGATGGTGTCGCGTTCCACCTCCGACTGCCCGAACGTCTCCACCTTCTCGTGAAAGGTGCCGATCGCCGTGAACTGCAGCCCGTAGAGCTTGACCACTTGGCCAAGTGCGCTCGCCCGGCTGCCGTACATCCGTTCCGCCAGCTTGTCCGTCAGCAGCGCCACCCTGCCGCGCAACGTGACGTCTCCTTCGTCGAGGAACCGGCCGGAGCTGATTACGATGTTCCGCACCGGCTGATAATCCTGGTCGGTGCCGATCACCTTCACGTCCTGTTCCTTGCCGCCGATCGGCATGCGGTCGAAGTTGGACATCACGCCCGTAGCCGCGACGATGTCCGCTCCCAATTCCTGGCGGATCGCCTCCACGTCGGACATCTTGATGTAATCGGCGTCCGCGACCGCAACGTCCGGACCGCCCGAGGCGTAGTACGCAAAGATGATGTTGGAGCCGATGCCCTCGACCTGTTCCAGGATGTAGTCCCGGCTGGTGAGCGAGATGGTCACTACCAGGATCACCGAGGCCGTGCCAATCACCATTCCCAACCCGGTGAGCAGCGATCGAACGGGGTTGGCGCGAAGCGCCTGGGCGCTGAAACGGAGGGCTTCGCCGAGGAACACTAGCCGCCCTGCAGTTGCCTGAGGAGTTTCTCAGCCTGCGACCGCGGCGGATCTTCGGGCGTGAGAGCGAGGCTCAAGTAACGCTTGAGCAAATCCTTCGCAACAGTCGGATTGCGGCCGGTTTTGATGTATACGTCGGCCTTTGCAAACAGGACCTTTGGACTGTCGGGCGCAATCGCTTCGGCGCGCGCGAAGCTCTGGTCCGCCTCCTCCATCCGCCCCTGTTTGGCGAGCAGTCGCGCCAGGTCGATCAACCGCCCCACCTGGTGCGGGGTCAGCTCGATGGCCCGCCGCAGTTGTTCTTCGGCGCTCGAGAACTCCTTGCGCTTCTCGGCCAGTTTGGCCTGCGCCCAGTGGCCCTCTGCCGGGTTGATCCTGGCAATCTGCTCCGCCGTGGCTGCCGCCTTTTCGAAACCGCCGCCCAGAAAGCCCGGCGCCTCCAGGTAATACTCGAACAGGTCGCTCTGCGCTTCCAGGTTGAGGGGGTTCAATTGTGCGGCTTTCTCAAAATACTGCCGCGCTTTGGAGGCATGGCCCGGAGCCGTAAACAGGTTGGAAGTCTCCGCCCGCCGGCCGTACGCGCGCCCCAGCCACAGGTTGAACTCGGAGTTGCCCGGCTCGGCCGCAACCGCTTTTTCCAGCGCTTCGGTAGCCTCCTTGAAATCGCCCCGCATGTAGTAATTACGGCCCGCCAACTCGTAGATCGCGCCGTCTTTTTGGGGGATCGCCTGGAGGATCTTCAGGGATTGGTCGAACTCGGTCAGATTGTATAACTTGCGAGCCTGGTCGAACTCCGGCCCGGCGGCCCACATCTCGCAACTCAAACTAAGCAGTAATACAAAAGGTTTCAACCGATCACCATCCCGGCTTGGCTAGCCATTTTAACTCAAATACATAGATGAATCTGAGGGCGCTTGAGTTTCAGCCGAAGCTACTTCTTCAGTAAGGCATTGACGCACCATAGAACCGGCGCCTGGCCGTGCGGATTGCCCTTCTCGGTCGGGCGGTTCAGGTAGAACTCCAGGCTGTTGGTCTGGCCCGTGCCGACGCAGACCTTGTCCACCAGGCCGTTCTGGTCGATGAACAACTTGTTGAGCCCGATCCAGCCTTTGCGCGCGGCTTGGGCGTAGGCCTTGTCCTTGAGCCAGCCCTTCTTCACGCCGGTGATCATGGCATAGGTAAACATCGCCGTCGCGGAACTCTCCTGGTAGGACTCCGGGTGGTCGATCAGTTGATGCCACACCCCGTCCGCGTCCCGATACTTCAACAGCGAGGCCATCATCTTGAGGTAGCCGTCCATGATGCGGGCGCGCTTGGGGTGGTTCTTCGGCAGATCGCCGAGCAGTTCGGACATGCCGCCCGCCACCCAGCCGTTGCCCCGGCCCCAGAAGAAGGGGAACTCGGGCCCGTGATAGAACAGGCCGTTGGGCTTCTGCAGCTTGTCCAGGTAGGCCACCATTTCGAGCGCGGCGCGGTCCAGGTAGACCTTATCGCCCAGAGCGCGGTAGGCCTGGAGCTGGAGGATCGTGATCATGTACGTGTCGTCGATCCAGAAGCGGCTCTCACTCGACAGCCCTTCCGGCGTGGGGTTCTCCCACTGCTGGTCCGCCAGCTTCTTGCCGAGCACGAGGTATTTCGGGTCCTTGGTACGTATGTACAGCTCCAGTGGCACGATGCCGAAGATATTGTGGTCGACGTGGCGCTGCCAGGAGATCAGCTTCTGCTGTCCCTCTTCGGTCCGCCAGGGGTCGTAGCGCTTGACCAGCGCACCGGTCATCGCCCGATCGTTGGTCAGCTTGGCGAACTCCAGCGCCGAGTACCACGTCGAGTCCTCGGCGTAATGCACCCCGGGGCTCGTCGGAATCCACCGCGGGATCATGTCTGTAACGATCTTCTTGCCGATTTCCTGGGGCGAAATGCCAGCCGGCCAGTTGGTGAATTCCTTCTTCTGTGCTGTCGCTACGCCGGCGAGCCCCACGATGATGAGCCCGGCGAGGGAATAATGAATGAGCGTGCGCATTCTTGGTCCTCTCAGAGTGTACACGAGACGGCGCCGCCCGCGCTCGGCTTCTAACCGCGCGCCTCCTCGAATGCCCGCCAGTTCTCTTTCAGGTGCTCCCGGGAAGTGGTCCCGGTGAGGATGACCCCCTGAAAACTCCTCTCCAGGATGAAGCCGAAGGCCTCGCGCTTGTCCGCGCCGGCGTGCACCATGGCGCCCATCGCGAAGGGACGGTTCACCGCAATCCACATCCCCCGCGCGCCGGCCCGGTCGAGGATGTCGCCGAACGCCGGATTCCGAGCGATTCGGGGCGGGCGCGTGGCCCCAGGGTTTGCCGATGCCGATCAGACCGAGACCGAGTTGCACGCTGCCATGGCCCATCGGTATATCATAATCTGCATGATCGCTCGGGAACAGGCTTGGAACATTCTGTGCGAATTCACGAAGTCGGAAGGTCTCCGCAAGCACGCGCTGGCGGTGGAGACGTGCGTGGTGGCGTATGCCGGGAAGCTCGGCGAGGACCAACACGCGTGGTCCGTCACCGCGCTGCTGCACGATTTCGATTGGGAGATTCACCCGCAGTTGCCGGACCATCCCATCAAGGGCGAGCCCATCCTGGCGGAGCGCGGCGTGGACGAGGAGACACGGCGGGCGATTCTGTCACATGCCAATCACAGCGGCGTGCCGCGCGTGTCGCCGCTCGAGAAGACGCTGTATGCCTGCGACGAGCTGGCCGGCTTCATCACCGCGATTTCCTACGTGAAGCCGCATCGCAGCGTGTTCGAAGTGGACGTGGCCTCGGTGAAGAAGAAGATGAAGGATAAAGCCTTCGCGCGCTCCGTAAACCGCCAGGAGATTGTCGATAGCGCCCAGGAGCTGGGCGTGCCGCTCGACGAGCACATCGACTTCTGCGTGAAGGCCATGCAGGCGCGCGCCGAAGAACTGGGGTTGAAAGGAGGCGTATGATGCGTTCTTTCCCCGCGCTAGCGGCCGTTCTCTTCGCGCTTTCACCAGCGGCGGCGCGCGCGCCCGCTCCGCGCCAGCGGCTGTCGTTCGATTCCGGCTGGAAATTCTTTCTGGGCGACCCGGCCAACGCGCAAACACCGGCGTTCGACGATGCCGCCTGGCGCTCCGTCACCCTGCCGCACGACTGGAGCATCGAGGGCCAGTCCGACCCCAAGAACCCCAGCGGCGGCGCGGAAGGATTCTTCCCCACCGGCGTGGGCTGGTACCGGCGCAGCTTCGACTCGCCGAAGGACTGGAGCGGCCAGCACATCACCGTGGAATTCGAGGGCGTGTACATGAACGCCACGGTATGGCTCAACGGCGAAAAGCTGGGCACGCATCCTTATGGTTACACCGCGTTCTTCTACGACCTCACGCCTTACCTGAAGTTCGGCGCGCGCAACTTTCTGGCCGTCCGCGTGGACGATTCCAAGCAGCAGACCAGCCGCTGGTACCCCGGCTCGGGCATCTACCGACACGTGTGGGTGACCCTCACCGGCGCGGTACACGTGGCGCAGTGGGGCGTCTTCGTCGCCACCCCGGAAGTATCGGCCGCGCGGGCGAAGGTGGTGGTGCGTACTGAGGTGGAGGGCACTGGCCCGGCCGCGGCCGTCATCGAGACCACGCTCTTCGGCCCCGATGGCAGGAAGGCCGGCGCGGCGCAGGGCCCGGCCGGAGCGCCGCAGGAAATCGCGGTGACGAATCCAGCGCTGTGGTCGCCCGAGACGCCCAAACTCTACCGTGCGGTGACGCGCGTGCTCGTCGCCAGGAAGGTCGTGGATGAGGTCGAGACGCTCTTCGGCATCCGTTCGCTGGTTTGGTCCGCCGAAAAGGGTTTCCTGTTGAACGGCAAGGCGGTGAAGATGGTGGGCGGCAGCGTCCACCACGACAACGGCGTGCTCGGCGCCGCGGCCTTCGACCGCGCCGAGGAGCGCCGCGTCGAGCTGCTCAAGGCCGCCGGCTTCAACGCCATCCGCACCGCCCACAACCCGCCGTCGCCGGCGTTTCTCGCGGCCTGCGACCGCCTCGGCATGTTGGTGATGGACGAGGCTTTCGACTGCTGGGAACGCGCCAAGAAGCCCTTCGATTACCACCTCTACTTCAAGGATTGGTGGCAGCGCGACATCGACGCCATGGTGCTGCGCGACCGCAATCATCCCTCGGTGGTGATGTGGAGTATCGGCAACGAAATCCCCGAGCGCGGAGTGGAGGCTGGCGCCGAGACCGCGAAGAAGCTGGTGGATTACGTGCGTAAGCTCGATAGCAGCCGCCCGGTTACGTCCGCGGTCAACAACCCCCAGACCCCTTGGGAGGCGATGGACGGTTTCTTCGCCGCGCTCGACGTGGGCGGCTACAACTACAATCTGAACCACCGCGAGGCCGACCACAGCCGCGTCCCCGCGCGCGTCATGGTGGCCACCGAGACATTTCCGCGAGCGGCATTTCAGTCCTGGGAGGCGGTGGCCGGCAACCCCTACATGATCGGCGACTTCGTATGGACGGCCCTGGATTACCTGGGTGAGAACGGCATTGGCCGCTGGTATGAAGCCGCGCCGGACGCCCCGCGGCAGCCCGGCATGGGCGACAACAGCCTCTTCCCCTGGACCAGCGCCGTGTGCGGCGACCTCGACATTACGGGGTACCGCCGGCCCATCTCCTACTACCGCAACATTCTGTGGCAGCGCGGCGAACGGCTGTATCTCGCCGTGCGCCAGCCCGTTCCGGAAGGCCGGCAAATGATGGTGACCGCCTGGGGAGTCTTCCCGAGTTGGGCGAGTTGGACGTGGCCGGGCGAGGAAGCGAAAGCGCTCGAGGTGGAAGTGTATTCGAATGCCACCAGCGTGAAACTGTTCCTCAACGATAAGCTCATCCAGGAGCTCCCCATCGGCCGCGAGCAGCAATTCACGTCCATAGTCAAAGTGCCCTATGCTCCCGGCACGCTGAGAGCGGTGGCGATGGATGGCGGCCGCAAGGTGGCCGAGAGCGTGCTGGAAACCGCGGGCCAACCGGCGCGCATCAAGCTGACGGCCGACCGCGCGGTGGTTCGCGCCGACGGCCAGGACCTCTCATTCGTCACCGTCGAAGTGGTGGACAACCGTGGCCTGGTGCAGCCCACCGCGGCGCAGAACATTCAATTCGCGCTCGGCGGGCCGGGGACCATCGCGGGGCTTGGCAACGCCGACATGACCAGCGGCCAGCCTTACCAGGGCACCGAGTACAAGGTCTTCCATGGCCGCGCGCTGGTGGTGGTGCGAACGTCAGCCACGGCGGGCACCATCGATCTCACCGCGAGCGCGCCGGGCCTGGAGCCGGGGTCGGTGCAGATACACGCGCGGTAGTGGGGCAGGCGGTCTTGCCTGCAGCCGCTTTTCAGGCGGCTCTTTGATCCCCCCGGCCGCCGGCTGAAAGCCGGCTGCAGCCAGGATTGGCTGCCCCACAGGTGGAGGGGGACAAGTGGCAATTCTGAGGGGTCCTTTACTCTACGTTGAACCCTTCCACCACCATGCGCGGATTCTCGCCGCGGGTGTCCGCGCCGGCCAGCTCCGTGTGGATGGTGCGGCGCTCGCCGGGCATCAGGGCAACATAGTTATCGCTGTAAAGCGCGGGCAGGATGCGGTCGCCGGTCTTTTCGCGGACGGCCTTCAACCGCACCATCAGGGCCGGCTGGGCCGAGACGTTGTGTAACTCGGTAGTCAGCAGCCAGCGTGCGCCCTGATGCTCGACGCGCGTCGTGGCTTCCAGCTTGACGTGCGGCAAGTCGCGAAGCGCGCGGTAATTCCCGTCCTCGAGGCCGCGCCAGTAGAAATTTTCGGACACCGTCTCGCTGCCGCGCGTCAGCTTCAAGCGGATGAAGTGAACCGCCGTCAGGCCGGACGGGTATTCCATCCTGATGGGCGATACGGTGCTGTCCTCGGCGCTCTCCACCGTGGCCGTCTTCTCCCACTTCACAGCGCCGTCCAGGTTCAGAACTTCCACTCGCGCGGTCAAGCCGCGGGCCTCGCCGCCGCTGTAGTTCACCACCTCGATGGTGTCGGTGGACGGGTTCCACTGAATGTGCAGCGGCTCGGACGCTTTTTTGGCGCCGAAATACGCGGCGGTCGGCTCGAAGTAATAGTCGTAGGTCTGCCACACGAAAGACGGCCACGCCGGATGGCTCATCCAGATCAGCAGGCCCATGCGGTTTTTGCTCTGCGCCTCGAACATGGCGCGGTAACCATCATAGTTCACGAACTGGGCGAGCGTAACCCAATCCGCGGCGTTGCCGGCGCCACCGTAGCTTTTCTCGATCTGCTCACGAAACGAAACGCCGCCTTGCGCGCCGTTGAGGCTGAAATCATGGATGCCCCATACGTCGCCCTGCGGCCACATCGCCGGCTCCGGCATCATCAGCTTCAGACTGTCGAGCGTGGGAATGTTGGGCATGCCCATCTCGCTGTGAAATTTGACGGGTGCGCGATCGAAGTAGGACTTCAGCGGCATGGCGCGGTAGGGGCCGTGCCCGCTGACCACATCGTCGGCGGAACTGGAGATGTAGTGCAGGCCGGGGTGCAGATCGGCCAGCAGTTTACGGATGCCTTCTTCGAGGGGCTTGGGCGGGTAGCCTTCGTTGCGGCCGCAATAGAGGCCCATCGAGGGGTGGTTGCGAATGCGCAGGATGGTGTCGTTGACGTTGCGCAGGAAGAGATCGTTATCGTCGGGGTCGGGGCCGTCGGCTGGGTTGGCGAGCCAGAAATCCTGCCACACGACGATGCCGTGGCGGTCGCAGGCGTCGTAGAAAGCGTCGTCGCCGGTCTGTCCCACCCAGTTGCGGATCATGGTGAAGTTCATGTCGCGGTGGTAGCGGACGGCAATGTCGTATTCGCGCGCGCGGTAGCGGAGCATGGATTCGGGGAAGCCCCAATTGCCGCCGCGAGGAATGAAGCGGCGGCCGTTGATGAAGATCTTCAACGCGCCGCCGTCTTCGGTGTAGGTGAATTGGCGGATGCCGGCGTGGAAGCGTTTCGTATCGGACACCGCTCCTTGACGGTCGCGGCTCAGTAACATCACATCATAGAGGTTGGGATCGCCGTAGCCGGCGGGCCACCAAAGCTTCGGGTGGTCCACATGGAGCGACTGCTTGATGGTTTTGTCGGAGGATGGGTCGAGCGTTACGGGCGCTTCGAACGGCAAGTCGCCGAAATGGCCGCTCAGGGTTCCGGTCCACGGCCGGGCTTCGTGGTTGCGGAGGGTCGCTTCGATGGTGATGTCACCGCCCGTCGTCGTCGTGACGAAGGGATTCTCGATGGTCACCGGGCCGCTGGTGTCAAGCTCGACGCTGGCCCAGATGCCGGTGTTGCGGCCGCGAATGGTGGGGATCCAGTCCCATCCGATGGAGGCATGGTAGGTGGGGTTGTCGGCGCCCAGCGCGCCGCCGTTCTTGCCGGGGCTATCGAAGGTCTTCTCTGTCACGCCTCCCGGAGTGGCGTTCTTTTCGACGCGCACGGCCAGCGCGTTCTTCGCGCCGGGGCGCAGGTAGCCTGTGACGTCGAATCGCCCGCGCATGAAGCCGCCTTCGATGCGGCCGATCTTCTCGCCGTTCAGGTAGACTTCGGCCTTCCAGTTGATGCCGTCGAAGTTCAGCCAGAAATGGCGCCCGCTGGCGAGGGGTGGCGCCGCAAATTCGTTGCGGTACCAGAAGTCGGCGTAGAAGAACGAGTCCGAAATCATGCGCTGGTTGTCGCCGTAATTGGGGTCGGGGAGCGCCCCAGCGTTCCAGTAGCTCGAGAGGACCGTGGCGGGGACGGTGGCCACCAGCCAGTCTTGGTCCTGGAATCCCGGTTGGGAGAGCGTCTCGCCGTTGGCCGTTACCAGCGAATCGCGCTCAATGCGCCACGCGCCGCCGCTCAGGCCGGATGCGGGTTTCGGCCGCGGCACCGGTCCGCCTCGGCCGTAGACTTCCAGCTCGCTCAAAATGTAGCCCTCGGGCGCGGCGGGCTTGGTCAGCAGCACGCGCACGTAGCGCGTTTTCACGGGCCGTGCGAGTTTGAAATCGTCGGCGGCGGGCAGGGCTTCGACGGTCTTCCAGGTGGCGGCGTCGTCCGAAGTCTGAAGCGCGCCTTCGGCGGGCCGGCGAATCCAGTAGAGCGCCACGCGGTCGAAGGCGCACTCGGCGCCCAGGTCCACGTAGACCCACTCCTCGCCTTTGCCGGCGGGCATCCAGGCGCTGGTGAAGTGGTGCGGGCCGGCCACTTCCACGCGGCGGTTCTCGCGGAAGAACGCGACTTCACCCACGCGCCAGGTTGTGGCGCTGGGAGCGTCGAGATCGACGCGGTAGAAACGCGCGCGGGCTGGCGCGCCGAACTGGACGGCACACCTGAAGTTGCTCGCGGGCCGGCCGGCGGCGGAATCGCGGCCGAGTTCCTTCCACTCCTGGGCGTCGTCGGAAGCAGTGACGGCGCACGTCCAGCCTTCGGGCTGCTGGGCGCTGGATTGCACGCGGGCCTCTACCGTGATGCGATCCACTTCCAGCGGAGACTCACCCCCAGCCAGCTCGAACTGCACCCAGGCGTGCGTTCCGCGAAGGTCCACGGTGGTGAGGGGGTTGTGGTCCAGCAGCAACTCGCGCTCGTTCTTCCTGAGCGTGCCCTGCTGGCTGGTGGAAGTGGAGAGCCAGCGCGGGAGGCTGGTCTCCTTGATGCCGTCGGTCACCAACTGGGCCGTGAGGTTGAAGTCGTAGGCGCTGGATTGGTAGGCCGGACGATGTAGCGCGAGGTTGCGGTAGGTGGTGGTATCGGGGACCAGCGTGGGGGCGAAGTCCTGGTTGGGATCGCCGGGATAGACGCCGACGCCGCGCGTGTAGGGCTGCCCCTGAAGAACGGACGCAGCCAACAGGGTGAGAAGAAGGACTTCGCGCATGCTCAGCTTCGCTCCAGCAGCTCCAGGAGCTTCTCTTGTACGGATTCGCCGGTGGGGGCATCGAGAGTGATGACCAGAATGGTGTCGTCGCCGGCAATGGTACCGACCACCTCGGGCCACTCCTCGTTGTCGAGCGCCACAGCCACCGAGTTGGCGTGGCCGGGAGAGGTCTTGAGCACTACCAGGTTCTGCGCGCGCAGGACGTCTTTCAGGAATTCGGCGGCCAGGAGCGAAAACTGCGGGCCGGTCTCCTCGGGCGCCATTTCCTGGTAGCCTTCCCGTGTCTTCACCAGGCGCAGGTCGCGAATATCGCGCGAGAGCGTCACCTGGGTGGCGGCGATGCCTTGGTTCTTCAACTCCTGGGCGAGCTCATCCTGGGTCGAGATGCGCTTGCCGCGGATCAGCTTCAGGATCTGGCCTTGGCGATAGGTTTTTGTCATACGTTCATCTCAGAGAGGCGCTGGCGGGCGGCGGCCAGCGCGGCAGTTACGGATTGGGGGCCGGTTCCGCCGGGGATTTCGCGCGACGTCATGCCGCGCTTCGGGTCGAGCAACTCCGCGAAGCCGGCGGTGAATTCCGGCGCGAAGCGTTGCATTTCTTCCGCGGTCCAGTCAGCGGGCTTCTTGCCGCTGCGTACGCTTTCCAGCACGAAGCGGCCGGCCAGTTGGTGCGCCTGGTGAAAGGGCAAACCGGCGCGGGCCAGCGCTTCCGCCAGGTCGGTGGCCACCACCCAGCTTTCTTCGGCGGCGGCCGCGGGCGCGGCGGGGTTCAGCTTCACCGATTGAATCACCACGCGCGCCATTTCGAGCGAGCCGGCTAATTGATCGGCGGCTTCGAAAAGCGGGACCTTGTCCTCCTGCATGTCGCGATTGTACGTCATGGGCAGGCCCTTCATGGTGGTCATCAGAGAGACCAGGCAGCCCATGACGCGGCCGCTCTTGCCGCGGATCAGCTCCAGCGAATCGGGATTCTTCTTCTGCGGCATGAGGCTCGATCCGCTGGTGACGGCATCGGCCAGCTCCAGCCAGCCGAACTCTTCGCTCGAATAGAGAATCCAATCTTCGGCCAGACGGCTGAGGTGGATCATGGTCATGCTGGCGGCGTAGACGAAATCGAGAACGAAATCGCGGTCGGCGGCCACGTCCATGCTGTTGCGCGTTACCCCCGCAAAGCCCAGGTCTTGCGCCATGGCTTCGCGGTCGAAGGGAAAGCCGCTGCCGGCCAGCGCGCCGGAGCCTAGCGGCAGCACGTTGGCGCGGGCACGGGCTTGGGCGAAGCGCTCCGCGTCGCGCGCGAACATTTCGAAATACGCCAGCAGGTAGTGCGGCCAGAGCACGGCCTGCGCGCGGCGCATGTGCGTGTAGCCGGGGATGACGGCGTCGGGGTCGCGCCCAGCGAGATCGAGCAGCGCGCCCATCACAACGCCCAGCAGAGCGCGCACGCGGCCAGATTCCTCGCGCAGCCACAGGCGCGTATCGAGCGAGACCTGCTCGTTGCGGCTGCGGCCGGTGTGGATCTTGTCGGCTACGGCGCCGGCGCGCTCCTTCAACTTGCGAATGACGAAAGTGTGGATGTCTTCATCGGCGGCGTTGGGGTCGACCGGTTCCTTGCGGATCTGGTCGAAGGCGGCGACAATCCGCTCGCGCTCCTCGGCCGTCAGGATGCCAACGCGCTCCAGCGCACGCGCGAACGCCTGCGAGCCGCGGATATCGGCATCCATGAGCCTCCGGTCGAAATCCAGAGACCCCGAGAAACGCTCGAAGACCTCGGACGGTCCCGATTCAAAACGCCCGCCCCAGAGTTTCATTTGGGCTTGCCGGCAATGGCCGCCCGCACTTTGATGGGCAGGCCCACCAGGTTGATGAAGCCCAGGGCGTCCTTCTGATCGTAGCTGGCGCCCATGGTGAAGCTCGCGATATCGAGCGAGTAGAGCGAATACGGCGACTTGCGCGAGAGCGGCTCGATGTTGCCCTTGTAGAGCCGCAGCTTCACTTCGCCGGTGGCGGTCTCGGTGACCTTTTCGAAGAACCCGTCGAGGGCCTCGCGCAGCGGCGTGAACCACAGGCCGTTGTAGACCATCTCGGCGTAGTCGAGCGCCAGCTTCTGCTTGTAGTGGAGCGTGTTCTTATCGAGCGTGAGGGCTTCCAGCTCGCGCATGGCGAACATGATGAGCGATCCGCCTGGCGTCTCGTAGCAGCCTCGGGACTTCATGCCGACGAAGCGATTCTCCACCAGGTCGATGCGGCCGATGCCGTGCTCAGCGCCGATGCGGTTGAGGGTTTCGAGCAGCGCCACGGCCTTCATCTTCTTGCCGTCGACCGAAACCGGCACGCCCTTTTCAAAACCGATGGCGACTTCGCCGGGTGTGTCGGGCGCGTCCGCGGGGCTCCTGGTGAGCATCCAGATGTCATCGGGCGCGGCGTTGGCGGGGTTTTCGAGCGCGCCGCCCTCGTGCGAGATGTGCCAGATGTTGCGATCGCGACTGTAGATCTTGGTGGTGGAGGCGGAGATGGGCACGTTGTGCGCGCGCGCGTATTCGATGGCGTCCTCGCGCGAGACGATGGTCCACTCGCGCCACGGCGCGATCACCGCAAGCTGCGGCGCCAGGGCCTTGTAGGTGAGCTCGAAGCGCACCTGGTCGTTCCCCTTTCCCGTGCAGCCGTGCGCCAGCGCGTCGCAGCCGGTCTTGAGCGCCACCTCGACCTGCTTCTTGGCGAGCAGCGGGCGCGCCACGGAAGTGCCCAGCAGGTACTTGTGCTCGTAGACGCCGCCGGAGCGGACCAGCTTCCAGAGGTACTGCGAGACGAATTCCTCGCGCATGTCCTCGATGTAGACTTCCGAAGCGCCCGTTTTGCGGGCCTTCTCTTCGAGGCCGGTGAGTTCGCCGGCGCCCTGTCCGATGTCGCCGCACACGGCCACCACTTCGCAGCCGTAGTTTTCCTTGAGCCATGGAATGATGACGGAGGTATCGAGGCCCCCGGAGTAGGCGAGAGCTACTTTCTTGGGTTTAGGCATAAAGTCATACTCACGATAGCATCATCAACAACAGCGCCTTCTGCGCGTGCAGCCGGTTTTCGGCCTGATCGAAAATCGCGGAGCGCCGGTGCTCCATAATGGAATCGGTAACCTCTTCTCCGCGCTTGGCGGGAAGGCAGTGCATGAATATGGCGTCGGGCCGCGCCTGCGCGAACAGTTCGTCGCCCACCTGGAACGCGTGGAAGGATTTCTTCCGCTTGAACAGTTCCTGTTCCTGGCCCATGCTGGCCCACACATCCGTGTAGACGGCGTGGGCGCCGGCGAGCGCGTGCGCGGTGTCGTGCGTGATCAGCAGCGAGGCGCCGGAAACGGCGGCCAGTCCCTCCGCCTGCGCCACGATGTCCGGATCGGGCGTGTAGCCCTCCGGGCAGCCGATGGCGAAATCCGCGCCGAGCCGGAGGCTGGTCAGCATCAAGGAATGCGCCACGTTATTGCCGTCGCCGATGAAGGCGACCTTGCGGCCCTTCAACTCGCCGAAATGTTCGCGTAGCGTCTGCGCGTCCCCCAGCGCCTGGCAGGGGTGGTAGAGGTCGCTCAGGGCGTTGATGACCGGCACCGACGACCACTCGGCCAGGCCTTCGACGGTGCCCTGCTTGAAGACGCGGGCGACGATGCCGTCGACCCAGCGGTCGAGGTTGCGCGCGACATCCTTCAGAGGCTCCCGGACGCCGATAGGCCCGTCGACGAAGAGTGCGTCGCCGCCCAATTGCTTGATAGCCAACTCGAACGTCAGCCGGGTGCGCAGCGACGGCTTTTCAAACAACAGGGCGATGGACTTGCCGTCGAGCGCGCGGGCGTAATCGCGCGGCGATTGCTTCACCTCGGCGGCGAGATCGAGCAGGTGAAGCAGCTCATCGTCGGTTAGATCGAGATCGCGGAGCAGGTCTGNNGACGCGTTCGTTTTCATAATCTGAGCCGGGGGGAAAACAGTAGCCATGGCGGTTGCCTTCGATGAATGTTTATTCACTATAATGAATAATCACACATTGGGGAGCGGGTGTCAAGGGGGACGGGGGGAGGTACGGTCACGGACTGCGTTGCTGGGGTGAATGAATGATTATACAGTATTTGGAATCAAGAGGTTGCGCCTGTCCGTCCACAGGAGTGTGCGCATTCCGGCATCGCTCGGAATACGCAGGAGCGCTCTGTTGTCAAGAAGAAATTGGATGGCCCCGGATTTGGCCACCCCAGGAGACTATTTTCGGAAGAACCCAATTCCCAGCCCCCGGCCCCCAGCCCCTGGCTCCCCGAACACCACCTCCCAAACCAGACCTCCCAATGAGGCTTGTTATACTGGCATTTCCATGCTCAGAGTTCGTTTTGCGCCTTCTCCCACTGGCTTTTTGCACATCGGGAGCGCGCGCACCTTCATCTTTAACTGGCTCTACGCCCGCCACAACGGTGGTGTCATGATCCTGCGCATCGACGACACCGACGTGGAGCGCAACACCGAGGCCTCGCTCACCTCCATCTTCGAGGGCCTGCGATGGCTCGATCTCGGCTGGGATGAGGAGTATAAGCAATCCGAACGCCTGGCCCAGCACCGGGAGATGGCCGAAGCCATCTTTCAGAAGGGCTTCGCCTACCGCGATTTTACCCCCGCGCAGTCCGGCGAGACCGAAAGATCCGGCGCCCAGGGAACCTGGCTCTTCAACTCGGAAATGCGCGATCTCCCGGCGCACGAGAGCGACCGCCGCGCCGCCGCCGGAGAGCCTTTCGCCCTCCGCTTCCGCGTGCCCCGCGATGCCGGGCGCCAGGTTCGTTTCGCCGACGCCGTCTACGGCCCGCAATCCAAATCCACCGCCGATATCGAGGACTTCGCCCTGCTGCGCAGCGACGGAATGCCCACCTATCACCTGGCCTCCTGCGCCGATGACGCAGGCCTGCGCATCAGCCACGTCATCCGCGGGCAGGACCATCTCACCAACACCTTCAAGCACGTCCTCATCTTCGAGGCCGCCGGGGTTCCCGCGCCCCAGTTCGCGCACCTCCCCTTGCTGGTGGCGCCCGATGGCACCAAGCTCTCCAAGCGCCGCCATGGACAGGTCGTAAGCGTCACCACCTATCGCGACGCCGGCTTCCTGCCGCAAGCTTTCGTGAACTTTCTCTGCCTGCTCGGCTGGTCCCCCAAGGACGATCGCCAGCAGATGACCCGCCAGGAAATCGTCGACGCGTTCTCGCTCGAAGGCATCAATCGCGCCAACACCGAGGTCAACTTCAAAGAGGAGGACCCTTTCGACCCCAAGGCCGTGTGGCTGAACGCCGAGCACATCCGCGCGCTGCCGGTCGAAGACCTGGCCGAACGGCTCCTGCCCATCGTGCGCGCGGCCGGCTTTCCGGTGGACCGCCCCAAGATGCTCGCCATTACCCCGCTGATCCGCGAGCGCATGAAGCTGCTGCGCGATGTCCTCACCGTGGCGGATTTCTTCTTCGCCGAAGAGCTGCCGCCGTATGAAACTTCCGAGCTGATCCCCAAGAAAGGAGATCCGGCTCTGGCGCTGGCCGTGTTGCAGCAGGCCGCCCAGACGCTGGCGGCCGCCGAATTCTCGCATGACGCCCTCGATGCGGCACTGCGTTCCGCCGCCCAATCCCTGGGGATCAAGGCCGGCCAGATGTTCGAGCCTGTCCGTGTGGCCGTGTGCGGCCGAAAGACCGCGCCGCCCCTGTTTGGAACGCTCGAGGTTCTTGGCCGCGATACCTGCCTCCGGCGGATTGACCACGCCATTGCCAAGCTGAAGGAATTATGAATTCGACAACCGGTCCTACTAATTTCGTCCGCGACATCATCCTCGAAGACTTGAAGACCAACAAGTATGGCGGACGGGTACACACGCGCTTTCCGCCCGAGCCCAACGGCTACTTGCACATTGGCCACGCTAAATCCATCTGCCTCAACTTTGGTCTGGCGGCCGAGTTCGGCGGCAAAACCAACCTGCGGTTCGACGACACCAATCCCTGCAAGGAAGAAACCGAGTACGTCGATTCCATCATCGACAACGTCCACTGGCTCGGTTTCGATTGGGAGGACCGGTGCTTCTACGCCTCCGACTACTTCGATCAGTTGTACGAGTGGGCCGTCCAGTTCATCAAAGCCGGCAAGGCCTACGTCTGCGATTTGACCGCGGACGAAGTCCGCCAACATCGCGGCTCCCTCACCGAACCCGGGCAAGCGAGCCCTTACCGCAACCGTTCGGTGGCAGAGAACCTCGATCTGTTCGAACGCATGCGCGCCGGCGAGTTTCCCGACGGCGCCCGAACCCTTCGCGCCAAGATCGATATGGCGTCGGCCAACCTCAACCTGCGCGATCCCATCATGTACCGTATCCTGCATGCCGACCATCACCGAACCGGCGGCAAGTGGTGCATCTACCCGATGTACGACTATGCCCACGGGCAGTCGGATTCCATCGAGCGCATCACGCATTCCATCTGCACGCTGGAATTCGAGGACCACCGCCCGCTCTACGATTGGTATGTCCAGCAGTTGGGCATCTACGCCCCGCAACAGATCGAGTTCGACCGGCTCAACCTCACCTACACGCTCCTGAGCAAACGGAAGCTGCTCACCCTGGTTCAGAACGGGCACGTGAGCGGATGGGACGATCCGCGCATGCCGACGCTTTCCGGCATCCGGCGGCGCGGCTACACGCCCGAGGCCATCCGCAATTTCTGCGGCGCCGTGGGCGTGTCGAAGACCAATGGCTCGACCGAGCTGGCGCTGCTCGAGCACTACGTGCGGGAGGATTTGAACAAGCGGGCGCCGCGCGTGATGGCCGTTTTGCGCCCTTTGCGCGTGGTCATCGACAATTACCCGCCAGACCTGGTGGAAGAGATGGACGCCATCAACAACCCCGAAGACGCCGCCATGGGCACCCGCAAAGTGCCGTTTTCGCGCGTGCTCTATATCGAGCAGGACGATTTTCGGGAGGTCCCGCCCAAACAGTATTTCCGCCTCTCTCCCGGCCGCGAAGTGCGCCTGCGCTACGGCTACTTCGTCACCTGCACCGGCGTGGTGAAGGATGAAAAGACGGGCGAGGTTTTGGAGGTGCATTGCACCTACGATCCAGCCACCCGTGGAGGCGACTCGCCCGACGGCCGCCGCGTGAAATCCACCATCCACTGGGTCTCCGCCGCCCATGCCATCGATGCCGAGGCGCGTCTGTACGACAACCTGTTCACGCGCGAGAACCCCGACGAAGCGCCCGAGGGCCAGGATTTCACCGCCAATCTAAACCCGCATTCACTAGAGGTCGTGCGCGGGTGCAAACTGGAACCGAGCCTGCGCAGCGCCGCGCCCGGCAGCCGTTACCAGTTCGAGCGCCTGGGCTATTTCTGTGTCGACCTGGACTCCGCTTCCGACCGCCTGGTCTTCAACCGTACCGCCGCCCTGCGCGACACCTGGGCTAAGATTGAGAAACGCGAGGGCCGTAACCTGAAATGATCATTCTCGGCATCGGCGGAATTCTCGGTGACGCCGCCAGCGCCATCCTCAAAGACGGCGCCCTCGTCGCCGCCATCGAAGAATCCAAGCTCGTACGCCGCCGTACGCACTGGGGCGGGCACGGTGAGCTGCCCGAGCATTCCATCGCCAAGTGCCTCGAGTTGGCCGGCGCAACCCCGCAACAGGTGGATGCCGTGGCCATCGTGCGCCCCATCCCCGAATCCGATTTTCACCTCAAGCTTCGCGCGCGCTTCCCCGAGAGCCGCATCGTGGTGCTCGAACACCACCTGGCGCATGCCGCTTCGGCCTACTACCCCTCTCCATTCGAGGAAGCCACGGTCCTCACGCTCGACCGCGGCAGCGACCTCCGCTGCGGCTCGCGCTGGCAGGCCCGCGGCGCGCGCATGACGCTCGAACACGAACAGTATTCCCCCGACTCCCTCGGCGATCTCTACGGCCGCGTCACCGAACTGCTGGGCTTCGGCGCCGACGTGGACGAACACAAAGTGCAGTGGCTCTCCGTGGGCGGCGACGGCCGTTATCGCGACTTGTTCCTCGAGATCCTCTGTCTTTCCGATTCCGGAGCGCGCCTCGATCGCTCCTTCTTCAGCACCGAGCGCCTGAACCGCGGCGGTTTCAGCGCGCGATTCTACGAGCGCCTCGGATTGAAAGACGCTGCGCCGATTCCCGACGACCTGCGCCTCCACGTCGCCGCGGGCATCCAGAAGGCCGTCGAAGCGGCCGTGATTCGCATGGCCGGCAAAGGCCGCAACCTGTGTCTGGCGGGCGGTCTGGGCCTGAACGCGCTGCTGGTTTCGGCGCTCGAGAACCGCTCCGGTTATCAGAACGTGTTCGTGCAGCCCGCCTCCGGCAATGCCGGGACGGCCATCGGCGCGGTGCTCGAAACCTGGCACGGCGCTTACCGCCAGGAGCAGCGCGTGGCCCTCGATACCCTCTGCCTGGGGCCAGCCTACACCGCGCCCGAAATCAAGCAGGTGCTCGAAAACTGCAAGTTGCGCTTCCGCTACATGCTCACCATGGACGAATTGATCGGAACCGCCGTGGCGCAGTTGAACGACAACAAGATCGTGGCCTGGATGCACGGCCGCATGGAGTTCGGCGCGCGCGCGCTCGGCAACCGCAGCATCCTGGCTTCACCGCTCGACCCCTATTCCACCGAGAACCTCAACATCTTCATCAAGCACCGCGAGCCGTTCCGCAAATTCGCCGCATCGGTTCCAGCCGAGCTGTGCGACCGATACTTCGACGTGGGAACCAACGCGCGTTTTCTCTCCACCATCGGCCGCGTCAAGCCCGAGCACCGCGATAAACTCGCGGCCGCCATTCTGGCGGACGACCTGGTGCGCGTCCACACCGTGGATCGCGACGAGAACCCGCTCTACTGGAAGCTGCTCCACGCCGCCGGCAAAGCCACGGGGCTGCCGGTGCTCTACAACACTTCGTTCAATCTCTTCGGCGAGCCGCTGGTCTGCACCCCGCGCGACGCGGTGCGGAGCTTCTACTCATCCGGCATCGACGCCATGTTCGTAGGGAACTTCTTCTTGCAGAAGTAGGGGCTGTGGCGTCGCGGTCCCGCCTTAGATTGACCGGGGCCTTGTTTAGGCGGGCAGCCCAAACAGGAGTTAGCGATAACCTATGAATCAAGAAGCCGTCTTGGCGCTTTTGTTCCCGGCTGCAGTAGTGACATTCGTCATCTGGTTGGCTCGACTGCAGCGCAAGCCATTTGGCCCCAACGTATTCCTGGTGAACAAATTTGCCGGTACTGTTCGTCTTTCCGGGAACCAGTGGTTCTCCGAGTCGGAACCCTGCCTGGCGAGCTTCGCAATCATGGCGCTGCTGCCTTCGGCGCAATTTGTTCAATCGAAGCAGGAAGCCGATACGCTCCTGTCTGTCGTATGGAGGAAAGAGGAGGTCGGATGCTACGGGCGAGACAGGCGATACACCGCCTATAGAATCGACTGCTCCATCTCCGTAAGGGACCGGCGGAGCAGAGTCAAACCGGCAGTGAGAAGGCTATTCCAGGGCACGCGCCCCCCAGAGAGGATCGTTGCCTATGGACATGAGCCATTCTCTGCCACGGGCGGTGCTCCCGTGGAGCCGGTGTCGAGTTTCATCCGGGCGATATCAATCGAAGCTCCGTAAGATGAATCAGGTTCTCTGCCTCGAAAAGTAGGGCGCCGCCGTGAGGTGCACCGCCGTGGTTTTCACCACCGCGCACACGTCGTCGCCGGGTTTCAGTTGAAGCTCATCGACCGATTGCGCGGTGATCACCGCTACCAGCGGGACGCCGCAGTCCATCTCCACGCGCGCCAGCGGGCCCTCCGGAATTACGGAGAGCACGCGGCCGGGGAGGCGGTTCCTGACGCTCGAATCCTGCGGCGAGTCGCGGGTGAGCGCTACATCCTCGGCGCGAATGCACGCAACCACCGGCCCGGTCTCGCCTGAGTCGACACACTGCAATTGCGCCGTTCCTACCTCGACCGTGAGCAGGCCCGAGTGATGCGACACGATCTGGGCTGGCAGGACATTCTCGACGCCCACCGACTCCGCTACCTGCGCATCGGCGGGGTGACGGAACACGTCCTGGACCGGCCCGGCCTGCCGAATTCGGCCGCCCACCATCACCGCCATCCAGTCGCCCAGCGCCACCGCTTCCATGCGGTCGTGCGTCACCACGATGCTGGGGACGCCGCCACTGAGCAGCATCCGGCGCAGGTCCTGGCGTATGCGGGCGCGCGCGGCGGCGTCGAGCGACGAGAGCGGCTCATCCAGGAGCAAGAGCGCGGGCTCGGCGGCCAGGGCGCGCGCCACCGCCACGCGCTGCTGCTGCCCGCCGGAGAGCTCGCGCGGAAAGCGATCGGCCAGCTCGGCCAACCCGAACACACCCATAAGTCTGCGGGCGGTTTCGCGACGCGCCGCGTACTCCACGTTGGCCGCCACGGTCAGGTGCGGGAACAGCGCGCAGTCCTGAAACAGGAACACCGCGCGCCGCTGTTGGGGGGGCAGGCAAATGCCGCGCCCTCCGTCGTACCAGGTACCATCGCGGAAGCGGATGGCGCCGTCGTCGGGGCGGTCGAGACCGGCCAGCAAGCGCAACAAGGTGGTCTTGCCCGAGCCGGACGGGCCGAACAGCACCGTCACCGGAGATTCGTCGAGCGGGAGACGCAGCTCCGCATCCAGCTCGAAACCGGAGGCCATCCGCCTCCGGCAGCGACAGCTCAGCTCATTGGCCATATTGCCCAAACCCGGCGTTGCAGCGCGTAAGTGAGCGCCAGCACCGTGAACGAAACGGCCACCAGGAACAGCGAAGTCTCCGCCGCCGCGGCGTAGTTCAACCCTTGCACCTGGTCGTAGATGGAGATCGAAACCGTGCGCGTCACCCCCGCGATATTGCCGCCCACCATCAGCACCACGCCGAATTCGCCCATGGTGTGCGCGAAGCTCAGGATGGCGCCGGTGGCGATGCCGGGCAGGGCAAGCGGAACGATGACGCGGCGAAACGTCGCCATCCGCGAGACTCCCAGGCACCAGGACGCTTCCACCAGTTTGCGGTCCACCGCTGCGAATGCCGCGGCCACAGGCTGCACCGTGAACGGCAGGCTGTAGAGCACCGATGCTACCAACAGGCCTTGGAACGAGAACGGCAACATGCCGCCCGTGAGCCTTCCATAAAGCGCGCCCACGGGACTGCGTGGTCCGATGGCCAGCAGCACGTAAAACCCCAGAACCGTCGGCGGCAAGACGAGCGGGAGCGCCACGACGGCTTCCACCAGGAACTTCCAGCGATGCGGCGAAAACGCCAGCCAGTACGCCAGCGGCATTCCCACCGCGAGCAGAATCACGGTGGTCGAAACCGCCAGCCGCACACTCAACCAGATGGCTTGCCAATCCATATCAGTTTGCCGGCAGAGAGAAGCCGTACTTCTTCAAAATGCGCCGCCCGACCTCGTCCAGGAGGAACGACCGGAACTCCCGGGCCGCTTTCGAATCCTTTAAGATGACGCCACCCTGCTCAATTTTCGGGTAAGCCGTACCGGGCACTTCCCAATAGCGTCCCTGGCTACGGACCGGCGGCGCGAGCGCCAGGGAGAGTGCCACGATTCCCACGTCCGCCGCGCCGCTCTGGACAAATTGGAGCGTCTGTGCGACGTTTTCGCCGAGTACCAGTTTCCGCGCGACGCCATTGTAGACGCCCAGCGAGCGCAGAGCCGCTTCCGCCGCTCGGCCGTACGGTGCGTGCTGCGGATTGGCAATGGCCACGTGCCGCACCGAAGCGGCCCGCAGCGCGGTGGCAGGGTCCAGGGGCGATGCGGCCGGCACCCATACCACGATCCGGCCCATGGCATACACGAATAGCGAGTCGCGCGCGCCGATCCCCTCCTCGACCAGCTTGCGCGGATATTCCACGTCCGCTGAAAGGAAAATATCGAAGGGCGCCTGGTTGCGAATCTGCGCATAGAAATTGCCGGAGGAGCCGTACGCTATCTGGAGATCCGCATCGGGATGTGTCGCTCGGAACTTCAGCGAGATTTCATCCAGCGCGAAGTTCAGGTCTGCCGCCGCGGCAATGGTCACTTTGTGCGGCTCTGCCCGCCGCCCGCAGGCGGCCGAGAGCAGGCACAATAGTAGGCAGCTATATCGCATGGACGACAATGACACTCTTACAGGACAATACCACAGCCCCCGAGCCGCGCGTGCATAACCGCCTCGCGGAGTTTCGGCAACGGCGCGGGGTGGCCGCCGCCGCCCTGGCCAAACTGGCGGGCGTCAGCCGCCAGACCATCTACGCCATGGAAGCGGGCAACTATGTTCCCAATACCGCGGTCGCGCTGCGGCTGGCCCGCGCATTGGAAGCGCCCGTGGAAGACCTTTTCCGCCTCGACTCGGCCCCGCCGCGCCCGCCCCGCGCGGTGCGCGCCGAGATCGTCGGCGCGGGCGATCTGTTCGCGGGCGCCCCCCTCGAGCTGTGCCGCGTGGAAGGCCGCTTGGTGGGTGTGCCCGCCGTGCCCGCTCCGTGGCAACTGCCGCCCACCGACGCGCTGCTGGTGAGGCCCGCGCGGTCCACGGTCCAACTGTTGCGCGAAGAGGATTCCGAGAGCCGCCTGTTGGTGGCCGGCTGCGACCCCGCAACGTCGGTGCTGGCGCGTCATCTGCAGCGCGCCAATGTCCGGCTGGTGACGGCGCCCGTCAACAGCACGGTGGCCTTGCATCTTCTGAAGCGGCGCATGGTCCACGTCGCCGGAACGCACTTGAAAGACGACGGTGCCGCCATCCGCATGGAATTCCCTAGGAAGAGCGTCGCGGTTTTCGCATTCGCCGTGTGGGAAGAGGGCCTCGTCGCGGCGCGCGGCAATCCGAAAAAGATCCGCCTCGTGGAAGACCTGGCGCGCGCGGGAGTGAAGTTGGTGAACCGCGAGAAAGGCTCGGGCAGCCGCCAACTGCTGGACCGCCGTCTCAAGGCCGCCGGCATCTCGCCGCGCTCCCTCAGCGGCTACACCGAGTGTGCCGCCGGCCACCTGGCGGCGGCGTGGCGCATCTACGCGGGTCTGGCCGATTGTTGCGTGGCCACCCGTTCCGCCGCGCGCGCGTTTGGCCTCGACTTTGTGCCCCTCACCAGCGAACGGTATGATATGGTGGTTCGCCAGGAGCACCTGGCACTCGGCGCCGTGGAGCGGCTTCTCGACATTCTTACGCAAGCTGCATTCCGCCACGAATTGGAAGCGCTTTGCGGGTACGATACTCATGAGACGGGCCGCCGCATGGCATGAGCGGCAAGCCGGTCCCGGATCACTCCTTCAGGCCCAGTTCGGCACGGAGGCGGGCGACCTCGTAAAACGGCTCGCCGGCCTGGCGTTTGTGCTCCTCGGAGTTCTCAAAGTCCCGTAGAAGGGCCGCGACCTTGAGCCTGCCGGCGGCGGTCTTCACGGCTTGGCGCGGAGTTTGGCCGCCAAGCGCGGGAAGCGCCATGTCGGGCCACTTGGCGGCATGTTGCTCCATGTACTCGGTAAGCAGCTTGTTGCGCACCTCGGGTGGGATTTCGTCTCGCACTGGTTCGGCGGCGCGAGGCTCATTGAGAGCTCGGCGCTTCATCTCCCGCTGCGTGGTGAACTCATCGCGCAGGTGTTCCACTGCCGGGCCGGCAAGTTTGGCGAGCATCCGCTTTCCCCGCTCGTGGCGCTGTTTCGAGTTGCACTCGAACACCATCTCCGCGCCCTCCAACCGCATGTTCCCCAGCACCGTGCGTCCTTCCTGGCCGGCCGGACCCCTCAACCAGACGTAGTGCTTCCCCTCGTCGTCTTCGCTGATCTCAGGGCAGTTTCGAAGAGCCGCCGTGAGCGTCTCGCGGTCCTCCACCCGGTATACGGCCTTCGAAAACAGCAGTTCCTCCCCATCGGTGTTGGACAACCTCAGCGATTCGATCCACTCCTTGTGGAGTTCCTCCGGCTGGCGGCGGATGCGCGGCAAGTTGCGCTTCAGGTACTCGGGCCAGGGCATGCCCGTCCGGAGCCGGTCCTCCTCCATCCAAACGCGCAGTGGCTCCAGTTGTTTGCGTGGAACGGTGACGCCCACACCGCTGAACTCGTGGCCGCGTTCGCCTGGGACCACGCGCGCGAGTGCGCCGTCCCATCGCACAAGCTGCTTCGACGTGTTCACATCGTGTACGAAGAAGACTTCGCCGGTGACCAGGTCTTTCACTTCGACGCCGCTTCCAACTTTGACCTCGCGCACCTCGTACAGCCCGACATAACTATGCGACCAAGCTTCGATCAACTCCCGCTCTCGCGGCGCAAGACCGGCGCCGTGCTTGATCAAGTACTCCCGCATGATGGTGTGGCCGAGACGCGGTGGAACCCAGTCATGCATCATCCAGTCGATCAGGGGTGCGGTTTGGTCGTCCTCGACCGGGCCGCCTTCGAAAAACTCCTCCTGGGCCACACGGGTGTCGCGTTTGGAGGCTGTTTCCATGAGGAACTTGCCCAGCCGGTTGCGCAACCGGTCGTATTCGCCGGCTATGGCCGGCGCCGCGGCCGGGGGCCTCTCATCGGAATCGAGATGGCATTTCTTGTACTTCTTGCCGCTGCCGCACCAGCAGGGGTCGTTGCGGCCGGGCGTGTACCTCCGTTGCGCCGGCTCTCGCGGTGGTGCGAAATCCTCCTGCTCTTCTTCTTCCTGGTCTTCCCAAATAGCCTTACCGCCGCAGATGTCGTACACCGTCCATGGGGAGGGTTGCGCGGGCAGCGGAGGAGGGGGCCCACCGGCGCCAAGAGCTTCAATCAGATCCTCGCACTCCCGGCGAATCTTCTTCGGCAGCAGAGCGCCGTTCCGCCGCATCACCGTACGGGCAAGCTCGACGCCCGCACGGCCGCGCGCCGCGATCATGGTGCTCACCAGCAGGGGGAAGAAGGGATCGTAATGCTGCTTGGGGATGCGGTCGAGATTCTCGCTCAGCCGCGCGACCAACTCCCCTGTGGCGTCCAGCCCGGGGTGGCGAAGCAATCTCTCCAGCACCACGATCCGCTCGCTTGCGCCGAGGCCGGCGGCGATTTCGCCGATCACGCGCACAGCCCCCTCGGGATGCGCTTCAATGATTCGGTCGCAGGCCCAAGCGGCGGCGCCAGCCAGCTTGACATCGTCCACGTCGGCGCACTCCAGCAGATGCGGGATCGCGCTGGCCTCACCGATCTCGCCCAGCAGGGCGAGCGCGTTTTCCACGACGCCGTCGTCCTGGGGCAGGAAACCCTGCGCCCAACCACGCAGCACTCCAACCAGGAGAGGGGCGATGGACGCTCCTTCCTGGACCAACGCGTCGACGACTTGTGCATCCAGGTCTTCGGCTTCCTGCAATTGATGGACGAGCCGGTATGGCCGCAGGCGGGCGGTCACGGGCGCGGGTTCGAGGTCCCGCCGCTGGCGCAAGGCTTCGACCACCAGTTCGATCTGTTCGTGCTTGGTTAGGCGGTCATACTCCTCGGTACCGTCCAAGCCGAATGGAATCGGTTCCGGCCCCAGGCCCTCGAGACCCTCCTCGTCGAGCAACAGCTTGCGGAGGGCGAGTTCGGCCAGCCCCTCGGAAAGGGCCGTTTGCCCGGAAAGCAATTGGGACAGCTCCAGGTACGGAGGCCACGTGCAGGGCTGGGCTAGGGCGGCGCGCCACAAGTAGTCCTCGGCGCCGGCAAGGTCGCCTGCCTCCCGCCGCAAATGGCTCATTCCCAGTATCCCGATGAGGTCAGCGGGATCCAGGTCCAGCATCCGCTGATATGCCTGCTCCGGAGTGATTCCGCCGCGGTCGAGATCGCGCAGCAGGCGGGACCGGGATTCCAAGATCGGTTCAGAGAGAAAAAGCATGAGAGAGCTTCTCATTCTAGCGCGCCACAGCGGCGCCGCTGCCTTGTAACCAATTTGTAACCTTGCTATATTCTGTTCAGGTTCTGTGGGAGCATTGTCTCCAGAGGGCAGGATGTTCGATAGAGTCGAAGCTTTTTATCGGCCTGGCACCGTTCGCGAAGCACTTCGTCTGCTTCAAAATGGGAAGAACCGGGCGCGGGTTGTGGCGGGGGGCACGGACCTCGTGGTCGAGGCGGACCGGTCCATCCGCTTCTTGATCGATATCACGCACGCGGGCTTGAGCTATATCCGCCGCAGAGGCAAAGCCTGCGTCATCGGCGCCACCACCACCATGGCGACGCTGGAAAATTCGCCCGCCATCCGCGCGCTGGCCGGCGGCATCCTGGCGCGGGCCGCGGCTACCTGCGGTTCGGTGCAGATCCGCAACATGGCCACGCTGGGAGGCAACCTGGCAAACGGCTCGCCGGCGGCGGATACCGCCACGCCGCTGCTGGCGCTGGACGCCGAGGTGGTGCTGGCGGACGCGCGCGGCCGGCGCAAGATTCCACTGACCGCTTTCTACTCCGGCCTGCGAAAGACCGCGCCGGGCAAGGCGTTGCTCATCGAAGTTGTCATACCGGCGCTGCCGCGCGGCGGGCGCTGGTCGTTCCAGAAACTGGGACGTACGGAGAGCGATATCTCTCTGGTGAATGCGGCGGCCGGCCTTCAGTTGGATTCCAAGGGCCGCGCGAAATGGGCGCGCATCGCGCTGGGCGCCGTGGCGCCAACGCCCATCCGCGCCGTCAACGCGGAGAAACTTCTGGTGGGACGCAAGGTGGATGAAAGCACCCTGGCCGAAGTGTGCGACCAAGTGGCGCGCGAGGTGCAGCCCATTACCGACGTGCGCGCTTCGGCGGAATACCGCCGTGAGATGTGCCGTGTGCTGGTGAGGCGGGCGCTCGAAGAATGCGCCGCCGGAACGGGGTGCTCGCTATGAAAGCCATGGAAGTCCGTCTCAACGTGAACGGGGAAGCGAAGCAGTGGACCATAGCCCCCGGCGATCTTCTGCTGGATGTGCTGCGCCGTGAAGGCTACTTCGGCGTGAAGCGCGGCTGCGAGGCGGGCGAATGCGGCGCCTGCACGGTTCTGCTCGACGGCAAGCCCATCAATTCGTGCCTCATGTTCGCCGCGCAGGCGGAAGGGGCGGACGTGCTGACCATCGAGGGTGTGGCCCACGGCAGTACGCTCCATCCGCTCCAGGAGGCTTTTTTGGACCATGGCGCAGTGCAGTGTGGATTCTGCACTCCTGCAATGATTCTGAACGCCAAGGCGCTGCTGGATCGCAAGCCCCATCCCAGCGAGGAAGAAGTGCGCGAGGCGTTGGCGGGGACGTATTGCCGTTGCACTGGCTTCCGCAAGCCGGTTGAAGCGGTGCTGGCAGCGGCAGGGGCAAAGCGATGAGCTCCGGTCGCACGGTTGTCGGCCACAACGTCCGCAAGGTGGAGGGCGTCAAACTGGTAACGGGCGGCCCGGCTTTTACCGACGACATTCAGCTCCCCGGTTTGCTGTACGGCAAGATCCTGCCCAGCCCGTACGCGCACGCCCGCATCAAACGCATCGACACCAGGAAAGCCAAGGCGTTGCCCGGCGTTCACGCGGTTCTGACCTACAAGAACGTTCCGCGCGTGCCCCACACCACCGCCGGGCAGGCGTGGCCCGAGCCTTCGCCCTACGACACCTACCTGCTCGACAGCAAGGTGCGGTTTGTGGGCGACCGCGTGGCGGCGGTGGCTGCGGAGAGCCGCGCCATCGCCGAAAAGGCGCTGCGGCTGATCGAAGTGGAGTACGACGTGCTGCCCGCCGTGCTCGATATGGAACAGGCCATGGCGCCGGGCGCCGCCGTCATCCACGATGAGCCGGATTCCAAGGGGATCTACGACGCCTCGCGCAACATCGCCGGTTATATCCTGCGGGGGATCGGCGACGTGGACCAGGGTTTTCGCGATTCCGACCGCATTTTCGAGCGGGAATACCGCACCCAGCGGCAGCAGCACTGCCCGCTCGAGCCGCACATCACCATCAGTTGGCTGGATGGCGACGGCCGCCTGGTGATTCGCACCAGCACGCAGGTGCCCTATCACTCGCGGCGCCAGGTCGCCATGATTCTGCAGATTCCGGTGAGCCGCATTCACGTAATCAAGCCGCGCATGGGCGGAGGATTCGGCGGCAAGCAGGAGATGCTGCTCGAGGATATCTGCGGGGCGCTGGCTCTGGCCGCGCGCCGGCCGGTGAAGATCGAATACACGCGCGAGGAAGAGTTCTACATGGCGCGCACGCGCCACCCCCAGATCCTGCGTATGAAAATGGGGGTCAAGCGCGACGGCACCATTCTGGCCAGCCAGTTGACGGTGGTCGCCACCACGGGCGCTTATGGCAGCCACTCGACTACGGTTCAGGGGAACACGGGCAGCAAGGTTCTTCCGCTGTACCGCGCCGAGCACATGCGATTCGAGTGCCACGTGGTCTACACCAATACGCCGGTAGCCGGCGCGTTCCGCGGCTATGGCTGCCCGCAGGGGTTCTTCGCGCAAGAAACCCTGGTGGACGAAATCGCCAACGATCTGGGGATAGACCCCGTCGAATTCCATCGCCAGAACGTCATACGGCTGGGCGACACCGACCGGCTCTCCGCGCAACTCGGGGAAGGCAAGGAGGGGCTGCCGCGGATCGTCCGCAGTTGCGGCCTGCCGGAATGCCTGGATCGCGCGGCGGCCGCTATTGGTTGGACGGGCAAGCGCCAAGCGTTGCCCGCGGCCGGCCATTTGAAGCGCGGCGTCGGCATGGCCTGCACCATGCAAGGCAGCGGGATCGCGGGCATCGACTGGGCCTCGGCCTTCCTGAAGATGAATGAGGACGGCTCGTTCTTTCTCCAAACAGGCGCTGCCGACGTGGGCGGCGGCGCCGACACCGTGCTCTCGCAGATCGCCGCGGAAACCCTGGGCGTGAGCCTCGATAAAATCGTCATCACCTCCGGCGACACGGACACGACACCGTTCGACGTGGGGGCCTACGCCTCCAGCACCACCATCATTTCCGGCGGCGCGGTGAAGAAGGCCGCGGAAAAGGTGCGCGAGCAGGTGCTGCGCATGGCCGCGAAAATGCTCGACACGCCGGTAGAGAATTTGACCTGTGGCGACAACCGGGTGTCCGCTGTTGGGAAGTCCGCGACCATGACGGAGATCGCTCTCCACTCCATGTACAAGGAGAAGACTCAGATTATGGATGGCGCGTCGCACTTCAACACCGACAGCCCGCCGCCCTTCTGCGCCACCTTCGCCGAGGTGGAAGTGGATACCGAGACCGGCAAGGTGCGCGTGTTGCACATGGCTACGGCGGTGGACCCAGGCACGGCCATCAACCCGGCGCAGGCCGAAGGACAAGTGGAGGGCGCCGTGGCCCAGGGCCTGGGGTACGCGCTGACGGAGGAGTTGGTGCTCGATGGCGCCGGCCGCCCTCTGAATCCGAACTTCCTCGACTACAAGATTTTCGGCGCGAAGGACATGCCCAAGCTCACCACCATCCTGGTCGAGACCGATGAGCCGCTGGGGCCGTACGGCGCCAAGTCGATATCGGAAGTGCCCATCAACGGGCCGGCGCCGGCGATTGCCAACGCCATCTTCCACGCCATCGGAGTGCGTTTCCGCAAGCTGCCGATACGGCCGGAGGACGTGCTGCGCGCGCTGCGCGAGAAAGAGACTGTTGCCGATGATCAATGCGTCTGAAATTGCCGCCGCTGCCCAATCTTACGAGGCGGACATCGTCCGATTTCTCCGCGACCTGATCGCCATCCCGGCGGAAAGTTCCCATGAGGGGCCGGTCATTCAACGGATACGACGGGAGATGGAAAAGGTCGGGTTCAATGAAATCCGCATCGATCCGATGGGCAACATTTTGGGGCGAATCGGCTCGGGAAAGACCATCATCATGATGGATTCCCATACCGATACTGTGGGCGTGGGCGACCCCAAAGAATGGGCCTGGGACCCTTATAAGGGCAAGGTCGAGGACGGCTACGTTTATGGCCGCGGCGCTTGCGACCAGCGCGCCGGCATGGCCAGCATGGTGTACGCGGGCAAGATCATCAAGGACCTTGGCCTCGCGGGCGACTACACGCTCTGGGTGGTCGGCTCGGTGCAGGAAGAGGATTGCGACGGCCTGCCGTGGCTCTACATCCTCAAAGAGGACGGCATCCGCGCGGATTGCGTGGTGATCACCGAGCCCAGCAGCCTGCGCATTTACCGCGGTCACCGCGGGCGCACGGAGATCGAAGTGCACCTGCGCGGCCGCTCGTGCCATGCCAGCGCTCCGGAGCGCGGCGATAACCCCATCTACAAAATGAGCCGCCTCGTCCAAGAGGTGGAGAAGCTGAACACGCGCCTGCGCGGCGATGCGTTTCTGGGCAAGGGCACCATCGCCGTCACCGAGATCCGCTCGGTTTCGCCTTCGCTGTGCGCGGTCCCCGGCGCTTGCTCCATCCATCTCGACCGCCGTCTCACTGCCGGCGAGACCAAGGAAAGCGCTTTGGCCGAAGTGAAGGCGCTCGCCGGCGCGGAAGACGCCGACGTGGAAATCCTGAACTACGATACGCCCAGCTACACCGGCCTGCGCTACCCGATGGAGAAGTACTATCCCACCTGGGTGCTGGATGAAGCGCATCCGCTGGCACGGGCGGCCATCGCCACCTATGAAACGCTGTGGAAGAAAGCGCCCATCGTGGACAAGTGGACGTTCAGCACCAATGGCGTGGGCTCCATGGGGCTGATGGGCGTGCCCACCATCGGCTTCGGCCCCGGCGAAGAGGACGTGGCGCACAGTGTGGCGGAGCGCGTGCCCATCCGAGACCTGGTGGAGGCGGCCGAGTTCTACGCGGCGTTTCCGCTGACGTACGTCGCGACGGTGGGCACCAACAAACCGGACAGACGCTGAGAGGGATGGTTTGGGGGTCACATCGCCTCCCGTCGATACTGAGACGCTCATGGTACAGCCCGGGGGCGTTCCGGGGACGGGCATCGCGGGGGCCGGCAACGAAACCCCCAAGCACTAATGGCGGGGAGGTTGGGGATTACGTTGCCCGCTAGCACCGATTTCGTTGACGGTCTTCCGGCGGTTCTTGCTGCGCCGATAGAATTGCTGTACAAAGCCGTGTAGAGCGGGTCACGGGGCTGCGGGGCTGCACCAGGTTGCATCCGGATGCGTACAGGAATACGATGAAGCGTCATGACGCCCTGGATAAGCGGAAGGGAATCGGAGGAAAAACGGCCAAACCCTCCAAGGCAGGCCAGGCTCCTGCTCTCGGTGTCAGCTCTCACGGTTGCGGTATTTGTCTTCTCTCTCGAAGCAGGCTTTTTTTCCATGAACCGCTCCCAAAAAATCGGCTATTCGGTTTCCATTGGAATGTTTCTTGCTGCATCATGGACCGTCAAAAACGTCATCAAGACAAAACCATCAGCGCGTCCTCGCGTCATCACATTCGCGGTCATTGCCGCTATTCAGATCATTGCGGCTCCTATCGGATTCAAGCTAGGGAAGGACGGAGCGTACCCCCCAGAACAACGCGCGCTGGTGCAGGAACTCGATGGCTATGTCATACAGGCAAAAACCCTCAAAGAACAGATGGCACAAGTCCGCGAACCGTTCACGGAGCCGGAGGAAATACTGTCTCTTGAACCGATGGTCACATCATGGAAAGACCACCTCGAGAATATATCGAAGTTGGACAAGGCCATCAAGCACGATCAACTTCCTCCGATCGTCGCGGAGGTCTTAAAAGTGCTAAATGAGGGCCTGGCATTTGACAAGAGGGAACTGGAGAACATCAGCGCGCAAATCTCCGTGGTCAAGTCAGCAAAGGGATTGAGCAAGCAAAAGAGAACGGCGCTTTACGAACAGAGGCTACTTCCGCTCATGGACCAGGAGGAGGAAATCAACCGACAACGCAAGGCCGCGAACTTTGACCAACGACTCAAGGATATGCCCAAGAAGTACGGGTATCCAAAATAGTCCGCTATGGCACGGTGCTCGCGGCTCGCCCTCCGCCTAGAACTATTGAATCGGGAGTCCGCGCCCATACCACATTTTCCACAGGAAATCGTTCGCGGATTTCGGACTTCCGCCGCCTCGGATTCCATTTGCGAAGGACAAAGAGCGGGCCATCCTTGGAGGCGCCATCAGCATCGTATTCCTTCTCTTCCCCGTTGGTAAACAGGACAGTGACCATTATGCCTCCCAAAACTGCGATTGTACGCGCGGGTTTTCCTTCATGGGTAATCAGAGCCGATGGAGAGTTGCATGTAGTCGAGAGCATCAACCAGCAGTTCCTGGGCGCGTTCGATGGCCTCCTGAGCTGGCCTGAAGAACCTCGGCAGGCTGTCGCTGCGGTCCGTGCCACGAGCGCCCCTAATGAGGGAGTTGGCTTGCAGGATGGTCGTGTATGCCTCCTCAATACGCCTCCGGAGGTCGTCGGAGATCCACGTGAAGGTACCATCGGCGATCGCCCTTCGGAACTGGGTCACTTCGAACAGCGCCCCGACCTGCCGAAGGGCGCCCTTGGAGTAGTTCGCAATTCGGAGATTGAAGGTCATCTCGCTGGCGAGCCGTTCCAAGGAGCCAGCCTCAGCCGGCTGCTGGGAGGCAACGAACATTTCTGGATGCTCTCGGCAGAGGCCAAGCCACTGCTCCCTGTGCCGACGAAGCTCGCCGGGTGTGAACTTACGACCCTTCGGGTGCTTCGGGTTATAGCAGTGGACTTCGGCATGGCATTCGAAACAGAGGGGGATCGCGTTCTCGGCTTCGGCGCTGGACGGCGTGGTGGCCATCTCTATGTGGTCAACTTCGATCTTCACTCCACAGAAGCGGTGGCAGATGCAGCAGCGCCGATGGCAGTTTACAAGAAGGGACTCGACGTCTTTGCCACGAAACTCGTGCCGGCGCTTACGGCTCGCCCTAGCTGTCACCGCGTCGTCCACCTTAAGTTTACCTCTCGCGATACGCGGGCGGCGAACGTTCCCGCACGGTCGCCGCTAACTGGACCGCCCCCACTCTTGTGTCGCACATCCAATGCCCTACTATGAATAAGAGCCATGGCTGAGCTGGTTCCGCTTCCGCTGCCCCTGCTGTTGCGCCGCGCATTTCTCGAATACCGGCGGGAAGGCAAGATCTTCGACCTTCCCAAGAGCAAGTTTTTTCGCGGCATTCCGGGCATCGATTTTTCCGTCGATTTTCACGGGCATCGCGCGGCGACTCCGCTGGGGCCGGCCGCCGGACCGCACGGGCAACTGGCGCAGAACATCGTGCTCTCGTGGCTGGGCGGCTCGCGCATCATCGAATTGAAGACCGTCCAGATTCTGGACGATCTCAAAATTCCGCGACCGTGCATCGACATCGCCAACGTCGGCTACAACGTGGAATGGTCCCAGGAACTCAAGCTCGAACAATCGTTGCGCGAGTACGTGGGCGCGGCCATGTTGATCGAGATTTTGAAGGCGTCCAAACTGTTGGGCGAAGATTTTTCACCTGGCGAGACCGTCTTCGACATGAGCGTAGGCTACAACCTGGAAGGAATTCGCTCGCCGCGCGTGCGCTCCTGGATTGAATCGATGAAAGACGCCAGCGCGGTGATCGCCGCGTTGCGTATGGGGCTGAACGGCTACCGGGATCTGCCGTTCCCCGCGCGCATCAGCGACACCATCAGCCTCTCGACGTTCCATGGCTGTCCGGCGCGCGAAATCGAGGGCATTGTCAGCTTTCTGTTGACGGAACTGGGCTGCAACGTGTGCATCAAGATGAACCCCACCCTGCTGGGCGCGGGCGAGGTGGAACACCTGTTGCACGATGTGATGGGCTATCGCGAGATTGAGCTTAGCCCCGAGGCATTTGCGAAAGACCTGCAATTCGACGAAGCGCTGGACCTGGTCCCCCGGCTGCAGCGCGTCGCGCAGGTCCATGGGAAGCACCTGGCGGTGAAGTTCGGCAACACGCTGGTAGTGAAGAACCACAAGTCGTTCTTCACCGACGAGCAGATGTACATGTCCGGCCCGCCGCTGCATGTAATCGCCATGAACCTGGTGAAAAAGTTTCGGGAGCACATCGAGACCAGCATCCCGATTTCTTTCTCGGCGGGTCTGGATGCAAACAACATCTCGACCGCGGTGGCCATGAACATGGTCCCGGTGACTACGTGCACGGACCTACTGCGGCCGGGCGGCTACGGGCGATTGATTCGTTACCTGGAGAACCTGGGCGCGAAGATGCGCGAGGTGGGCGCGAGCACCATCTCCGACTACGTGAAGCGCTACGCGGGCCAGGAGGCGGCGCTGGTGGCCGAGACCACGGCGAATCCGCGTTACCGCTGGGAGCGCAACAAGGGTATGCCGCGCAAGATCGGCTCCAAGCTCTGGCTCTACGACTGCATCAACTGCGATAAGTGCGTTCCGGTGTGTCCCAACGATGCGAATTTTGTGTACGAGGCGCCGGCGGCGGCCATGGCGTACGATAATTTCGAGCTGCTGGCGGAAGGCGTCAGGCGGGTGCCGGGCGGTGTATTTCAGTTGGCCAAGGCGCACCAGTTGGCCAACTACGCCGACGCGTGCAACGATTGCGGCAACTGCGATGTCTTCTGCCCCGAAGACGGTGGTCCGTACGTGGAAAAACCCCGCTTCTTCGGAAGCCTCGAAACGTATCGAAAGTACGCGGGGGCGAACGGCTTCTATATCGATTTCACGCCGCCAGTCACCATTTACGGCACCGTCGCGGGAGAGTCTTATGTCCTCGCGCTCGACCCGCCGGCGAACCGCGCGCGCTTCGAGACCGAGGCTGCCGTTATCGAAATCCGCTTGAGCGACAACCAGGCTCTGAGCTGGGAAGCGAAGGCCGGCGCGGCGCCGCCGGGGGTTGTCGACATGCTTCCTTATCTCAAGCTCAAGGTGCTGGTTGAATCGGTCGGCGATCCGCGGCGCGTTCACTTTGCCAACGTCGTGGGACTGGAGGAGGTCATCCGTGAAAGCGCTCTTTAAGGGCAGGGACTGGATCACAACTCAGGAATGGACCGACGCCGAGCTCGACGTCATGCTGGACGTCTCGTCGGACCTCAAGCGGAAATTCAAAGGACATATTCCCCACCGCTACCTTCCCGACCAGACCATCTTCCTGATGTTCTTCGACAAATCCACGCGCACGCGGAACTCGTTCGAGGCCGGGATGACACAACTCGGCGGCCACGCGCACTTTCTCACCGCCGACGCGATGCAGGTGTCGCACGGCGAGAGCCCCAAGGACACCGGAATCATTCTCTCGAGCTACGGGCATGCGATCGCCATCCGGCACGACCTGATCCCCGGCGAAGGCAACGCCTACATGCGGGAAGTGGCGAAATGGGCGGACGTGCCGGTGATCAACATGCAGTGCGACGTGGACCATCCCTGCCAGACGCTGGCGGACCTGATGACTATCCGCGAGCAACGCGGCCAGGACCTGCGCGGCCTCAAGATCGCCGTGAGCTGGGCCTACGCGCCCAGCTACGCCAAGCCGCTTTCGGTGCCGCAGGGGCTCATCATGCTGATGCCGCGGTTCGGCATGGACGTGGTGCTGGCGCACCCGCCGGAATATGGGCTGATGCCCGAGACGGTCGCGGCGGCTTTCGAGAATGCCCGGCGCGGCGGCGGCAAGTTTACCATGGTGGACAGCATGGACGAGGCTTTCCGCGACGCCGACGTGGTGATCCCCAAGAGCTGGGGGTGCCTCGACACCATGGGACAGAAGCCCGAAGAATCGCTGCGAATTGCGAGGCAGTACACCGGCTGGATCTGCGACGCGGAGCGGATGAAGCTGGCCAGGCCGGACGTTCTCTACATGCACCCGCTGCCGGCCGACCGCGGCAACGAAGTGGCCGATGAAGTCATCGATGGGCCGAACTCGGTGGTTTATCCCGAAGCGGAGAACCGCCTGCACACGGCCAAAGCGATCATGGCGCTCACCATGGCCGATGGGGAGATCGAATACGAGCGGTAGCGGTATGGCTGAGACTCTGGTAATCGCGTTGGGCGGCAACGCCATCACACGGCCCGGCGAACCCGGCACAATTCCCCAGCAGTTCCAGCACACCGGAGAGACGCTGGAGCATCTTATGCCGCTGTTTCGAAGCGATTCGAACCTCGTGATTGTCCACGGCAACGGCCCGCAGATCGGCAACATCCTGATTCGCGTGGAAGAAGGGGAGCGGAGGGTACCGCGCCTTCCGCTGGACACCTGCGTCTCCGATTCGCAAGGCGGCATGGGCTACATGATCCAGCGGATTGCCTGTGAGTTGTTCCGCCGGGAAAGCATTCGCCGCAGCGCCGCCACGGTCATTACGCAAGTGCTGGTGGACGAGAACGACCCCGAAATGACGCATCCAACCAAGCCCATCGGGTCGTTCTACACCCAGGAGGAAGTCCGGCACGTTCGGCAGGAGAAGCCGCACTGGATCATAAGAGAAATCGAGCTGGGGCAGTTCCGGCGCGTGGTGGCCTCACCGCGGCCGATTCGCATCCTCGAGGAGGAGGCCATCGCCAGGTTGGTGGAGGCGGGTGTGGTCACCATCGCCTGCGGCGGTGGAGGGATTCCGGTTGCATGGGAGGGCGATCGCCTGGTGGGCGTGGAAGGAGTCATCGACAAGGATTTCGCCGCCAGCCTGCTGGCCCGCGATCTGCACGCGCACAAGCTGATCATCGTGACATCGGTGGAGCAGGCGGCCATTCGCTTCGGGCGCCCCGGGCAGCAGTGGTTGGGCGTCATCACGCTCCAGCAGGCGCGCGAGTATCTGGCCGCCGGCGAATTTCCGCCGGGGTCGATGGGACCCAAGATTGAAGCCGGCATCGACTTCGTCGCGCAAGGCGGGCAGGAGTGCATCATCACTTCAACCGAGCATGTCGCACGCGCCGTGCGGGGCGAGACCGGCACTCACATCGTGGCGTCATGACTATCACCAACGCACGTATCCTGACCTTCGACTCGGACAATCGCGTGCTGGATTCCGGCAGCGTCGAGATTCGTCCCGACGGCAGCATCGGTGATGTGAATAGTGCGCGCGCGCGGGGAAAGAACGTCATCGACGCCAAGGGCAAGCTCTTAATGCCCGCGTTGATCAACTGCCACACGCACCTCTATAGCACGCTAGCGCGCGGGATTTCGCTCCCTGGCCGCGCGCCTAAGAATTTTCCCGAGATCCTGAACAAGCTCTGGTGGCGGCTGGATCGCGCGTTGAACGAAGAGGACGTGTACTACAGCGCGCTGGTAGGCCTCATCGACGCCGCCAAGTGCGGCGTGGGCACGCTGGTGGACCACCATTCCAGTCCCAACGCCTGCGCGGGAAGCCTGGACCGCATCGAGCAAGCGTTTCGAGACGTCGGCCTGCGCGGCATTCTGTGCTACGAGACTTCCGACCGCAACGGCCCAATGCAGGCCTTGGAGGGCATTAGAGAGAACATCCGCTTCATCGATCGGGCCCAGAGGGCGCCCCGCGGCGACGGCCTGGTGGCGGCCACCTTCGGTTTGCATGCTTCTTTCACCCTTACCGATGAGACGCTTCGCCGCGCGGTGGAAGTGAACCAATCGCTGCGCGCGGGCTTCCACATACACGTGGCGGAGGACGGCTGCGACGCCGGGGCGGTGAAGCGTTTGCGCGACCTTGGGGTTCTGGACGAGCAGTGCCTGGCGGCTCACTGTGTACACGTCACCGCGGCCGACATCGGGACTCTCGCGCGGCGCCGGGTCAACGTGGTTCACAACCCGCAATCCAACTGCAATAACGCGGTGGGCGCCGCCAGGTTGCTCGAACTCGTCCGGCGCGGAGTGCTGGTGGGGCTGGGTTCCGACGGCTATTCGCCACGCATGTTCGAAGAGTTCAAGACCGCTTTCCACTTGCAGAAATTGCTGGCGGGCGACCCGCGCGTGGCTTACGGGGAAGCTTACGCCGCGGCGTTTCTGAATAACCGCACCATCGTCAAGAAGCTATGGGGCATGGAGATTGGCCGCATTGAGAAAGGCGCGCAGGCCGACCTCATTCTGGTGGATTACTACCCACCCACGCCGCTCGATAGCGGCAATCTGTTTGGCCATATTCTGTTCGGCATTGCCAACGCGCCCGTGGATTCCCTGATTGTCAACGGATGTTGCGTGCTGCGCGACAAGCAGTGCGTCACCGTGGACGAACGGCGCGTGGCGGAGAAGGCGGCGGGGCGCGCGCGAGCGTTGTGGGAGAGGTTCTGAGGAGACCTATGACAACAACCGTACCTGGTCCGACATATCATGAGATGTTACATCCGGAGTTGCGGCCGCCCGCCGGTTCCGATGAGTTGGACCCTATCAACTTGTTCAACATCACGTGGCGCGGGCCCGACAACCGCGTCCGCCACATCGTGCTTCCCAGAGAACTGACGGGCGTCGAGGCCAATATCGTGGTCCTCACCGGACGGGATTTCCCTTCGGGCAGCCACAAGGTCGGCCCGGCCTACGCCACCCTCATGGAAGGCGAACTGGCCGGCGAAATCCAGCCTGGCGAGAGCACCATGATTGGCCCCTCGACGGGTAACTTCGGCATTGGCGTGGCATACATCTCCCGGCTGAAGGGCTACCCGGCAATCGTCATCATGCCGGAGCAGATGAGCGAGGAACGGTACCAGCGCATCCGGCAATACGGCGGCCAATTGGACCTGACGCCGGGATCGGAAAGCGATGTCATCCTGGTTCTGGAGCGCACCCAGCATTATAAGAAGGACCCCAGGAACAAGATCCTCGCCCAGTTCGAGCTGCTTCCTAATTACCGGTTCCACCGCTACGTGACGGGACGGAGCGCTCTGGAAGCGGCCGCGCAATATGGGAACGGCGAGGTGGCGGCGTTCGTTTCGGCGCCGGGTTCGGCCGGCACGTTGGCCGCCGGCGACGAAATCAAGGCCCGCTATCCGGAATGCGCGATCTGCGCGCTCGAGCCCGAGGAGTGCTCGACGCTCTACAACAACGGACGCGGCACGCACCGCATCGAAGGCATCGGCGACAAGATGGTGACGCTCATTCACAACGTGCTCACCACCGACTACGTGGCCCTGATCCACGATGACGATTGCGTGATGGGCCTGGAGCTTCTGGAACGCCGCCGGAGCCTGGTGGAGCGGATGCTTGGCCGGCCGCGGGGATACCTGGATTCGCTCGGAGGCGTGTTGGGCATCTCGGGCATCTGCAACATCCTCGGCGCCATTCGCCTGGCGCGATACCTGGGCCTTGGCCCGGAAGACAACGTGGTGACCATCGCCACCGACGGCATGGACCGCTATCCTTCGGTGCTGGCGAATCTCGAAAAGCGCCGGGGACCGCTGGATGACGCCAGGCTCAGCGCCAGCTTCGAAGAGATTTTCCGCGGCGGCGACGCGCGAGAGATTTTGGACGTGCGCCCGGCGGAACAGAAGGAGCGCCTGTTCGGCTACAAGGAGCAGGTCTGGAGCGCGTTCGGCTACACCCACTCCTATTTAGAGAGCATGAAGTCGCAGTCCTTCTGGGACGGGGAGTTCGATAAGATCCCCGCCATTGACCAGAGCCTTTTGGAGGCGCGGAAGTTCTAGACTATTGTTGAGAAGGAGAAGATAGCTGTGAGTCGGGCTGTAACTTATGTAATCGATCCCAGTCACTCGACGGCGGGGTTTAAGGTTCGCCACTTGATGGTGTCGAATGTGCGCGGCGAGTTTTCCGGAGTGGCCGGCACGGTGGTATTCGATGCGAAGGATTCGGCGAATTCCAAAGTGGAGGCGGCCATCGACGCCAGCATGGTGCAGACGCGCGATAGCGAGCGGGATCAGCTCCTCAAGAGCGCGGATTTCTTCGACGTGAAGAAGTTTCCCAAGATCACCTTCATTTCGAAAAAGGTGGCGCCGGTTGGGGAGGGCGAGTGGAGGGTGGTTGGCGATCTGAGCATGCACGGCGTCACCAAGGAAGTGGTGCTCGACGTCGAAGGCCCTACCCCGGAAGTGAAAGATCCACAGGGCAACATCAAGATTGGCGCGACGGCAACCACCAAGTTGAATCGCAAGGATTTCGGGCTGGGTTGGAACGTGGCGCTCGAAGCCGGCGGCGTCCTGGTAGGCGACGAAGTGGCCATCCAGTTGGAACTCGAGATGACCAGAAAAGGGTAGTATGCTTGTCCGGGACATCGACACGCCCGCCCTGGTTGTGGACCTGGACATTCTCGACCGGAATCTCGGTCGCGTGGCCGGGTATGCCAGGCAGCACGGGCTGAGGCTTCGCCCCCATACCAAGACGCACAAATCCATCCGCCTGGCAAAGCGCCAATTGGAGTCGGGCGCCATGGGGCTGACGGTTGCCAAGGTTTCGGAAGCCGAGGTCATGTTGGGCGCCGAGCCGGCGGACCTGCTGGTAGCCTACCCCATCATCGGGCGCGCCAAGCTCGAGCGGCTGATGGAGGTGGCGCGGCGGACCCGCGTTACCGTGGCGCTGGACAGCGTCTTCGCCGCGCGCCAGCTTTGCGACGCCGCGCGCGGCGCGCAACTAGAGATTGGCGTGCTGGCCGAGGTCGATGTGGGGCTGGGCCGCGTGGGCGTTGCTCCCGGCGAAGCGCTTGTTCAACTGGTCCAGTCCATTACGAAGCTTTCCTGGCTGCGCTTCGAGGGCATCGCCTTCTACCCTGGGCACATCAAAGACATGGGCGAATCCGGCCAGCGGGCTCTGGCGCAGTTAGCCGAGCTGCTGCGCTCGATTCTCTCCGATTTCCGGCGTGTGGGAATCGAGGCCGGGATCGTGAGCGGCGGATCGACCCCCACGCTGTTCCATTCGCATGAACTGGACGGCTTGACGGAGATCCGTCCGGGCACCTACGTCTTCAACGACATCAATACCGTCCGCAGCGGCGCCTGCGCGATGGAAGATTGCGCCGCCACCATCCTGGCGACAGTCGTCTCCACCGCGCGCTCGGGACAGATGATTGTAGATGGCGGCTCGAAGACCTTTTCGTCGGACCGGCTGGTGAATTCGCCCGAACCGATTTTCGGCCACGTGGTCGAAGCCCCCGGCGCAAGGCTCCACAAGATGAACGAAGAGCACGGCTTCATCGACATCACCCGCGCCGGGCGCGAGTTCTCCGTGGGCGACCGCATCCACGTTATCCCCAATCACATCTGCGTCGCCGTGAACCTGCACGAGCAGGTCTACGGTATTCGCGGGGAGATGGTAGAGGAAATCTGGAGAGTGGACGCCAGAGGCAAGCTGCAGTAGAGAGCGCCCGCCGGCGTAGCATACCTGACGGCCTTTTTGCTCTGCCTTACTGCTTCCCTTTGGGCCATACGACGCCCTGGTCTTTGCTGGTGACCGGGGCCATCCCCTTAAAAACGAATTTCTGCACGCGCTGGCCGCGATAGGTTTCCGTGGTATAAATGTTGCCCTTCGAATCGGTGGCGATGCTGTGCACTCCGTAGAATTGACCGGGCTGGCGTCCACCGTCGCCGAAGCTGGTCAGAACCTCGAGTGATTGGCGGTCCAGAATGTGGACCTGGTTGTTCTCCCCGTCGGCGACATACATATACTTTTGCTGGGGATCCTGCGAGAACGCGATGTCAAACACCGACCCGGAGCCTAAGGTCTCCTTTTCGATGAAGACTTCCTTTACGAATGTGCCGTCCGGTTTGAAAACCTGAATCCGGTCGTTCCCGCGGTCGCAAACATACAACAAGCCGTCGTGCGACAGTGCGACGCAGTGCACCGGATTGCGGAACTGTTGGGACGGCAGATCACTTGGCTTGTAGGGGAGGATGGTGTCGTCGGGTTTGTGGCCGTAGGCGCCCCAATGCCGTTTGTACTTGCCGGTATCCGCGTCGAACACGATCACGCGATGGTTGCCATAGCCGTCGGCGACGTAGAGTTCATTGGTCTTGGGGTCGACCAAAGTCTTGGCCGGCAGGCGCAGATTCTCGACGTCGTCGCTGCCCTTGCTCTGACTGGGCTTGCCGATCTGCATCAGGAATTTTCCCTCGCGCGTGAATTTCAGCAGCATGTGGTCGTGGCTCGGCACGCCCTGGTCGGCGCCGCCAATCCAGACATTACCCTTGTAATCGACGGTGATTCCGTGGTTCCTCTCCGGCCAATCGTAGCCGGTGCCCGGACCGCCCCAATGCCCCACCAGGTTGCCGGCTTGATCGAATTCGAGAACCGGCGGCGCCGGAGCGCAGCAGTGCGCCCAGGGCGGGTTCTTGGCGGCGTGCACTTCGTTGTCTTCGAGGGCATTCGGACGATGAATGATCCAAACATGGCCCTGGGCATCCACCGATACGCCAACGGTGGCGCCCATTACCCAGTGATTTGGCAGCGGCTTCGGCCACAGCGGGTCCACTTCAAACCTGGGCGCCATCACCGTGGCGGCATGAACAACGGCCGGCGCGCCAAGAAGAACGAGAGACATCGCGCCCACAAACAGATCGCGCCTCATACACTAATCCTCCTTGCTGAAAGGCTCATGCTATCAGGTTAGGGGCCAGCCCGGCGGGCAGGTTTGTAAGCCCCCGCTGGCGAGTATACTCTTGGACTGAAGGCGATCTATTGGTATCCCGAGGTGTTTCGACTTGAAGACTGCGATGAAGATGCTTCTGTTTCCACTTCTGGCCGCGGCGTTGCCGGCGCAACGGCCCTGGCAACAGATCACGGTGCCGTCGGTGCGCGAGGCAGCCGCCAACTTCAAAGCGCCGCCGCACGAGTACGGCGCCATCCAGCCGTTCATGGGTTGGAACGGCCCAGACGCTAAAGAAAGGATGGCGAGGATCGTCCAGGATCTCGACCGGCTCTCGCCCAATGGCGTCTTCGTGGTGAACATGTCGCCGGGACGCGGCGAGCCGAAGTACCTTTCGCCGGAGCACATGACCCAGGTGAAGTTCGTGGTGCAGGAAGCGGCCAAGCGGGGGATGAAGCTCTGGATCCAAGACGAGTGCGACTACCCCAGCGGGTTTGCCGGCGGCTTGGTCAGTGAGCAATACCCCCAACTGACCATGCAGGGGCTCGACGCGGACATACGGATCAGCGTGATGCCGGGCCAGACCCTGACCATGCCGGTGCCGCCGGACACTTTGGGCGCGCTGGCGGTGTTTGCGCAAACCGGCGCGACTCAGGTTGTGCCGATCAGCTCGAGCGGAATTAATTGGAGGGCTCCGGCGCCACCGCCCGGCGCAGGTGGCTACCCGAAACCGTGGGAGCTGGTCCTGGTCCGGCATGTGTTCCGCAGTTCTCCGACCCGCGCTTCGAACCGAGCCGACGGCACCCGTGCCAAAGACAGCCAGTATTCGCTGATCGACTATCTGAATCCGGATGCCACGCGCGCCTTCCTTAAGATCACGCATGAAACCTACAAGCAGGCGGTCGGGGATGAGTTCGGCAAGACCATTCTGGGCTTCTTCGGCGACGAGCCCGACTATACCGCTTCATGCCGTGGACGCCCAAGCTGCTGGACGAGTTCCGGCAACAGAAGGGCTACGACCTCCAGCCATATCTGCCGCTTCTCTTCGCGCCGAAGATGACCGACGAAGCCTGGCGCGCCAAGGCGGACTACTGGGACGTGTGGAGCGGGATGTTCCGCGAGACTTTCTTCGGGGTGCAGGCGGAGTGGTGCGCGAGGAACAATGTAGAGTACCTGGTCCACTTGAACCACGAAGAGCATGCGCTGAGGTTGGACTTGCCCGAGGACCATATCCGCAACGAGGGCGACTTCCTCAGAGACATGCGGCACGTGGAGGTGCCAGGCATTGACAATCTGAGCCAGCTTGTGCCGTACGCGGTCCACACGCCGGACGGCGCCTGGGACGTCAACAACAACTTCCCCAAGCTGGCCTCTTCGGCGGCGCACCTGTTCGGCAAGCCCAAGGCCTGGACCGAGTCCGGCGGCGGACCGGGCATCGTCGGTAAGTTCCAACTGGATTTTCAACTGGTGAGGGGAATAAACGCGATGCAGATCGGCCTCCCGGGAGTGCGCGGCGGCCCTGGCGGGGCGGCAGCCCTGCCGCCACAGGCGCCCATGCTGGCGTGGTACACCGACCGGGCCGGCTACCTGATGGCCATCGGCCGCCCGGCGGCGCAGGTGGGTCTTTACTATCCCTCCAACAGCATGTGGATGGGAGACGAAGAGGCCGACCGCAGCATGACCAAGCTGGGGTGGCAGTTGCTCGAACACCAGGTGGATTGGGACTACTTCGACGAGCAATCGCTCAGCTCGGTGGCGACCATCGCCGACGGCGGCTTCAAGAATCTCAGCGGACAGGTTTACCGGGCCATCGTGGTTCCGTCCACGACGATGATTTCGCGGACCGGCCTCGAACGTTTTCAGGCCTTCGTGAAAGCGGGCGGCAAGGTGATCTTCGTGGGCAAGACTCCCACGCTGGTGGTGGACAAGACATTCTTGAATGCCGCCAAGGATGCCGCGCCCGATCTGAGCTTCGCCACGCTCATCGAGTCCGCGGGCGACATCACGCCGCGCGTCGTCGCGGCGCTGCCCAAACCGGATGTGGCGCTGGATACCGCCTGGCAGCGGCTGACGTACACGCACCGGAGCTGGCGCGACGCCGAAATGTACTTCTTCTTCAACGAGGGCAACCAGGAGCAGTCGCGCACCACGACCATCGCCGGCCGCGGCCAGGCGCAGGTGTGGGACCTGGCCACGGGCGAGATTCACGCCATCTCCGGCGCCACGGCGGAGAACGATTTCGTGCGTTTTTCGCTGGTGCTCGGACCCTACGAAACGAAAGTTGTGGTGGTGGGGCCACTTCCCGCCGGGGTGGCCGCTCCGGAGCCGTCTTGGGCGTCCTGCAGTACTCTCGCTGAACTGGGCGGAGACTGGACGTTGGATCTGAACGGCAAGCAGGTAACCACGCCCCTGAAATCGTGGGAGGATCTGGGCACGCCATCCTTTGCCGGTTCGGCCACGTATCGCAAGCAGTTCACCGTTCCCACGGCGCCCGCCGGAAAGCGGGTGTACCTGGAAATCGCCGATGTGCGCGACTACGCACGGGTGAAGTTGAACGGGAAGGACCTCGAAGCGCATGCCTGGCAACCCTATCGCTGGGACATCACTAACGCTTTGCAGGCCGGCTCGAACGAATTGGAGATACAGGTGTACGCGACGTCCTCGGGCCGCGGAGGCCCTGGCGGTCCGCCTCCGGCTGCCGCCGCCGGCGCCGGCGGAATGGGCCGCGGCGCTCCGACGCCGCCGGTTTCGGGCTTGCTCGGACCAGCTCGGCTGGTAGCGCGCTAGAGCCGACCCTCGCCAAGAAGGCTGTGGGCTTGCCCACGCAAGATGTAAAGGTGCGGCTCCTCCGGGGCCAATCGGATGGCCTCATTCAGGTCCCGGAGCGCCGCATCGAAGGACTGCTGCCGGAGGTACAACTCGCCGCGGTATTGGAACGCCTGCCACAATTGAGGGCTCAGGCGGATGGTTTCCGTCAGCAGGGCAATTGCCGGCTCGATCTGACCTGACGATGCGAGCTGGATGGCTTGATCCAGCATGGTTGCCGGGTCGGGAATAGGCGGACCCCTGCGCCGGCCGGCGATGTGGAAATACGTGCCGAGGATCAAGCACAGGCACGCGATCTCGGCGGCGCCGTCGAATCCCCAAACACCCAGGAACAGCTTGCTGGCTGCCGGCATACTGGCAAAGAGAGCCGCCATGGCCCAAGCCATCCGGCTCCACTGGCGCGCCCGTTGCCGGTATGGTTGCCGGAACGTTTGGCTGGTCTGATCCCCTTGAGCTGCCGGCATGTTTCCACGATAACGCAGCGCTCGATCATTTCAGGACGCCGGCCAAGCCCGGGCACGCCGCCGGCTGCTCCAGCCGGCGGAAGGGGTCGCGGCGCAACGCCGCCGGCTTGGGGTTTGCTGGGGCCGGTTCAGCTGGTAGCGCGCTAACCCTGGTACATTAGACATCTCGGAGCGTACCTCACGCGGAGCACGAGGCGGCGGTCGTCAAAGCGCTCACGGCCGCCGCCTCGTAATCTACGTCTCGACGCGATCCAGCATGTTGTGGAGCGCGTTGTAGTCGAACTCGTAGCCGAGGCCCGGCTTGCGGGGCGCTGGCACGTAGCCGTCTTTGTCGATGCGGAGCTGGTCCTTGAAGTACGGGCGGTCGGTGGTGCCCATGGGCTGCGTCATTTCGAACCAGACGTTGTTGGGCATGGCCAGCTCGCAATGGAAGTGGACGGCGTGGTCCAGCAGGTCGCCCCAATTGTGAGGCTGGCAAAGCATCCCGAAACACTCCGCCATTTGGGCGACCTTCATGCCGCCGGTGATCCCGCCCAGGTTATCGACGATGAACCGCACCTCGTCGAGCGATCCGAAGCGGATGTACTTGGCGTAATCGTAAGGCGAGAGAAGGAACTCACCCATGGTAATGGGGACATCCAGTGCCTTAACCAGCTCGGCGAGCCCCTCCATATCGTCGGTCGGCAGACAATCCTCATAGGAGACGTAGTTCAACTCGTCGAGCGCGTGGCCAACTTTCATGGCTTCCAGCCGGGTGTAGGCGCCTACGCGATCGAACAGCAGCGCCATATCGTCGCCGCCGGTCTTGCGGACGGCCTTGGCAACCTCGATATCCAGCTTGTAATCCACCTCGTTGTTGGCGAGCCATGGCGGATGGATCTTGTAAGCCGTGAAGCCCTGCGACTTGGTGTGCTGGACGTCCGCCACGAAGGCCTCCACGGTGCGGAGATGCTGCGAGCTGGCGTAGGCCCGCACACGGTCGCGATAGGCGCCGAGGATGCGGTACACCGGCAGGTTCACCGCCTTGCCGAGAATATCCCAGAGACAGTTGTTCATGGCGGAGGCATAGGAAAGCTGCCCCACCGCGCTGTGGAATTGGGAGGTGAACTCGGGCATGTCCAAAACATGCTTCCCAACGAGCGCGCGCTTGGCATAGGCCAGCCATCCAAGGTTGCTCCAGTTCGAGTGACTATACCGGTTGGTGAGGACATAGTTGCCCTCGATACCGCTATTGGTGACGACGGAGGCATACTGTTCGCTGCGGCGGAAGTTGGCGCCGCCCTGCCCGGTGTTGGCTTCCGCGGGCTTGAGGACGTAGACCTTCACTTCCTTGATGGTGAGGTCGGGCAGGTCCGCGGGGTTGACGACGATGACGGACTGAGCAGCGGCGCGGCCCGCCAGCGCGCCGGCCGCGGTGGCGCCGAAGAAATTGCGTCGCGATAGATTGTGTTCCGACATGGCGGTCTCTCCTAACCCTCCACCCGAAGCATCATGTTATCGAGCGTGCCGCGATCGAGCTCGTAGCCCAGGCCGGGCTTGACCGGCGCGGGAACGTAGCCGTCTTTGTCGATGCGGAGCTTGTCTTTGAAATAGGGGCGGTCGGTGATGCCCATGGGCTGCGTCATTTCGAACCAGGTGTTGTTGGGCATGGCCAGCTCGCAATGGAAATGCACGGCGTGATCCAGGAGGGTGCCCCAGTTGTGAGGCTGGCACATCATGTTGCAGCACTCGGCCATGCGCGCGACTTTCATGCCGCTGGTGATGCCGCCGATGTTATCGACGATGAAGCGGACCTCGTCGAGCGCGCCGCGGAGAATATAGGGGACGTAATCGTAGGGCGACGGAATGAACTCGCCCATGGTCACCGGCACGTCGAGGGCGGCGGCCAACTCCACCAGGCCGTCGATGTCCTTGGTGGGCAGCGCGTCCTCGAAAGAGACGTAGTGCAACTCGTCGAGCAGGCGGCCCACCTTCATGGCTTCGTCGCGCGTCAGCACGCCGACCGGGTCGTACAACAAGGGCATGTTGTCTCCGCCGGTTTTCCGGACGGCTTTGATGACCTCCATGTCGAGCTTGTAGTCGTATGAGCCGGCGCCTCCGGGCGGATGGATCTTATAGGCCGTGAAGCCGTCGGACATGGCGTGTTTTACGTCGGTCACGAAAGCCTCGACGGTCCCCAGATGCTGGGAACTGGCATAGGCGCGAACGCGGTTGCGGTGCGCTCCGAGGATGCGATAAACCGGCAGGCCGACGGCTTTCCCGAGGATGTCCCAGCAGCAGTTGTCCACAGCGGCGGCGTAGGAAAGTTGGCCGTAGCGGCGCACGCTGGGGCGCCATTGCGAGGTGATAGCCGGCAGGTCGAGTACGCTCTTGCCCGGCAGCGCGCCTTTGGCGTACTCGATCCACCCGAGATTGCTCCAATTGGTATGGTAGTAGCGATCGTCGAGGGTGTAGTTGCCCTCGATGCCGCTATTGGTCACAATGGCGGCGAGTTTCTCTCCGGTGCGCCCTTCCGGCTTCAACACCAAGACCTTCACCTGCTTGATGGTCAGGTCGGGCAGGTCGCCGCGTTTGACGCCGGCTGCCTGCGCGGCGGCGCGGCCCGGATCGGTCAGCGCCATCGCTCCCAACGCGGGAGCGGCGACGGCCGCACCCAGGAAACTCCGGCGCGATCCGTTCTTCCCGGACATAAAGATTCTCCTCTCTAATTCCAACTGCCACTATACCAGCACCCCGCGGCCGGGGCCGCGGGTGCCCTCCGCGCCTGCTCTGCTATGATAAGAACTCTTCCGCCATGATCGTCGAGGCCAATACTGTCCGGTTCGATTCGATTTCGCTGGATAGCGGAGCCACCCTCGCGCCGGTGGACGTGGCTTACGAAACCTACGGGCGGTTGAACGCTTCCAAGTCCAACGCCATCCTGGTGCTGCACGCATTCTCGGGCGACGCCCACGCGGCCGGAATCAGCCACGAGAAGGGCAAGACGGGCTGGTGGGACAACATGATCGGGCCGGGCAAGGCGTTCGACACCAACAAATATTTCATGATCTGCTCGAACGTCCTGGGCGGATGCCGGGGCACCACCGGGCCTGGGTCGGTGAATCCGGCCACCGGCCGTGCCTATGCCATGTCGTTCCCGGTGATCACCATCGGGGACATGGTGCGAGTCCAGCGGATGCTCATCGATTGGTTCGGCATCCCGCGGCTGCTTTCGGTCACGGGCGGGTCCATGGGCGGAATGCAGGCCCTCGAATGGGCGGTTTCATATCCCGATCGCGTGGTTTCCGCGATCCCCATAGCTTGCACCACGCGACACAGCGCGCAGCAGATCGCGTTCAACGAAGTGGGCCGGCAGGCCATCATGGCCGACCCCGACTGGAACAACGGCGACTACTATGGCGGGAAGCCGCCCGCGCGCGGCCTGGCGGTGGCCCGCATGGTGGGCCACATCACGTTCATGAGCGACGACTCGATGCGCGAGAAGTTCGGCCGCCGCCTGCGCGGGAAGGAGACTTTCGGATTCGACTTCGACGTGGATTTCGAAGTCGAGAGTTACCTGCGGTACCGCGGCAGCGAGTTCGTCACCCGCTTCGACGCCAACTCGTACCTCTACATCACCAAGGCCATGGATTATTTCGATCTCACCAACGGCCACGGCTCGCTAGCGGCGGCGTTCGAGCGGACCGAGGCGCGCTTCCTGGCGATCAGCTTCAGCTCGGACTGGCTGTACCCGAGTTACCAGTCGCAGGAGATTGTGAGGGCGCTGCGGGCGCGCAATTGCGACGTGGCCTACGTCGAGCTCGAGTCCAATTACGGGCACGACGCTTTCCTGGTGGATGTAGCGGAGCAGACCGATCTCATTCGCGGCTTTCTCGCCAGCACCGTGGAGAAGGCGCCATGAGCGCCCAGCCCGCCAGGAAGCAGGCATTCGTCCGCGAGCTGCTGGGCCGCAGCGATTACGCCATCATCGGCGACATCGTGGAGCCCGGCGCCAGGGTGCTCGACCTGGGCTGCGGCGAAGGCGAGTTGCTGGAATGGCTGGCCCAGAACAAGGGCGTGGAGGCGCGCGGCGTCGAGATCTCGGGCGCCAAAGTGCAGCGCGCCATTGCGCGCGGCGTCTCGGTTTACCAGGGGGATATCGACCAGGGGCTGGCGGACTATCCCGACGGGGCCTTCGACTACGTGATTCTCAGCCAGACGCTTCAGGAAACCCATCGCCCGCGCAAGGTGCTGCACGAGATGCTGCGCGTGGGGCGCCGCGCGATCGTGGCCTTCCCCAACTTCGGCCACTGGCGCGTGCGGCTTTCCATGCTGGTGAGCGGCGGCGCGCCCCGAACCAAGCTGTTCCCGTACGAGTGGTACGAATCCCCTAACATCCATTTCCTGACGGTGCTCGATTTCGAAGCCCTGGCTGCCGTGGAGGGGCTGGTGGTGGAGCGGCGCTACTTCCTGGCCGGCCGCCGCAAGGTGACGCTGCTGCCGAATCTGCTGGCGGAAGTGGCGGTGTTTCTGGTGAGCGCGGGGAGGTTGTCTTGAAACGCGCCGGAGTAGTAACGTTGGTCTTTAGTTACCCACATGGCATACGAAGACGCCCGCCAGCATGAGGTTGCGTTCTGCGCCGAGATCAAGTCCTGGTCGGACGCCCTCTTCCAGCGCGATTCCCGGTTGCCTTTTGGCTCTGCGGCAATCGAGCAGTATGGCCGTGGGAGCCAAAAGCGGCAGGATTTCCGCGTGTACGCAAGAGCAGAGGGCCATAGGGGGAGGTTGGCGCTTTGTGGGGAGGTGAAACTGCCGGGCACGGCTTTTGGGAGTTCTCCCTTCAACCCCGCGCTTTTGCAGGACGCCTATGACAAGGCGAAGAATGCGGCTTGCCAGTACTTCTTTACGTGGAATGTCGAGCACCTCGCGCTTTTCGATCTGTCGCTGTGGGATCGTCCGCTACACGAGCAGTGTATAGGCGAATGGCACTTGGGAGAGGCGCTGAACCGCCCTTCCGATATCACGCGACCCACGGTGGTTGAGAAGATCCGGGACGACTTCCTTCCGCGCTTCTACCGCGATTTTGCGGAGATCTGGACCGGCGAAAAGCGCAGCTTCGCAAAACCGCCGGATGCATTCTATATATCGGTTTTGGAGAGCCACCTCGCCGGCCCCATGGGGCCAGTGAGGACAACTCGGGACTTTCTGGACGCCAAATCGACCCAGGACAAGATCTTCGATGTCGAGTTAAGAACCTGGATGATTAAGGCTCAACAGTGGAACTTCGACCGCAACAATGCGGACTCCTGGCAGGCGGCAATCGAGCGTGCGGCACGTAGCACAGTCTACATATTGAACAACCGCATTCTGTTTTACGAAGCCGTACGGGCACGCCACCACGAGTTGCGCGAACTGAAGTTTCCAAAATCGGCGAAGACCGCGGCCGACGCAATGGCATACCTCTCGAGGCAGTTTCGAGAGGCGATCCGGGTGACCGGCGACTACGATACGGTGTTGATGCCGGACCAACACGAGTGGGCAGCCCAGGTTGCGCTAGCAGGGGGCGAGGCCTTGGATGCGTGGCAGAGGGTGATCGATGGCATCGGGCGGTTCAACTTTCACCAAGTCCCCGCGGACATTCTGGGCCACACGTTTCAGCGGCTGGTGAGCCCGGAAGAGCGTCACAAGTTCGGCCAACACTACACCGATGAGACAATTGTCGACGTCATTAACGCCTTCTGCATAAGAGACCCTTGGGCGAGTGTTCTTGATCCTGCGTGCGGCAGCGGAAGCTTTCTGGTCAGGGCCTTTTACCGAAAAGCACACCTGGACCCGTCTCTCGCGACGCACGAGATCATTTCAGGCTTGTTCGGTTGCGACATCAACCCGTTTCCGGCCCATCTTGCGACCCTGAACCTTGCCGCGCGGGACCTGGAGCAGGGGAACTTCCCGCGGATTGTTCGCAGGAATTTCTTTACAGTCGAGCCCGAGAAGCCGTTTTGCGTGCTACCCAAAGAAACGAGGGATAAGCATGGGCGACGGGAGAGGTTGCATGTGGCGCTGACAGCGCTCGACTCAATCGTTGGGAACCCGCCCTACGTGCGCCAAGAGCAGATTCCCAAAGCAGGTGAAAAGGGGGTCATCGCGGATCAGTCCAAGGAGTTCATCGTCCAGCGCGCCGAGCGGGCCTGGCCGGGAATCAGCCTGTCCGGACAGAGTGATCTGCATGTGTACTTCTGGCCGGTCGCCACGGAACTGCTGAAGGAGCACGGCTGGTTCGGCTTCCTCACCTCGTCAAGCTGGTTGGATGTGCGGTACGGGTTTGCCCTTCAGCGCTGGATTCTGCAGCATTTTCGGCTCGTAGCTGTCATCGAGAGCATCGATGAGCCGTGGTTCGAGGATGCCAGGGTGAAGACCGCCGTGACCATCATGCAGCGCTGTGACGATGCCCAGGAGCGCGAAAAGAACGTGGTCCGGTTTGTTCGGTTGCTGCGGCCACTCGCCGAAATACTGGGAGATCGGGAAGACGAGGAGCAAAAGCAGAAGGGCGCGGAGAAACTCCGGGATCTGATCTCAAGAACCAAAGCTAATCGTTCAACTTCGCAACTGCGCATCGTCGTCAAGCGGCAGAAGGATCTCTGGTCCGAGGGCGTCTTAATTGGTGAACTGTTCGCGCGGCAAAAGGCGCTTGCCCAATCGCAGGCTGAACCGGCCGATGACGACAACGGAACGGGCGATGGCGGCGGTTTCGAAGAGCCGTCCGTTCTGTCAGGCTATGGGGGCGGAAAATGGGGCCGATACTTACGCGCTCCCGATTTTTATTTTGAGTTGATGCGGGAGTTCAGCGAGCGATTTGTTCGCCTGGGAGAGGTCGCAGGCATAAAGAGGGGGATTACGAGTGGGTGCGACGATTTTTTCATGCCGCACGACGTAACCATCCGCATACTGGAGGAGTTCCCGAACGATTTGGCGTGGCACAGCCTGCCCGCCGTTACCGCCGCGAAACGGAAGGACGTGGTCACTGGGGAGGTCGCCGTGATTGAGGCGGGAGACGGCACGCTGCATTGCGTCGAACGCCGCTATTTACGCCCTGAAGTGCACAGCCTGATGCAGGTTGACCGGCCGGTAGTTACGGCTGCGGAATCGGATCGAGTTGTGCTTTGGGTGAACGACCCTATGTCCGCATTGCAGGGAACGCTGGTCTCGAAATACATAAAATGGGGCAGCAAACGGACGTTTGCTTCGAAGAAGTCAAAGGCCGTGCCTGTGCCTGAGCGGTCCTCTTGCAAAGGCCGCAATCTGTGGTATGACGTAACGGGATTGGAGCCCGGAATCGGGTTTTGGCCGATGGCGCAGCAGTACCGGCATATCATTGCCGCCAATCCACAGGCGCTCCCTTGCAACCACAATCTTTTCGACATCCACCTCCTGACCCAGGATTCCCTCGCGAACCGCGCTCTTGTCCCAATTCTTAATTCCACGCTTATAGCCTTGATCAAATCCTTCTACGGCCGATACGCCGGGACGGAAGGAAATCTAAAGACAGAAGTCGTGGATGTGGTCATGCTGGAGATTCCGGACCCCAGATGCGCAACCGAGGCGCAGGTCAATCGGCTAGAGTCGGCTCTGTCTCGGATCCAACAGCGCCAGGTAACGCATCTGGTCGAAAAAGCGCTTCTGGAGTGCCACACCGCCGAAGAAGTTAGGAAGGCAGCCAGCGGGCCCTTGATACTGCCGGAGGAGCTTCTGCGAGAGGACAGACGCGAACTCGACGACGCTGTGTGGGAGGTGCTTGGCGTCAAAGACAAAGCACGCAGAGAGTCCTTGAGCGATCGCCTCTACAGGGAAGTTGCGCTCCACTTTCGGGCGATTCGGGTTGTTGAGGTTCAGAAAATGGAGCAGCGGCGGCGAACGGGCGGTTCGTCTTCCGTGTCGCCCGCCAGTGTTGCGTCTGGCGCGTGGGCGGACTTAGCACCCGAATGGAAGCAGTCGCTCGCGGAGTGGCTTGAGCAGGAGACCGGAGGCGCGCGAATCGTAGACATCCCCGAGGGGCGTGTCCGCATCGCGGCCGAGCACGATATGTTCGATCCGAATGCGGTTTTCTTCGGGTCGAAGCCGCTCGTCGCCCATGAGTGTTCTAATCGCCCGGAGGCGGAGTTGCTCTATGCGGTCGCGGAAGCGGGATTACGCGGTCCCGTGCCGATTCCGGACAAAGAAATCGACTGCCGGCGAGTTCTAAGCCGTCTCACTGATCGTTTAGCAGGCGGAGGCAGACTCATGAACGAGATGGCGGAAACACGCGCGGGGGACGAAAAACTGAAGGAGCAGGTCGCTGAAACGCTTCGGCGATGGTTCATCCACGGCCGGCCAAACTGAAGCTGCAATCTACCGCGTGTGCCGTGGTCGCCGCCGAAGAAGCCCGGGCCTTCGACTACGTGATTCTCAGCCAGACGTTTCAGGAAACCCATCGCCCGCGCAAGGTGCTGCGCGAGATGCTGCGGGTGGGGCGCCGCGGCATCGTGGCGTTCCCCAACTTCGGCCACTGGCGCGTGCGGCTTTCCATGCTGGTGGAGCGGCGCTACTTCCTGGCCGGCCGCCGCAAGGTGACGCTGCTGCCGAATCTGCTGGCGGAGGTGGCGGTGTTTCTGGTGAGCGCGGCGGGCTAAGGCTCCGCTATCTCTTGAGCATGGCGACAAAGCCGCCGCCGGAACGCAAATCGACGGAGAGCGAGTCGTTTGCGGAAAGCGTGACGTGCTCCACCTTGAGGGCCGCCGGTTCCGCCGTATCGCGAAGGAGCGTGGCGAGATAGGGGACGGGGCGCCCGCCTTGCGGTTGTGGCCCTCTGAGGAAAGCGGAGAGATCGATGCGCACGTTTCGCGCGGTGGCCCCGTTGGTAATCGCCAGGAACCACGTGTTCCCGCTGCGCCGGGCGAAGGCCGCGACTTGCCGGATTTCCGAGACCGGCAGCACCACGGTCTCATCCCAGTGGCTGGGGATGCTCTTCAGTACTTCTACCGATGGGTTCTCCAGCATATGCGCGGGGTGTGCCACATAGACCAGCAGCGGGGATTGCAGGATGACGGCATTGGCCACCTGGTGCGCCCACGTGGTATCGGCGATCAGCGCGCCAAAGTGCGTGGGCGTGTAATCGGCCATCCCGGCCAGCAGGCGGGTGAACGGCAGGACGACATCGTGCTGCGCGTAGGGCGGAAAGAACTCCATCCCGCGGACGCCTTCGATGCCCACGATGTTGGGGTAGGTTCGTTCCAGACCCGTCGGCTTGTTGGCGCCATGAAAGTCGACCAGCAGTTTGTGCCCGGCGGCGGCTTTGGCGAGCATCTCGTAGAGATCGATCACCTCTTTGTGCTCGTGGTCGAAGAAGTCTATTTTGAGACCCGCGATGCCCACCCGGTCGCATATTTCGAGAGTCTGCTGAAGGGCCTTGGGGTCCTGGAACGTGGAGCGGATGTTCCACACAAAGGTCTTCACCCCATGCTCGCGCGCGTAACCCACGACATCCTTCAACTGTGCCTCGGACCAGCTCCGCCAGAAGTTCTCCATGACGATGTATTCGAATCCCATCGACGTCCTTGGCGTATCGCGAGCGGAACCCGAAGGTCGCCGGCTCGGAGTGGCCTAACCTGGCGTGCAGCGCTTGGGTGGCATCCGCCTGGAAAACCATCCCGCTGTAATTGACCAGCACGCCCTCGGTGATGGAAGCGTAGGCGCTCTTGTCGCGCAGCACGAAGGTGAACGGGGGGTGGGTCCACTCGCCGTCCATCATGCCCTCGATGGTGTTGGTTCGCCACGGATAGATCCCTTCGTAGCCGGATACGCAGTTCTGCGGTGCGATCACGCTCCCCGCCGGAACGCGGAACACCGTCGCCTCGTCGGGCGTCCGGGCGCCCTGGCCCGGCACGAGGTGACGGAACGCGACGCCGTCGTTGTATGCCCGGATCTCCAGCGTATAGGAGGTTCCCGTTTTCGGATGTGTCAGGGCCACTCTGACGCCGTTGCAGTTGTCTACCGCGGTGGAGTGCGGGCCGTACCAGGGGTAGGTTTCGTTGACGCTGTAGGTGTCCGCCTTCCCGATCTGCGCACCGCCGGCGAGATCCACATCCACAATTGCCTTGGGACGGCATCCTCCGCAGTCTCATCAAGGTGTAACCTGAGGTTTCCGGCGGCCGCGTTGGCCGCCGGAGACTATGAGGAGCTTAATGAAGCTACTTGCCGTTCCATTCATACTGGTGGGCATAGCCGGGACCGGTCTGCCCCAGACTCCCGCCGGACGAGCTGGCGCCGCCCAGCCACCGGACACTCTGTTATCGCCTGAAGTGCGGCCGGACCGGACGGTCACCTTCCGCCTTCGCGCGCCCAAGGCTTCCGAAGCGACCGTGACCGGGGAATGGATGCTTGATTTCCCGTCCAACAAGACCGCATTGACTAAGGATAATGACGGCGTCTGGACTGTCACCGTCGGGCCGCTGGTTCCGAATATCTACCTCTACAGCTTCACGGTGGATGGCATGACCATTGCGGACCCCATCAATCCAACGGTCAAATTGCGCGCCCGCACCTCCGCCAGCCTGGTTCTGGTCCCCGGCGGGGAGGCCTGGGAATTCCGCGACGTGCCGCACGGAGTAGTGAACACGATGTGGCACAAATCGGCGGTGCTGGATGGCGCCATGCGACAGGTCTTCGTTTACACACCGCCCGGCTACGGCAAGAGCGGCTCCACGCGATACCCCGTACTGTACCTGCTTCACGGCAACCAGGACGTGGCGGCGGGATGGACCTGGACGGGCGCCGCCAACCTGATTTTGGACAACCTCATTGCCGAGAAGAGGGCGGTGCCGATGATCGTGGTGATGACCAACGGGCACGCGGTTCCTTACGGCGCCTCCGCGGGGCCGGGAAAGAACAACGAGTTGTTCGAACAGTATCTGCTCAAAGAAGTCGAGCCGATGGTGGAAGCGAATTACCGCGTTGCCGCGGGACGCATCAATCGGGCCATCGCGGGCCTTTCGATGGGAGGCGGGCAGGCTATCCAGATCGGACTGGGCCACGTGGATCGGTACGCGTGGGTGGGCGTATTCAGTTCAGGACCAGCCCAGAACTTCGAGACACGGTACAAAGCCCTGCTGGACGATCCGAAGACCACGAATGAACGCCTGAAGTTGCTGTTCATCGGGGTAGGGAGAACCGATCCGGGATACGCCCGGGTGAAACAGTTCTCGGAGATGCTGACGGCCCACAAGATCCAGAACGTCTATTGGGAGACGGAAGGCGCGCACGTCTGGCCGGTGTGGCGGAGATGCCTGGTGGAAACGGCCTCGCGGCTTTTCCGGAAGACTCCATAGCGAGCCTCACCCTGCCAGCTTCAGATAGGCGTAAATCAGCGGCAGCGAAAAAAGGGTGCTGTCCACGCGGTCGAGGAAGCCGCCGTGGCCGGGGAGAATCACGCCGCTGTCCTTCAGGCCGGCGCCGCGCTTCATGGCCGATTCCGTGAGGTCGCCAAGCTGGCCGGCGGCGTTGGCGGCAACCGTGAGCGCCACCGCCTGCGCCACCGCGACGCCCGGCACGAAGCGCAGCAGGTACGCCCCGGCAATCAGAACCGACGCCGCCACCGATGCCGCCGCTCCTTCCCACGATTTGTGGGGGCTTATCCGCGGCGCCATCTTGTGGCGGCCCCAGAGCCGGCCCACATAATATGCACCCATATCGCCCACCCAGTTGACCAACAGCGCATACATCAGCCAATGGGGATTCAACTCGCGCAGGGGTATGGCGCACTTCCAGCAGCCGAAGACGTAGACTATGCCCGCCAGCAGCAGGGCCGCGCGCGGAAGCGATTTCGCCAGGTCGTCGCCGCGCATGGCCAGCGCCAGCAGGATGAGCGCTATGCCCAGGACCAGCAACCAGGCTTCCTGCCACCAGACCAGCAACAGCAGGCCGGCGCCATAGCCCAGCGGACCGGGCGCGCCGAAACCGTAAGCCTCCGCCACGCCGTTGAATTCGCGGTAGCACAGCAAGGCCACCGTCACCAGCACGGCGAGAAAGGCCCAGAAGTTGGCCCACAAAACTACGTAGACAACGATGGGAACGAGGACGGCCGCGGTGAGGATCCGCTTCATGACGAGCGGAGCGCTACCACGAAAGTTTCGTCCGTGGCCTGGGCGTCGCCGTTGACTGGTGCGCTGAGCCCGCCATAGCGGCGGTCGCGTTTCTGGTATTCCAGCACGGCCTCGAGCAGGTCCGTGCGCGTGAAATCCGGCCACAACGTTTCGGTGACGTAGAGCTCCGAATAGGCGATCTGCCAGAGCAGGAAGTTGCTGATGCGCATTTCACCGGAAGTGCGGATCAGCAGGTCGGGATCGGGGCAGGAAGCCGTGTAGAGGTTCGTGGCAATCAGGTCCTCATCGAGTTTCAGCGATCCGATGCTGCCGTCGAGCTGCGCCATCTCGAGAATCGCATTGACGGCGTCGACAATCTCCGCGCGGCCGCCGTAATTGATGGCCAGGTTGACCAGTAGCCCGCGGTTGGCGGCGGTGGCGTCCACCGCGGCGTCGAGTTCGCGCCGGACCTGCGTGGGTAGCGCGTCCAGCCGCCCGATGGCCTGCAAGCGGATATCGTTCTTCTGAAGGTCGGGAAGCTCCTGCTTGAGGTAATAGCGCAGCAGCCGCCACAGAGTTTCGACTTCGGCGCGCGGCCGCTTCCAGTTTTCGACGGAGAAGGCGTACAGAGTGAGCACTTTCACGCCCAGGCGCGCGCACGTTTCGACGGTCGAGCGGACCGGACCGATTCCCGCTTTGTGGCCGGCAACCCGCGGCAATCGCCGCCGGCCCGCCCACCTTCCGTTGCCGTCCATGATGATGGCGATATGCGCAGGCAGCCGGGCGGGATCGATCGCCTGGGCGAGATCCCAATCCCTCTCACCGGGCTGGAGCGATTCCAGTAAAGCCTTCATGAAGTAATGATTTATAGTACAACACGGCCATGCGCGCGGTACGCGACCCGCCGCGCACCGAGCGCCCCTCCGCCGCCTCTGGTACCATGAAACTTCCCCCTCATTATGGCGTTGCGCTTCTACAACACGTTGTCACAGCGGGTGGAGGAGTTCTTACCGGCGCGCGACAACACCGTCCGCATGTATACCTGCGGCCCCACGGTCTACGATTACGCCCATATCGGCAACTTCCGGACCTTCACCTTCCTCGACATCCTGCGCAAATGGCTGCGCGCCAGCGGATTCCGCCTCGACCACGTCATGAACATCACGGACGTGGATGACAAGATCATCCGCAATGCCGTGGCCCAGCACAAGACGCTGGGGGATTACACCGAGACCTACACCAAGGCGTTCCTGGAGGACTGCGCCACGCTGCGGCTGGAGCGCGCCGAGCGCCTGGTCCGCGCCACCGCGCACATCGACGACATGGTCGGGGCGATCGAACGCCTGGGCGCCCGGGACCACACTTACACCAGCGACGGTTCGGTGTACTTCCGGATTTCCACGTTTCCCGAATACGGCAAGCTCTCGCACAACGATTTCAGCGGCAACCTGGCGGGCGCGCGCGTCGACGTGGACGAATACGAAAAGGCCGACGCCCGCGACTTCGCGCTGTGGAAAGCGCCCAAGGAAGGCGAACCGTTCTGGCCCTCCGCCATCGGCCCCGGCCGCCCCGGTTGGCACATCGAGTGCTCGGTGATGGCCATCAAGTACCTGGGCGAGACGCTGGATATTCACGCCGGCGGCGTCGATCTGATCTTCCCGCACCACGAAAACGAGATTGCGCAATCGGAATCGCTCACCGGCAAACCCTTCGCGCGCTTTTGGCTCCACGCCGAGTTCCTCATGGTGGAGGGCCAGAAGATGTCCAAGTCGCTCGGCAACTACTACACGCTGCGCGACCTGCTCGACCGCGGGTACCAGCCGGAAGCCATCCGCTACCTGCTGGCTTCGGCGCCGTACCGTAAATCGCTCAACTTCACCTTCGACGGGCTCAAGTCGTCCGCCATCGCCATCGACCGCCTGCGCAATTTCAAGCTGCGGCTGGAAACCGATCAGTACCCCGAAGGCGTCGACGAACCGTTGATGGCCCGCACCGCGCAGGCTTCCCAGGCATTTAGCGACAGCCTCGACGACGACCTCAACACCGCCGAAGCCCTGGCCGCTGTCTTCGAGTACGTGCGCGACGCCAACAGCGCCATGGACTCCGGTGAGTTCCGCGCGGGCAACGCCGCGGCGGCGCTCCAGTTCCTGGGCCGCTTCGATTCCATATTCGACGTGCTCAGGCCCACCGTCGCGAGCGGCGAGATCTCCGATACGGAAATCGACCGCCGTATCGCGGAGCGCACGGCGGCCAAGAAAGCCAGGAACTTCGCGCTCGCCGACCAGGTTCGCGACCAGCTTCTGGGACAGGGCATTATTTTAGAGGACACCAAGTCCGGCGTGCGCTGGAAAAGGAAATCGAGTTGAAGATCGAAACCCAAGCCGTCCACGCGGGAGACCGCAAGAAGCCCGGGCCGCCCGTTCCCGTCACAACGCCGATTCACACCGCCTCGAGCTACTTCTACGACTCCATGGAACAGCTCGACCGCGTCATGGGCCGGACGGAGCCGGGCTACAGTTACGCGCGCTACGACAACCCTTCCAACGCGGCCCTGGAAGAGCTGATGAGCGTGCTCGAAAGCGGCCACGGCGCGCTGGCTTGCGCCTCCGGAATGGCGGCCGTGCAGATGGCCGTGGCCACCGCGCTGGCCGACCGGCGGAAATCCGTGGTGGCAGCCGATGCGCTCTATGGCGCCACCATCGGCCTGCTCACGAACGTGCTCGAGCCCGCGGGCGTGGCCGTCCGGTTCGCCGACGTGTGGGATCTCGATGCCCTGCGCGCCGCGGTGGACGAAGCCAGGCCCGGCTGCATCCTGGTCGAGACCATTTCCAACCCCCTGCTGCGCGTGCCCGAGATCGACAAGATCGCCGAAATCGCGCGCCAGGCCGGCGCCGCCATGGTGGTGGACAACACTTTCGCCACACCGCTGCTGGTGCGTCCCCTCGAACTGGGCGCCAACTTCTCGGTTCACAGCGTCACCAAGTACCTGGCCGGCCACGGCGACGTGCTGGGCGGTATCGTGGTTTCCGACAAGCGGCACTTCGAGGCCCTGCGCGGACTTTCCCGCGTCGTCGGTCCGGTGCTGGGGCCGTTTGAAAGCTACCTAACCATGCGCGGCATCAAGACTTTCCCGCTGCGCATGGAACGCCAGTGCGCCAATGCGTGCCGGGTGGCCTCCTGGCTGGGCGCGCATCCCAAGGTGGAGCGCGTGTACTTTCCGGCCGACCCCGCGCATCCCGACGCCGCCGCCATCCGGCGCCTTTTCCCGGCGAACCTCTACGGCGGCATGGTGAGCTTCGAGATCAAGGACGCGGGCAGGGAAGAGGTCTTCCGATTCATGGACTCGCTCAAGCTGGTTGTGCGCGCCACCTCGCTGGGCGATGTCCACAGCATGATGCTCTACCCGGTGATGAGCTCGCACCGCGAGATTTCACCCAAGCACCGCGAGCGCATGGGCATTCGCGACAACCTGGTGCGCCTTTCGGTGGGCATCGAAGCCGTGGAAGACATCATTGGGGATCTGGAGCAGGCCCTAGGTTGACCGCTCACGCTCGCTCAGCCCTTGACAGTTTCTGACAATCAGATAATCTGAAGGTATGGGATCCAAAGCAACCACGACGATTCAGGAGCCGCTCGGTAGGGTTGGCCAGCGGCGCCAGGTGGTGATTCCGCGGCGCATCTGTGAAGCCCTCCAGTTGAAGGAAGGCGATTTTGTGGCATTTGCCGCCCGAGCCGGCGGAGTGCTCATCAAGCCCAAGCGTGTAGTCGATCCCGACGACATACTCACCCGTGAAGAGAGCGTACTCGTCAAGAAAGCCGAACGGGAGATGCGCCAGGGAAAACACGTGACCCTGGCAAGGCTGGAACATGAACTGGCGCATAACCGTTCACCACGAAGTCGCAAAACAGCTTAGTGCAATACCGCCGGATCGTCGCCAGCACATCCTCGACGATCTCCGGGAACTCGCCGGCGACCCGTTCCGCGGCCTCGTGAAGCCGCTCAAGGGCAAGGCTCACAAGGGCCATTATCGTAAGGTATCCGGCCGATACCGCACCATTTTCAAACCGAGCCACGCCACCCGCACTGTCGAAGTGCTTGCGGTTCTCCTCCGTAACGAACACACGTACCAGTAGCTGCCCTGCCTGCGGCCCCTTCTATCGCCGGAACTCCAGCAACTCGTGAGACCAGGCCGGCGGATCGCGCATCCCCATGGCGCGCATCAGCCGGATTTCGAGCGGCGTGAATGCTTCGTAGGGATGCACCGTCACCGGCATCGCGGCGCGAAGTTGCTTCTCGAACCGCTCATCGAGCTTGGCCGCCGAAATGTCGTGAGTGCTGCGCAGAAACCAGATGGTCCGCACCTTCGGCTCCGCCAGCAGGCGCGCAACCGCCGGCGCCGCCGCTGGATCGCCGGTTTCGAGAAATGGACGCGACGGTCCCAGCGCGTACTCCATGGCGGTCGGGTCGGAGTTGGCGGAATCCACCAGGATGGCGGAATCCGCCGCGTTGCCACTCTGCCGAATGTGCGCCGCAATCTCCTGGATGGGCACCGCGTACTCCTTATTCCGAAAGCCGGTCTTATGGAAATAGCACCAGACGCCTGAGACCGAGAGCGCCAGCATGGCGGTTACGGCCACCGCGCCGGCGCGGCGGTGAGCCATCGCTCCCGTGACGGCGAGCAGCAGCAGAAATGGAAAGACGAAGAGCATCCGCGCGGGAATAAACGGATACGATACCCACCGCGCCACCCCGATAAACCCGATCACCGCGGCCGGAGCCACAATCCAGAGCAGCTCCCGATCCCGCCGGCCACCCGAGACCGCCAGCGCTCCGGCCAGCAGCAATACCAAGCCCCCTGACACCAGGACCGCGTCGGGCACGGCCTCACCCATGACGAACGACACGGCCCAGAACGCCAGCTTTACGGGAATCTCGGAGAGCATCGCGCCCGTGACCGTGTAGGTCCTGGTGTGGGTGCCCCAGGAGCCCAGAGACGCCGCCAGGCTCCCCATCCACGGCAAATAAGCCACCGCCACCAGCGCGTCTATGCCGATGGCGTCGCGGAAGCGGCGCTTCCGCAGCAACGCGAGATTGGCTGTCGCCAGCAGCGCCAGGCCCGGCACATAATGCGTATACAGGCCGGCTGTCAGCGAGGCCACCAGACCCGCGCCGGTTTTCCAGGATGGCTTCGCCGTGAAACGCAGGATGTACGCGGCCGCAACCGTGGCCACCAGCAGTTGCAGGCTGTAGGATCGGCACATGCGGGCGTACAACAGCAGGCAAGGGGAGAGCGTCCAGAGCGCCAGAAACCAGATTCGGCCGCATTCCGCCAGCCGGCTGGCCCACAACCGGTCGGCCGCCACCGTCGCCGCCAGCGCGAAAACCACCGAAAGCGCGCGGGCTTGAACCGCCCAGTCCAGCCCCAATGGCAGCCGCTGCCAGGCGTCCACCAGGAGGTAATAGAAGGGGGGATGAACGTCCTCCGACGCAATGCGCAGAATCTCGCGGACCGGCAGCCGAACGACCAGGAGCGTTGTTGCTTCATCCCCCCAAGGCGACAGCAGCCCGAGGTTCCAAAAACAGAGCAGCGCCTGAAGGGGCAGGAAAGCCGCAATCGGGTGGTTCCGCAACCAGTCCATCACGGTAGCGTTTCCAGCAGTTGGTCGATTTCGGAAGGACTGTTGTAGAAGTGCGGCGAGGTCCGCACCCACCCGGCTCGCGCCGCCGTGATCATGCCGGAGGCGCGCAGTTTCCGTACGATCTCCGCAGCCTCGAGCGGCGGCTTGCGGAAGCTCACGATGCCCGCACCCGTCTCAGGTGTTCGCTCTCCCAACAGTTCGTACCCCCGCGCCTGGACGCCCTTGGCAATCCGATCGCCAAGGTTTAGGACAACTGGGGCGATTTCTCCGACTCCGATTTCAAGTAAAAATTCAATTGAAGCCTTCAATCCAAAACATCCAATGGTATTTAGCGTTCCGCATTCGTATCGTCCGGCATCCGGCCTCAAGGTCATGTCACGGGAGGCGTAGTCGTCGTATCGCGCCACGTTGGTCCAGCCGAATTCCACAGGCTCCACGCGGTCCTGCAGTGCTCGGTTTATGTACAGGATGCCACACCCTTCCGGCCCCAACAGCCACTTGTGACCGTCGGCTGCCAGTGCATCCACCCCGCAGGCACGCACATCGAGCGGAAACGCGCCTAGTCCCTGGATGGCATCTACTAAATAAATGCATCGATTACGACGACAAATCTCACCAATTGCTTGAATGGGGGCGCGCCGTCCGCTCAGGAATTGTACAAAGCTGATGGCCAGGAGCCGCGCGCCCTTAGCGGCCTCGTCGATGCGGTCCAAAGAGTCCGTGACGGACAGCCACGTGACCTCAACCCCTTTTTCCTCCAAGCGCTTCCAAGGGAAATAGTTGGCCGGAAACTCCTCGCGGAACCCCACCATCCGGTCCCCCGGCTTCCAATCCAGCCCCATGGCTACCGTGGCAATGCCTTCCGACGTGTTCTTGACAAGGGCGATTTCCGACCGGTCGGCCCCCATCAGTTTGGCTGCCGCCACCCGCAGCCCCTCGTAGGCGGCCAGCCACTCGCCATAGTGCAGGCTGCCGAAAGTGAGGCAGTCGTCCGCCAGGCGCTTCATGGCATCCGCCGCGGGCTTCGACAGCGGCGCTACGGCCGCGTGGTTCAAATAGATCAGGCGCTCGCGAACCGGGAACTGGTCCGCATACCGCTGCCACAGCGGCAGCCCGGCCGCGCCATCTTCGACAAATTCGCAACCCATTCCCTTTTAGAATACGTTGTATGGCCTTGGGTTTTCACGTGCTGTAGCGTCCTTCGCCGTTGCCGGAAGATAGGAGCCGGCTGCTGGCTTCTGGCAACTTTTCCTTGACGCCCGGATTTCTCCAACATCGAGGGAGGCGCCGGTGCGCTCGCGTGCCGGACGGAGCAATCATGTCGCTTACCAGCTTTCTGCAGAAGCAGTTCATTGAAGTCATCCAATGGCATGAGCCCGAAGAGGGCATACTCGCCTGGCAGTATCCCATCGCCGACATGGAGATAAAGACCGGCGCCCAGTTGACTGTGCGCGAATCGCAGATGGCGGCATTTGTCAACGAAGGGAAGATCGCCGACGTCTTCGGTGCCGGCTTGTACACCCTCAATACCCGCAATCTGCCGTTGCTGACCGATCTCAACAATTGGGACAAGGATTTCGAGTCTCCCTTCAAATCCGACGTCTATTTCTTCTCGACGCGAATCCAGACGGATCAGCGCTGGGGAACCGCTACGCCCATCACCATCCGGGAAAAGGAATTCGGGGCCGTGCGCCTGCGCGCGTACGGCATTTACTCCTACCGCATCGCCGATCCGCGGGCGTTCTTCACCAACGTCAGCGGCACGCGCGAGCTCTACCGCGTCGAGGATCTCGAAGGCCAGCTTCGCAACACCATCGTGGCGCGCTTGACCGAGGTGGTGGCTCCCTCCGAGGTGGCGTTCCTGGATATGGCGGCTCACCAGGCGGACCTGGCACAAAAAGTGGCGGCGGTGCTCCAGCCCTCGTTAACCGCACTTGGACTGGCGCTCCATTCTTTCGTGATTGAGAACCTGTCGCTTCCCGACGAACTCGAGAAAGTTCTGGATCGGCGGATCGGCATGAACCTGGCCGGCGACCTCGGGCGCTACACACAATTCGAAGCAGCCCAATCCCTCGAGACGGCCGCCGCCAACACGGGTGGCGCAGCGGGGGTCGGCGTGGGGCTCGGCGCCGGTGTATCGATGGCGCAGACTATGATGAATGCGATCGGGGCGCCGGCTCGTCCAGTTCCGGCCGCCGTTCAGCCGGGCGCCCCCGCCAGGTTCTGCCAGGAATGCGGGCGGGAGATTCCCCGCGCCGCCAGGTTCTGCCCCGGATGCGGCAAACCCCAGGTCTCTCAGGAGTAGCGAGGCGCCATGAACTGCCCGAATTGCGGCGCCCCGATGCGCCTCCTGGACGGCCGGGAGTGTTTGACTTGCGACTACTGCCAGAGCGTATATTTCCCAGAGAAGAATGCGGACGGCGTCCGGGTTCTGGACGAGCCTTCAGAGCTTTCTTGCCCGGTTTGTGCCGTTCGGCTGGTACACGCCATGATCGAGGCGCACCAGATTCTCTACTGCACCCGCTGCCGCGGCAATCTGATTCCCGCGACGGTCTTTGTTCTGATACTGCGGGACCTTCGGGCGCATCGGGGGGATACCGAGGCGATCCCGCATCCGCCCGATCCCCAAGAGCTGCAGCGGCGCATTCAGTGCCCCCAGTGCCACCGCGCCATGGACACGCACTACTACGCCGGCCCTGGAAACATAGTGATCGACGATTGTGCGTCGTGTGAACTGAACTGGCTGGACGCCGGCGAGCTGATGGCGATCATGCGCGCGCCGGATCATGCCTACGACCCAGACAGCGGCTCGATCTCGCAGTACACGGCGGATTTCAAGCTTCCGGAGTAGAGTTGGAAACGGCGGGGCGGGTGGTCTGATTTTCGTCCGTGGGGATGCCGCGCCCCCCGGCGAGGCTCCCGATTCGCTAAACTCGATGACCCCCTTTCGATCACGATCCCAGACCCAGATCATGCCATCGATGAGGAGCGCTTCGTCATTGTCTGAATGTCCAGCTAGCGAAGTCTGCTGATTGTGGTTCATAACTATGCGAGGAGAGCGGATCCGCCTGATCGGCGCACGCTCGGCGACGAAGCATGAAAGACACAGCTATGAAGAAACCTCCTTCTAAGGGCCGTGCTCGTGAGATAAAGGCGGAGTACGATTTTTCCGGTGGTGTTCGGGGCAAGTACGTGGACAGATACCGGCGCGGAACCAATGTGGTGCTCCTTGACCCGGAGTTGGCCGAGGCTTTTCCAGATTCGAAGTCGGTGAATGATGCGCTGCGGGCGCTTGTCGCGATTGCAGCGAAAGCTGAATCCCGCAAACGCGCGTGAACGGGCCGCCCGAAAGGCGGCCAACCTCCGATGCGTGGCGCACAGACGTGGCCCACAAGTCCGGGCTAGTATGTTGACAATGTAATAGAGGAACATTAATAATGGCTGCATGAAGCAGACCGAGTTGCACCTGTCAGAGTCGGATCGGCTGGCCTTGAATGCGTTTCGAAGCAAGGGAGTGCATCCGGCACGAGAAGTCAACCGCGCGCACATGCTCATGGCGTTGGACAGTGGAGTGGGTGACGCAACGATTTGCCAAGTCTTGGGGCTGGGCCGCACGGCGTTGTGGCGGACTCGCGCCGCATACCGTCAAGGCGGCTTGGAGTATGCGCTGCACGATGAAGCCCGGTCGGGGCAGCCGCGTAAGTATCAAACCGAACAGGAAGCTGAGGTGGTGGCATTGGCTTGTAGCGCGCCTCCCAGCGGGCGCAAACGCTGGACGATCCGCCTGTTGACTGGTGCGGCGCGGGAACGCCCCGGACTGGCCCAGGTCAATCGGGAAACGGTGCGCCAGATGTTAAAAAAAACGACTGCAAGCCCTGGCGCAAGCTGATGTGGTGCATCGGCCGGATCACAGCGGAGTATCGCGACAGGATGTACGCGTTGCTGGGGCTCTATGCTCGACCGTACAATGCGCAGGAACCGGTGGTGTGTGTCGATGAGAAGAGCAAGCAGTTGCTCCGGCAGACCCGTGCGCCGATCACCGGGCGGCCGGGCCAGTGCGCCCATGAGGACTACGAATACCGACGGGCCGGAACTCGAAATATCTTTGTGGCCGTCGAACCCAAGGGCAAGCGCCGCTGCGTTGAGGTCACCGCCCGCCGCACCAAAGTGGACTTTGTGGCATTCGTCAAGAACCTGCTGGAGACGGTGTACGCGACCGCGCTCATCGTTCATCTCGTGTTGGACAACCTCAACACTCATTTCCGGCAGACCCTCGTGGATGTGTTGGGCGAGACGGCGGCGATGGCGGTGTTGCAGCGAGTGCAGTTTCACTACACCCCCAAACATGCCAGTTGGCTGAACATGGCGGAGATCGAAATTGGGATCATGGACCGGCAATGCACCGGACAACGCATCGCCACATCGGAACTGTTACAGAGGGAAGTTGCGCAGTGGCAGCAGCAGAGGAACGCCGCGGGACGAGGCATCGAATGGAAATTCACCCGCCCAGATGCCGACCGCAAGCTGTGTCGGCACTATGTGTCGGAATTACTTTGTCTTAGTACTAGCGACAATACGTCCCTGTGGCTTGTGATTGCGATAGAGGGCCGGCCGATTCCCCGCCAACTGCCGTGACGGGCGTGTCACGGCGGTGACCCAGCCCCGGTTCCCGTCTTCGCTGAGACGGGGAGCAGACATCGCCGGTTCCTGGGCGCGCCCCGCGGCTGGCGAGGCGTCCGTTTCCGCCCGCCGACCTCTTGCTTTTCGAGATGGCTTCTAGGATTCTCGGGAGGGCCCGTGGGAGGTGAGTGTTCCCAGAAGCTCAGGCCCCGGAGAGGAATCCACTCCTCTCTGGGGCGCAGCAACATCCGCCTCAGTTGAGAATCAACACTCTACCTCAAAGACCTGGCGCCCGGCCCGAAGCCCGTTTCCGGACCTTTCCCTTTTTCCCGCCGAGGGAGTGACGGATGTGACTGCGGCTGCTGATCTGGTGGGCTTGATCTCTGTGTCCCAGCAGTAGTATTCTGGGACGTTTCATGAAACAGTGGTGTGTCTAAGGAGAGAGAATGGCGAATAGTTCACGCAGAGGATTCTTCAAGGCAGCCTCGGCAACAGCGGCTGCATTGGCAGTATCGAGCCGGGTTCAGGCCTGGGCCGATACCGCGGGGCCGGTGCGGATTTGGGGCACTTTCCGGGACCGGCGGCATGTGCCGGGCGAGGCGCTTGCGTGGAAGCCCGTGACTGAGGTCTCCTCCGATGCGATTGCCCTCGATCCGGCGGCCACCCGGCAGGAGATGCTGGGCTTTGGCGCGGCGCTGACGGATGCATCTTGTTGGGTCCTGAGCCAGATTCCCGGCGACGATCGAGCGGCCTTGATGCACGAGCTTTTCGCTCCCGACGAGATGGCCATGAATGTCTGCCGAACATGCACCGGGTCGAGCGACTATGCGAGGACGGTCTACAGCTTCGACGACAGCGATCAGGACGATCCGGAGCTTAAGAAGTTCTCGATCGATCACGACAAAGCCTACATTCTTCCCGTGCTCAAGGATGCGCGCAAGCTGAATCCGGATTTATTCCTTTTTTCGTCGCCGTGGAGTCCCCCGGGATGGATGAAGTTCAACCGTTCCATGCTGGGTGGGACGATAAAGAAGAGCAGCTTGGAGCCGTATTCACGGTATGTGCTGAAGTTCCTTGAGGCGTACAAGGCTGAAGGCGTCGCGATGGATGCAATCACGATCCAGAACGAGGTCGATACCACAGTGGATGGGCGGTATCCCTCCTGCCTGTGGGCGCAGGAGGATGAGATATTGTTTGTGAGGGCGCACCTGGGTCCTCTGATGCGCAAGGCGAACTGCCCAACCAAAATCTGGATTCTGGATCACAATTTCAACCTGTGGGGTCGCGCCATCGCCGAACTGAGCGATCCGGGGGTCTACGAGTACGCCGACGGCGTAGCCTGGCACGCGTATGCGGGCGAGGTCACGGGGATGACGCAGGTGCACAATGCGTTTCCTCAAAAGAACGCCTACTTTACCGAGGGTGGACCACGGGGAGGGCCGGGGCAGGGCGGCGCATCCAGCAACAACCGACTGACGGCCTGGGCTCCGTGGGCGGAATGGGCCAACAGCGTTGTCAGAAACTGGGCGCGGTCGATCACCATGTGGAATGTGGCGCTCGACGAGCATGGAACTCCGTATATCGGCCGCCGGGGAACGGCGGTGCCACAGGTACCTGCCGTGCCACGACCTACCGTGGGGGCTGGCGGGGGTGGCGGGGGTGGTGTAATCACGGTGGAGAATGCGACGCACAAGGTAACGCGTAGCGCGCGGTTTTGGGCGCTTGCGCATTACTCGAAACACGTGCGGCGCGGAGCCAAGGTCTTCCGCACCGATGGAATGGCCGACAGCGCGGCGCAAACCTCCACGGGCGCCGTCTCTCATGCCGGATTCCGCAATCCGGATGGGAGCTTTGTAGTGGTGCTCTCCAATCGCGGTCCGGAAAAGCGCGTTCAGTTGCTTCTGGGATCGAGCGCGCTGGATGTGGATTTACCGGCCGATTCCGTGCATACGTTGCAGTGGTCGTGATGGGTTGCGCCCCACCCTCGCGCTCGAGAAAACGGCGCGAGGGTGTGTGCCTCTTCCTCTGGACGCCGACATCATCGACTGGTTCCAACGCCAGGGACAGGGCTATCAAACCCGCATGAACTCCGCCCTGCGCGAGTATGTCAAGCGGCACTGCGGACGCGCTTAAAGTTGGGTAGCGCGGCATGAATGGCTGCTTTGTTCATGCAGGAATCCGTAATGTTCGCGAATGATTGCCGTACCCTTCTCCCACGAAGCGCACCGGACTGGGCGGCGGTGGAGTTGCTAAACACGGCGACATTACTGTTTGCGCCACAACCGCTAGCTTACGCGCGCGGCTCAGTACGACGCCGATTGTGAACGGCGTCGACGGAGCGGCTGAGGAAGCGGGGTGCCAGGGCGAGAATTGGCCGGTCTCTTCAGGAGAACCTACTCGCCCGCCGCACGTCGCGTACCAGCGGTGAAAGTCCTAGACTTCATCGTTTGGTCGGCCGGCAAAGTCGGCCTGTTCCCAGAACATTAAGGAGCAGAGATCCCGATGGTGCGCCTTGCGCGAGCTGGCACTCGGCTGCGTCACGCCCAAACCGCGGATGTGCGCCACCAGTCACCGAGGCTCGCAAACTACGGTGACAGACCGGGGCGTCCAGGCGGCGCCCCAAGTCGCCTTGCGGGCGGCGCGGAAGGCCTCGCGGTCGCTCCGCGGCGCGCGCACCGTTCGCACACCGCCCGGCGCGCAAGTTTCCAGCACGATCAGTCCGGGGCGCTGGCGCGGGCGCCCGATGATGCGCGATGCGGGCAGGTCCACCGGCTCGCGCGCCACCGCGACGTAACTGAACTTTTCATCCTCGTACCCCAGCTCCGCATCTTTGATCCGGCGGTGGATGGACGAGCGCTCCACGCGCGCCGCGAAATGGCACCAGTCGGGTGCGGCCAGCGGGCACGGCGTCGCGGCGGGGCAGGGCGCGGCCATCGACGCGCCGGCTTCCAGCAATTCCTCGCGCACCTTGAGGATCAGGGCATACCCGCGCGGCGTGCCCGGTTCGATGGCCACCAGCGCCACGCGCGCGGCTTGCCACAGGCGCGCCGCCAAGGGCTCCGCGATTTCGTCCAGCGAGTACGCCGCGATCACCAGGTCGTGCGGCGGGAGGGTTTTTATGCGCGTCACGTCTTCCAGCATGATGGCGGCCTCGGGCAGCCACTGGTGCGCGGCGGCGGCCAGCGCTGGGTCCCGCTCCACCATCGTGATGGTCTGGGCTTCCGGAAAGCACTCGCGCGCGGCCAGCGACGCCGCGCCCGCACCCGCTCCGATGTCGAGCACGCTCGAGATGGGGCGTGTTCCCAGGCGCTCCCGCAACTCGCGCAGCACGGCGTGAGCGGCGGCGAAGGTCGCCGGCATGCGGGTCACCAGGTAGGCGGCGGTCCGCGCGGGGTCCGGCATGTGCACGGCGCGGCTTTCGCGATAGGCCGCCGACATCGCCGTCGCGGCGTGCTTGAGCGCCGCAAACCCGACCGCTTCGGCCCTCTCTTCGATCATGCGCCTGACGCCATCCGGCAGTTGCACACTTCCATCATGCACCGGAACTTCTTCGCGGATCCCGGTGTCTACTCGGGTGGAGGTTGACCGCGATGTCAACACCCGGACGCACTCGCGACTGAGGCTTGTTTCCCATTTCATGTCCGGAGGAGTAGTGTGTCCGGGCGGCGAAGAAAGGAGGCAACACAATGTTCGAGCAAGAGGCACTTTCCGGCGGTTTTGCGACGAAACGTCTGTGGAGCGCCTGTGCGGGTCTCACGGGGCAGGCGCTGTTGCTGGCGTGCGCCGCACTGGCGCCGCTCGTCTCGCCACAGGCTCTTCCGCATTCGCGGGCGATTATGGCGTGGCTTCTTCCGACGGTGCCGCCACCGCCGCCGCCCGCCGGGAATGCCGCCAGAGCGCGTCCCGCGCGCCCATCTGTGGAGCGGCTGCAAATTGTCGAAGGGCGGCTGACCGCGCCCGCCACCGTTCCCGCGAAGGCGGCGGTTATCGTCGATGAGCCGGTCGCAAGCTCCGGCTATGGCGTTGCGGGAGGCGTGGATAGCGGCGAGCGGATTCCGAACATTTTCAACGACGTGGTGCGGGCTCCGTTGCCGCCGCCCGCTGTCGAAGCGGCGCCGGCTCCGGTGGCGAGAGCCATTCCCGTGGCGCCCAGGCAGGTCATGGTGGGCGGCAGAGTAAAGATGGCCCGGCTGATCCATCGAGTGGAGCCGCGGTATCCGCCATTGGCACTGCAGATGCGCGTCTCGGGCGTGGTGGAGCTGGTTGGAATCATCGCCACGGATGGCCGCATCCGCGAGCTGAAACTGGTGAGCGGCAGCCCGCTGCTGGCGCCCGCCGCGCGGGAGGCGGTCCGCCAGTGGATTTACGAGCCCACGCTGCTCAACGGCGAACCGGTGGAAGTCATCGCGCCCATCAGCGTCATTTTCCGCTTGAACTGAAGGAGAAGAACCCGCTCACGTTCTCCCAAAGCAATTGCGGAAAGCTCTTGTCGAGGTAGGAGCGGATGGACACATAGCACTCGTCGCACTGGTTGCGGCCGGTGAATTCGCGGATCATGCGGGTGCGCTCTTCGAGCGGGTAGCGGTGGAACTGCATGGAGCACGGCTGCAAGGCGCCGTCGGCCGTCACCACCAGGAAGCGCAGGCCGGCCTTGCAGCCGGGGGTCCCGCCGTTGGCGAAGTAGCGGCGCGTGGCTTCGAGCGTGGTGGGCGCGTTGACGATCCAGTTGGTCTGGTCGCGGCGCGCCTCCACGCTGTCCAGGTGCGCGTTCAATTGCGCAAGCTGTTCGGGCGTGCTGAGGAAGTAGTCGCGGCAGCCGGTGCGCCGCGCCGAGTAGGCGCTGTAGCACAGGTTGACGCCCCACTCGCGGGCCTTGTCCGCAATGGCGCCGATCTCGCCCACGTTCTCGCTGGTGATGCAACTGTTGAGCACGATGTCGTCGTGCCCCAGCTTCGTCAGGCGCGGAACCAGGTCCTCGAGATGCCGGTAGAGTCCCGGATAGGCGCGGAAATCGTCATGCCGTTCGTCGGGGAAGTCCAGGCTGACGGAAAACTGGTCGATGCCGGCCTCGCGCAGCGCCAGGTACTTCTCCTGGGTCATGAGCGACCAGTTGGAAACCAGGATGGTGTACGGCAGCTTGGAGCCGCCTTTGATGTTGCGGACAATTTCGACCACGTCGTTGCGCAGGAGCGGCTCGCCGCCCGAGACCTGCACCACGCAGGGGCGCAGCGCCTCCATGTAGCGGCGGTATTCGGCGGGCTTCAGATTGTGCGATTCATCGCGCGGCCCGCCGTGGTCGCAGTGCCTGCAGTAGCATGTGCAGGCGTCCGTCACCTCGAACGAAACCACGATGGGGCGTTCGGCGAGCCAGTTGAGCGACCCTCGCCCGATAATCCGGAGCGATTCGATGAGGGGGACCTTGCGCAAACGATAAGCCTCGAAGAAAAACGATGGTAACATGCCGCGCCGCGGGCTTGCGATTTCCGTTAACGTTGTTATGCCATATCTGCTATAGTTGAGAAGTGCCAGACATTCAGCGAGCCATCAAGGAGTTGCAGGAAACCGCCATCGTGATGAGCGGGATTCAATCGCGGCAAGCGGAGTTGCTCAAACAGCACGGCGAATGGTTGCATTCCCACGACCTCGCGATGACCCAGGCCCGCGAGCGCGGCCGGGAGACCGACGAGCGCATCGATAAGCTCGTGATGGCTATCGGGGAGTTGCTGCGGAGAGACGGCAAATAGAAGCTCATGCCGCGCACGCTGACTACACGCGCCGCCCGCAAGATGGCGGCCGCGCGAAAGACGTACGGCGGCCCTCGCGGCGCCAGGATGCCCTGCGGATGGTGCGGCAAGCCAATGACCGCCAGCCAGATGCGGAAGCACTTCACGGATTGCCCCAGGAGGCCCAATGACTAACCCCGAGGAATTGGCGATCTGCAGGAGGTGAGGGCACGAGACGCGGATGCTCGGCGAGCAATGGCAGCGGTGCAAGGGGTGCGGCCTGTGGCTGCGCCGGGTCGTTACCGTTGAGGAGCGCGAAGACGAACCAGCGAAGGACGAACAGAGCCCGTTCGGGCGCGGGCTGAAATGATGAGAGGCGCCATGTCCGGCGACCAGGCCCTCATCCAAATCGTGGATGCCGCACTGGCCGAGGCCGCGCGCAAGAGCGGGGCATGGCTGGTCTGCCGCCCCGGCTGCACCGACTGCTGCATGGGGCCTTTCCCCATCACCCAGCTTGACGCTCGGAGGCTGCGGGAGGGCCTGGCCGAATTGGAATCGCGCGACCGCCAGCGCGCCGCCCGTGTCCGCGAACGGGCGCGCCAGGCGGTGGTTGCCACCGCCACGGATGACGATCCCTGTCCGGCGCTCGACCCTTCTACGGGAACGTGCGACCTCTACGCGGCGCGCCCCATCACCTGCCGCATCTTCGGCCCGCCGGTGCGCTACGGTTCCGACGCCGTGGGCATCTGCGAGTTATGCTTCAGGGGCGCCAGCGACGAAGAAATTGCCGCTTGCCAAGTGGAGGTCGGTCCGGGGCTGGAATCCCAATTGTCAAATGAAGTTGAGGAAACCACTGGCGTGCGCGGCGAGACCTCGGTGGCTTTCGCGCTGGTCGCGGCAAGCGAGGCTGCCCCGCGTTAGAATCGTCTCCGTGACGACGATTCGCACTTTGACTCTCCTGGTCTTCGCGGCCTGTGCGCTCGCGCAGCCCAAACCTACCCTCACTCCCGCCGACTACGGCAAATGGGAAACGCTCGGCGCCGGCACGCTCTCGCCCGATGGCAAATGGCTGGCTTACGAGATCCGGCGCACCGGCGGCGACAACGAATTGCGCGTCGCGGCCACGGNNGTGCTGGCCTTCTGTTCCGGCGCGGCGTTTTCTTCCGGCTCCCGCTGGCTGGCCTGCCTGGCCACAGTCTCGGAAACCGAGCAGGACCGCGCGCGCAAGGCCGGCCGGCCCGCCCAGAACAAGCTGAACGTGCTCGACCTGGGGTCGGGCGAGATCGCCAAAGTGGATGACGTTCAGTCCCTGGCGTTTTCGGGCGATGGACCCTACCTGGCGTTTCGCAAGTATCCTCCGGCGGGCGCCGGGCGCGGAGCGAATACGGCGGCGCCTGCTCCCGGCGGCGGGCGCGGTGGGCGCGGCGGCGGTGCACCGGACGCGGCGGACCCCGAGCGCGACCCCGCCGGCGCCGTCCTCGTGGTGCGCAACCTCTCGACCGGCGTCGACACCACTTTCGGCGACGTCACCAGCTACTCCTGGCAGGACAAGGGCACCAACCTCGCCATGGCCATCGGCGTGGACGGCCGCACCGGCAACGCCATGCAGGTTTTCGATCCGCGTTCCGGCTCGCTCCAGGCGCTCGACTCTGGCGCCGCGCTTTACACCGCGCTTACCTGGCGCAAGGAATCCACCGACCTGGCGGCTCTGCGCTCGCTCAAGCAGGATGGCTACGAGGGCGAGAGCTACACCGTGCTGGCATGGAAAAACCTAGGCGAGAAACGCTCGGCCCATGTGGATGCGCCCAAACGCATCGTGCCGTCGCGCGCGCCGCAGTGGTCCGAGGATGGTTCGACGGTGTACGTCGGCATCGCCGATTGGCCCACGAAAATCGAGGTGAAGAAGTCCGACGAAGATCCCGCCACCGTGGAAGTCTGGCACTGGCAGGACGTCAACGTCATCAGCGAGCAGAAGCTGACCATCGCGCGCGACCGCGACCGCAATGCGCCGGCGGCGTGGCACCTGGCCACCGGCAAACTGGTGCCGCTTTCCAGCAACGTCAAGGAAGATGTGCGGCTGCCGCGAAACGGCTCGCGCGCGCTGGCGCTCGATGGCGTGCCGTACCAGAACGACGCCATGTTCGGCCGCGATTTCACGGACGTCTATAAGATCGACCTCGACACCGGTGCGCGCGCCGAGGTGGCCAAACACCTCACACCGCCCGTCGAGTTCAGCCCCGGCGGCCGCTACGCCCTGAATTTCAAGGAAGGCGATTTCTGGATCTACGATCTGGAATCGGGCGCCGCCCGCAACATCACCAAGGATTCGAAAATCGGTCTCACCAACCAGGAAAACGACTACCCCGTGAGCCAGAAGCCATCCTATGGCGTGGCCGGCTGGACCAAGGACGACCATAGCGTCATCGTTTACGACTCCTATGACCTCTGGGAAATTTTCCCCGATGGCGGCGCCAAGCCGAAGCGTCTCACCGGCGGCAGCGCGGAGGAAGTGCGCCATCGCTACGTCCGCGTGACTCCCGGCACGGGTGGCGGCGGGCGTGGCGGACGCGGTGGGCGCGGCGGCGGTGGGGCCACCGAACCGATCGACCTTGCCAAGCCCATCTACCTCAGCCTGGAAGGCCGCTGGACCAAGAAGACCGGTTACGCAACGCTCGAGAACGGCAAGACCGAGCGCGCGATTTTTCTAGACAAGGGCGTGAGCGGCCTCGAGAAAGCCAAGGACGCCGATACCCTCGTTTACCAGTCCGGCGCATGGGACGATTCTCCCAACTTCTTCGCCGCCGGCGCGGACCTGAAGAATTCCACGCGTGTCAGCGACACCAATCCCTTCGCCTCACAGTACGCCTGGGGGCGCGCGGAGTTGATCGACTACAAGAATTCGCATGGCGACCGTCTGCAGGGCGCGCTGTATTACCCGGCCACCTACGAGAAGGGCAAGCAATACCCGCTCATCGTGCAGATCTACGAAATCGAGAGCAACCAGCTCCACAACTGGACGGCACCCTCGGAGCGCGTCACCTATAACGCAGCCGTGTGGACCGAGCACGGCTATTTCGTTTTGCGCCCGGACATCGTCTTCAAGGCGCGCGACCCGGGCGTCTCGGCGCTCGACTGCGTAACCGCGGCGGTGAAGAAGGCCATCGGGAGCGGCATGATCGACGCCCGGCACATCGGCCTCACCGGCCATTCCTGGGGCGGATACGAGACCACCTTCATCGTGACGCACAGCGACCTGTTCGCCGCGGGCGCGGTGGGCGGAGCCTTGACCAACCTTTCCTCGAGCGTCGGTGAGATCTATTGGAACACCGGCGCGCCGGAAACCAACCACGTCGAAGTCAGCCAGGAGCGCATGCAGGTGCCGCTCTACGAAGACCCGCAGTCGTACATCCGCAACTCCGCCACCTTCGTTGCTAATAAGCTGGCCGCGCCGCTGCTGATGGAGGTGGGCGACCACGACGGCGCTTCCGACTGGCACCAGGACATCGAGTTCTACAACGCCGCGCGCCGCGCCGGCAAGCCCTGCGTGATGCTGGTGTATGAAGGCGAAAACCACTCCGTGGCGCAGAAAGCCAACCAGACGGACTACCACCGGCGCATCAACGCGTGGTTCGATCACTACCTGAAAGGCGCACCCGCCGAAGATTGGATGACCAAGGGTATCACCGTCCTCGAGCGCGAGCGGGAGCTGAAGTCGACCGGGAGCCCGGCGACGATTACGCCATCGACAGCCGGCGGAAGGTAGCAGCATCACTTCTAGCCTGACTTTCGCACTTC
>PMYB01000056.1 GCA_003170915.1 Bryobacterales bacterium | reverse complement strand
CGACGATGATATCGCGGTCCGGCTGATAGCCTTCACGCCGGTAGCGAATCAGGTTGGCGATCCAGACGGCGGCCTGGGCTTTATCGTCGGCGGTGCCGCGGCCGTAGAAATAGCCGTCCTTCTCGGTGAACACGAAGGGGTCGGTGCTCCAGTCCTCACGCCTGGCTTCGACCACATCGGTGTGCGCCAGAAGCAGAATCGGTTTGAGCCTGCCGGCGCCGTGGAACCGCACCACGAGGTTGGCCTTGGTGGGAATGGCGCCGCCGATGAAGATATCGGAATCCGGAAACCCGGCGGCGCGGAGACGTTTGGCGACGGCCTGGGCGACGGGCGTGGTGGCCCCGGTCGTGGAACCGGACTTGATTTCGACCATCTCCTTATAGATGTCGTGAGCGAGGCGCTGGTCGGCTTCGGGCGGCACGGTGGAGGCGCCCCAGCAGGCAAGCGGAGCGATCCAGAACAGGACCCTGGGAAACATGGGGCCTATTATGACATGAGCGGTTGGCAGGCGAAAGCGGGTAGTGTGGTCATTGCGGGGAGATAACGAACCACCTCTTAGCCAGCGCTTTCCGGTTTTGATTCTGTGGTTGCTTCCGGTGGCGGGGGAACGAATGGGTTTGTGCCAAAGAACTGATCGTGGACCCATGCCAGATAGTCCACGGCCCGCCTTGCTTCCTCAGTATCAAGAGTTGGATCAGAGCGGTCAGGTCGGGGTGGGATCACAGCAGGAGGAACCGAGATGAAGCCCGTTCTTGCCTGCTGGGCGATCACATTGGCGAGCAGAAAGTAGGCCATCAGTTTGGCATGGGTCCAGGAGAGCGTCATCGCGGTGTGCTGTTGAATGACAGCGCTGGCAGCTTTGCTTTGGTCGAGTTGGCCGAAGATGATCTTGAGGTCCCAAACGCTAGCCTCGAATTGCGTATTGTTCGCATAGAGCGTGGTGAAATCTTCTTCACGTTCAAACTTGATTTCCGGTGTATCAGGCATGTGTTCCCCTTCTTCCAGACGGCCATCGGCGTTTTGTAGTCCGTGGTTCCCTAAACCTATGTAGTTCCCTAAACTTCCTACTGCTTACATCGATTGGTATCACCGGTGCGGTGAAAGGCACTGCCGGAGGAACAACTCCGGAAGATTCTTGAGTTTGCGCTTTGACCTCGATTACACCCGATACGCGTGTTAGGCCAATGTTGGACTCATGACCGAGAGTTCCGAAAGAACCAACGGCGTGACGTATCTTCGCGGCTGGCTGAACTCCACCCGTGTTCACTAAAGACAGGTAGGGCAAAAGAGCGCCCGTGTTCTGCTGTTGACCGGAAGCGCCGGCGACGAGCGCCATGGGCTTGCGCTCCACAAATCCGAGGTCTTCCGCGAAACTGGGGACATCAATTGAATGCTGACTTATATTCAGCGTCCAATCCACAAGTTCACTGAACGCTGCGAATCTAACGATAAGCCCAACTCCGAAGAATGAGGCCACCTTCTTGAGCGTAGAGATATTGGGACGGCCGTACTTTGGGTTTTCGAGCCGGTAGATGGCATTCTGGCTGGTTTCAAGCTTATGAGCCAGATCCTTCTGGCTCATGTCCCCTTTCTGGCGCATCACCTTGACTTGGGCTGCGACGGTTTGCGCGATCCGAGACGACACGAAAGCCTCTCGATAACTGGGGTCTTGTAGTTTCCTGTATAGCGACTGCTTCGAATGTAAAGGCGTAGAGTAGGTGCTCATGTTCTTTCGCGAACCGCATTCTCTTTTCGGCTTCCTCTATCTCATGTTTGAGATCGCGTTTCTTTTCGCAGCCAAGGAGAAACGTGAAGTGAAGCCGCGCTGGCCCAAAATACCCGAATAGGCGATACGTCTTGTTTTCGCCGTCGAATCGAACCTCGCCCATGCCCTTGTACTTCTCGCCGTGAAGCACATCGAACTGCGGACGATTCCAATATTTCCGGTCGAGCACTTTCAGTGCATCCAAGATCGCGGCCAAATCGTTTTCGGCCTCTGGCCCGAGTTCTGCGATAAAACGATCTACAGGTCGCCCGCCACCAGAACCGGGGCACGCAAGGAATGTCCACAAACTCATGCTACACCAAAAAAGGTGTTCAAGTCAACAAATTTTCCTTCTTGCCTCTACACCAGTTTTGGTGTATCGTAAGATACAGATGTTAAAGAGAAAAGGCCAACAGCCCCGAGCTACCTGGAACTGCTGGCCCTCTCCGGTTTCCGTGGCGGGTGGCAGAGCGGTCGAACGCAGCCGGCTTACAACCGGCAGACGGTGCTGATATCATCGTCCAGGGGTTCGAATCCCTTCCCCGCCGCCAGAACTGCAACTACGCGCCGACAGAGGCGCTAAACTCTGCCGACACCAAAAATCCGCACAGCCGAAGCTGACGAACCTTCCAAGCCAAGTATCGCGCTTTCGGCTGTGAATCTCAAGGAGATTCCAGCCATGACGTGTCACTCTTGCAGAATCGAAGCCGTGAAGGCCGGCAGGGGCGCAATAGAATACAGCGCTACAAGTGCCAGTAATGCGGCAGGGGGTCCTCTGAACCGCGAGAGAAGCCCTTCGGGGCCGACCTGCGGCTTCCGAAAGAGAAGATCCGGCTGAAATCCTGCGCGTGACGCCCGCGATGGAAGCTGGAATCACTGATCGGGTTTGCGAGCTTCTCCCCGCAATGACCACACTATCCGAAAGCGCCTGCCCCCCACAAACACCAAGGTGGGACAGACGCTTCCGTCTGTCAACCGCTACGGCACCAGCACCATCGGCGCGCGCCAGAAAGCGAACTTCTTCGCGGTGGGGTCGAGCACGCTCACCTGGCAGGTGTAGCGGCCGGGCTGGAGCTTGGCCATGGGCACGCTGAACCTCACGGGCAGCGCTTTGGACTTGGCGTTCAGGCCTTCGGTCACCTGCAGCGGGGCGGTCTCGAAAGCCTTGGTTTTGCCGCGATAAAAGCTCACGGTCGCCACCAGGGGCTGAGTGGTCTCGGCGGTGGGCTCGTAGGCTTCCAGGTAGATGTACATGTCCTGGTCCTTCTTGAACACGCGCGTCACGCTGGGAACCAGCTTCACGCCGTCCTGAACCAGCGGGTCGGAAGTGAGCAGCCTGCGGTCCCGTTCGGCGGTGGCGATGGCCGCATCCAATTTCTCGCGCTGGTTGCTCAACACCACCGAGCTGATCGGCAGGAACCTCGGTTCGGTGGTCAGGTCGGGGATGGTGAACTTGGTTTCGAACGTCCCCATCTTGCCGGTTTCGTTATCGCGCGCGAGGAACTTCAGGGTGTAGGCGCCGGGAGCCAGCGTGAACCCGGTGTCGTATTGCAGGGTGCGTTTGGACAACTGGCTGGCGGCTTCGTCCTTCAACTTGACTTCGATATAGTCGCGGACATTGCCAGCGATCACGCCCTTGGCGTCCTTCACCTGGCCGATGAAATCGAGGCGCGTGGTTTCGGAGGTGCCGTGCCTGGCGAGTTCGATATCGCTGCCGGGAATCTTGACGGACACGGGGACGAAATATCTGGTGCGCGCCAGGCGGAAGTAATCCACCTCCATGGCGATGGAGAGGTCCGTGATGGGATCGCCCAGCAGCAGCGCTTCGGCAAGCTGGCGCTCGCGGTCCGAGGAGTTGAACTGCTTGAACTCTTTGGAAGCGAAGTACCCGGTGCGGTAATCGAGCGGCTTTCCCAGCTTGGAGGCCATGGCGGAATTCAGTTGAATTTTGATGCGGCGGAAATGTCCGTCGAGCGCCTCATTGGTGCTGTAGTAACCGAGGATGTAGTAGCTGGCGATATCCTTCTGCGCCTGCACGATGCCCAGCCCCAGGTCGTTGTTGTCGAGCAGCGCCTTGCCGCCGGTGTCGGCGGCCAGCGTGTAGAGCGTCTCCTGCTGGCCCTGAAAGTTGCTCTGGGCGGAACGCGAGGAACTGCCGGAATACATGCCCTGACCGCCCGGCGACCCCTTGGTGGCATCGCCCAGCGGAGCTTGCGCTACCAGGCCGCGCGCGTCGATGGGATAGAACGCCACGTTGCTGCGCACGGCGGCATTGATGGTGGCGCGCAACTGCGCCTCGTTGTCCAGGCCGGTCTTGGCCATGCCGCTGGCGAAGTACACGAGGGCTTTCTTTTCGGACAGAGAGCCCAACATGCGCACCGCTGTTTCGAGCGCGGCCAGTTGGCGGTCGGTATTGAAGATGTTGAACTCGGTGTCGTCGGCGGTGTAGGCGGAGCCGGTGTCTTCCGAGCTGTCGTCGGCGACGGCGCCGGCGATGTCGGTGCCTTCGCCGATGGACAGGTTCTTGATGTCCTTGGCGAGAAGGTCGCGGTCGTCGGTGAAGTCCTCGACCACCCTGAGGTCGTTGGAGAACGTCATAATAGCCATCAGGTCCGAGGGCGTCATCTGGCTCTGCATGAACTTCAAGGCGGCGCCCTGAGACCGCATCTGGTCCTGGATGGGCATTCCCGTCAGGTCGAAGAACATCACCAGCAGGCGGCGGTCCTTGTACTTGATCTCGCCCGGCCTGGCGGGCGCGATTTGGGTAGCCACCACCGGTTTGACCACATTGGCTTCCAACGCCTTGGCCAGCGCGGCGGGCCCGGGCGCGGGCGCGGGTTTGGGCGTCTCCTTCTTGGGCTCGGGCTTAGGCGCGGGCGCGGAGGCCGGCGCGGGGATCGCCGTATCTTCCAGCTCCTGGTATTCGAAGACCTTGATGGTCTGCGCCTTGCCGTCTTCGGTGACGGTGAAATCGGCCGGCTTCAGGCCTTTGATGGGGTTGCCATCCTTGTCCTTGGCCGATAGGTTGACGACCACCAACTGGGTGGTGGCTTCAAACTTGAAGCCGCCTCTGGGGGCGTTCTGCGCGGGCTGATTCGGCGCGGCCCCATTCTGTCTGGGCGGAGTAGTCTGCCGGGGCGGATTTTGCGCCGAGGCTACCAGCAGCGCGGTGAGAAATGTGGCAACGGGAACTCGCATAGTTTAGAACCTGAATCGAAGATTGGCGGTCATTTTACGCATGGCGGAGGCGGCGGTGGGCAGCCCGAACGTAGAGTTATTGATGGTGGTGCCCCAACCGGTAATGGTCGGGTGGTTGAGGGCGTTGGTGGCATCGAAGCGGAGGTCGATGCTGCGCCGCTCCCCAATCCGGAAAACGCGGCTCAAGGAACCGTTGAGGGAGAACACGAGCGGCCCGGGGATGGTGTCCCGGCCGGCATCTCCCCACAGGCCCGCGGCCGGGGCGGCGAAGGCGCTGGTATTGAAACCATCGCCGGGAGTCGCGGGGGATAGCGGAAGGCCGGTGGCGTCGGCGCGGACACTGCCCGTGATGCCGGTTCCAGTGGTGGTGGCGCGATTGCCGCCACTGATGGCGGTGAGGGGCGAACCGGTTCGGAGGGTGATGCCATTCTGGAAAGTCCAGTCCTTGAGTAGAGCGCCCTTAAAGCCGTTCACCAGGGTTCCGCCGCTGGTACCAACGGCGGTGCTGTACTGCCATTGCGCGTTGAGCGTGTGCCGCGCATCGAACGAGGAAAGCCCGCGCTCGGCGGTCAGCAGTTGCCAGTTCTGCGCCACGACGGCGCCGCCCTGGGTGGAGGCATCGTCGATGGATTTCGAGAAGCTGTAGGTCGCATTGGCCGATATCCCGCTGCGGAACCGCCGCTGCAACTGGAAGTCGGCCGCGTTCATGGTGGAATTGCCGTTGGACTGTTCGTAAATGTAGCCGGCGGGGCCGGTGGCGATGACCCGCGATCCAGGCGGGAGGGAATCCGGCAGAAACTGCTGATCGAGCCGCGTGCCCTTGGTGCGGCGCAGGGTGATGGTCCCCACCAAGGCATGCCCGAGGTCGTTTTGAACCGAGAGCTGCCAGATCATCGGGTAGCCGACGCGATAGTTCGGGTCGATGGCCCTGGTGTTGGTGACGGTGTTAAGCGGGAAGACGAAACCGTTCTGGAGCGTCAGCGGGTTGGCGGGGGAGGAAGCCACCGATAACGTCTGGGCGAACGGCGGCTGCGCCGCCAGGTTATTGGCGATGGTGCCGTAAATCGAGGTGTTGTAGTAGATGCCATACCCACCGCGAACCACGGTGGAATGCTTGGGGAAAGGCCGCCACGCAAACCCGATGCGCGGCGCGATATTGCGTTTGTCGGGATTTACCAGCGACGAGGGATACGCTGTGCCCGAGAGCTTGCCGGTCTGGCCGGGCAAGACCGGCGCGACGGCCGTGTAGCCGGACGCGATATCCAGGTTAACGATGCGGTTGTACAGCTCGGTGATGGGCGCGGTATAGTCCCAGCGAAGTCCCATGTTGAGACTCAACTTGGTGCTGATGCGCCAGTCGTCGGTCATGTAAACGTCGTACCAGTTGGTGCGGAAGTACTTGTCGGGGTTGCCATACTGCAAGGAGCTGGTGTCCGGCAGGCCCAGCAGGAAGTCGGCGAAATCGGAACCGGTTCCGGAAGAGGCCACGCCGTTGACCATCTGGCTGGTGGTCTGGCCGGTGAAGGTGAAGGCTCCGCGGGCGTTGGCGTCGGACAGGGGATTGATCTGCTGCCGCCGGAAATCGCCGCCGAAGGTGAAGTTGTGGGTGTTGTGCACGAAGATGAGGCTCTCGCCCACGGCGCTGGTCTGGTTGCGGCTGAGAGAGGCGGCACCGTCGGAAAGCCCGTTGACGCCGCTGGTAAACGAAAGATTGGGCGGTCCCCAATTGATGGGAGCGGTGGAGGCGCCGGTAATGCCGAGTGCTGCCTCGACGTTCGTCTTCTCCGAGAAGAATGGCGTCGAGAGGTTGCGGGACCGGCTGAAGGTATAGCGCAGGCTGCTGATCAAGTGGGTGTTGATGGTGTGCGTCCAGCCGATATTGGCGTTGACGCTGCGGCTGGTCCGGGTGTCGATGAACGCGAAAAGGTTGGGCGTCGCGCCGTTGCTGCCCATATATCCCATGCCGCCCGAAAGCCGGTCCTTCTTGGTGAGCGATATGTTCATCAGGCGCGCATTGATGTTATCGGAGTTGCTCAAACTGGTGATGGGGGCCGAGTAGTTGCGAGTGAAACCGGAGGTATTGGGCAGCGGATAGTAGTTCAACAGAGCCAGAGCCGCGGGGTTGATGCGGTTAGCCGGAATCAAGTTGTTGGGGAAGGGCAGACCGCTCAGGGGATCGTAGATGGTTACCGGCGTTTGGGCGATAGCCTGCGAAAAATCTCCCGTGCGCTCCGCCGCGGTGGGCATGGTGCCGACCTGACTGGTGCCGTTGCGGCTTCGTCTCAACTGATAGTTGATGGTGAACATTCCGTTGTTGCCCTTGAGCAGCTTGGGAATCTTGAGAGGGCCGCCAAACATGACGCTGGCGCTCGAGGCCGCATAGGCCGGCTTCGCCACCTGCTGGCCATTCAGGGAGTAGGTCTGCGCATCCCAGACGGAGTTGTCGAGAGTGAAGTTGGCATTGCCGTTGTACTGCATCTGACGGTTTCTGCGGGCATTGCCGAAGGCCGCCGCGTTGCCCCGGCCGCCGCCCGGACCACCGCGTCCGCCGCGTCCACCGCCGCCAAAGCCGCCACGTCCGCCGAAACCGCCGGCAAAACCGCCGCCGCCGCCGCGACCACCGCCGCCGCCGGGTCCGCCCATGCCGCGACCGCCGCCGCCGGGTCCGCCTCCCGCTCCGCCTGCTCCGGGAGCGCCACCGGGATTATCTCCACCCATGCCTCCGGGTCCGCCCATGCCCATCATGCCGGGGCCACCGGGCCCAAGGGCACCCCCCATACCGCCGGGTCCGCCGAACCAGTCGTTCTGTTGGGGCGCGTTCAGGCCGGCGCTCATGCTGCCGTTCACCAGCAGCGAGTCGGCGGCGCTCTGGTTGAGATCGGCCGAGGCCGGTTCGTTGCCCATTCCGTTTTCCGCTCCGGAGGCTGCGCCGCCCTCGGTTGCGTTCACGTCCACGCGCTGGTATCCGGCCATGGCCTGGGTTAGCGAAGGACGCCCCCCATTGGCTGCCTGAGTTCCTCTCGCGGGCGTCTGATTGCGCGCCTGCGTCTTGGCGGCCGGGGGTGCTTTCGGTGACACAGTGGCCGCAGCCGCGGGTGCGGCTGGCGCCGGAGTCGCAGGCGCCGGCGCCGCTACGGCCGGTGCGGCGGGAGCAGGCGGCGTGGGGGCAAGATTGGCTCCCGGCGGGAGAAGTTTCAGGTCCCAGTCGTCGGAGGGGGCATCGGACGCAATCCCCACGTCGCGCGCGATCCTGGCGAAACCCATCATCTCGACTTCGATGGTCCATGTGCCATCGGCCAGCTCGGGGAACGAATACACGCCCTGATCGTCGGTGGTGGTGACTGTCTTCTTGTCGCCTTGCGTGGCCGTGATGGTGGCGCCGGGGATGGGTAATCCTCCGGATGTGACAGTTCCGTGGTGCTCCGCAGCCATCAGGCCGCTCACGGCAAGCCAGGCGACCATGAGGCGCCCGAGATGTTTGGAAAGGAGATTCGCAGCCATGTAGTTACAATATCAGGGCGATACGGGGCAAAGGAATGTTACCGCCCGGCCCCGCGTCGGGTGGCAAAACACCCCGAAAAAAGTGGAACTCTCAGGTATGTTAACGTCGCATTTAAGGACTTTCCATGACTTCATCCCGTTTGCCGCTTCTCGCGCTTGTAGCGCTCGTCTGCTATCCGGCCGTTGCCCTCGACAGGCCAGGGACCACCTTCAAGATCTTCCAGTTTCCGCCCAACATGATCCCGCGAATCGACGGGAACGCCGACGACTGGGCCGTGGTGCCCGAGGATTACGCCATCGGCATCGATCAGCTTGTGGACGATTCCGGCAAGTTTAAAGCACCCGATAAGACCAACCTGGACGTCAAGGTCAAGGTCGGGTGGGTCAAGGGTCTGAACCGCCTGTACTTCTTATATGAGGCCTACGACAATTATTGGGACTTCTCGCATCCCGACCTGCACAACGACACCTTCGAACTGGTGGTGGATGGGGACCTTTCCGGCGGGCCGCTCATCCCGCAGTTCCAGCCGACCAAGGAACTCGATCAATGGGACGCGCACTTTTCCATGCATGGCGTGCAGGCGCAAAACTACCACATCATGACGCCGGCCGTGGGCAAAGACTGGGCGCTGGCGTGGGGCTGCAACTCCTACGTGAAGGAGCTTCCCTACGCCAACGCCGCATACAATTACAACTTCAAGCCGGGTGAAGCGGGGAAGCTCATTCTGGAGTTCTGGATCACACCGTTCGACTATGCCGGTTGCGAAGGCCCCCAGCGGGCCGTGGAATCGGTGCTGACCGAGAACAAGCTCATCGGGTTGAGCTGGGCGGTGATGGATTACGACGACGTCAACAGCAACGCGCATACGTTCTGGAATCTTTCGCGCAAGCACACCATGTACGGGAAGGCCGACGAGCTGGTGGCATTCAGGCTGATGCCGCTCGAGCCGCAGTTTCAGAAAGCCATCGATGCGCAATGGTCGTTCAAGGTGCTGGACATGAACCGGCGGCTGGTGGCGTTCGAGGACCTGTCGGTGGGCAAGATTACCTCCTGGAAATGGGATTTCGGCGA
>PMYB01000013.1 GCA_003170915.1 Bryobacterales bacterium | reverse complement strand
GACTCTCATCGTCACGGCCGGCTGCGGCTGGGTCCAGCGCGCAGGGGGACCTATCGAGGAGGTCCGGCCCGGTGATGTGGTCTGGTTCTCGCCCGGCGAGAAGCACTGGCATGGGCCGCTCCCACAACGGCGATGACACACATCGCGATTCAGGAGCAGCTTGACGGCAAGGCCGTCGAATGGATGGAGAAGGTCACAGACGAACAATATCAGGCGCCAACGAGCGCCGGCTAAGAATCATGAGCAACAATATTGCAGGGAAAGTCATCGTTATCACCGGCGCGAGCAGCGGTCTCGGCGAAGCGGCAGCGCGGCACCTGTCGGCACAGGGCGCAACCGTTATGCTCGGTGCCCGACGCGCAAATCGCATTCAGGCATTGGCGGACGAGTTGGTCGGTCGCGGGGGCAAGGCGTTAGCCATTGTGACCGACGTTACTAACCGTGACCAAGTAAGAAACCTGGTCGATACTGCCGTGCAAGAATTCGGACGGATTGACGTTTTGATCAACAACGCCGGTCTAATGCCGCATTCTCCGCTGGAACGCCTCAAGACTGACGAGTGGGACCGCATGATCGACGTGAACATCAAGGGCGTGCTGTACGGCATCGCCGCGGCGTTGCCGCATATGAAACAGCAAAAAGTAGGACATATCATCAACGTCTCCTCGGTTGCCGGCCACAAGGTCACGCCCGCCGGCGCCGTCTATGCCGCCACCAAGCACGCCGTGCGCGCGCTGTCCGAAGGGCTGCGCCAGGAGGTAAAGCCCTACAACATCCGCACGACGATCATCTCGCCGGGCGCGGTCGCCACGGAACTGCCGGACAGCATCACCGAGCCGGATGTCTCGGAGCGCATCCACAAATTCTACGCGGCTGTCGCGATTCCCGCTGAATCGTTCGCTCGGGCGGTCGCGTTTGCCATCAGCCAGCCGGACGAAGTCGACATCAACGACATCTTGTTCCGACCTACGCGCCAGGAACTGTAAGCGTTCCGACTTGGGATTTCGCACTGTGAGATTGCCTCGATTTAGCGGACACGCCGGGTAAGCTGGTTGGGCGCTCCCGAGGACAGGAGCCATAGCTTGCCGCAGGGAGCGCCCAAGCAGCGGTGGACGCGGGCGGACACCGATTCGGTGCGGCGGAAAGGACCTCATGAACAAGGCTGAGCACAATGGAGCCGGGGCAACGCCTCGGCGCCAGTACGATGAAACGTATAAACGCCATGCGGTGGAACTGACGCTGCGGGGCGATCGGACGGTAAAGGCGGTGGCCGAGGAACTGGGCATACCAGTCGGTGCGCTGTACGAATGGCGCCGGCTGTATGCGGCCCGGACTGGGTCCAGCGCGCCGGTTCCGCGCACCCTCGCGCAGGCCGAGGAGGAGATTGCCGATCTGCGCGCCGAACTGTTCCGCATGCGGGAACGGGAGACCGCGCTAAAAAAATCACTGGGCATCCTCTCCGAAACGCCCGGGAGCGGTATGCCCAGATTGCGGCGATGAAGGGCGAGCATGGCGTGCGCCTGCTCTGCGAGTTGCTGGGCGTGTCGTCCAGCGGCTACTACGGCTGGCGGCAAAAGCGGCCGAGCAAACGGCAGCGCGAGGATGCGGCGCTCGCCGCAAAGATCGCCGCCGCCCACCGCGCCAGCCGCGGCACATACGGATCCCCACGCATCGTCGAGGATCTGCGCGAGGAAGGGACCCGCACGAGCAAACGCCGCTGCGCCCGGCTGATGCGCGCGCAGGGGCTNNGGACCGACATCACGTACCTCAAAACGGCGGAAGGCTGGCTGTTCTTGGCCGCCATCCTCGATGCCTGGAGCCGACGCGTCGTCGGCTGGGCCTGCGCGCCGACGCTGCACGCCAGCTTGGCCCTGGCCGCCCTCCGGGACGCCCTCCAGCGACGCCAACCGCCCAAAGGGGTCCTGCATCATTCCGACCGTGGCTGCCAGTATGTCGACGCCGACTACGTCGCGCTACTGACCGCCGCCGGGCTGGAGCGCAGCATGAGCCGAGCGGGAAATTGCTACGACAATGCGGCGATGGAGTCGTTCTGGAGCACCTTCAAGAGCGATACCGGCCTGGACGAGATCGTTCTCGCCACCCGGCGCGACGCTGAGCTTGCCGTCTTCGATTATATCGAGACGTTCTACAACCCACGGAGGCGCCACAGCTCCCTCGGGTATCTCTCCCCTGTGGCCTTCGAGAATCAACAAAAACTAAACGACATCAAAGCCGCCTGAATTGGTGTCCGTTTTTTCGAGGCAAGCCCAGAGTTCGAGATTAGGACACTACCGAAGGCGGGCCTCATCGTTCGGCCCAGAATCGCACAAGGGAAACATGGACTATGTGAAGCTTGGCCAGACCGGCCTCAGCGTCTCGCGCATCGCGCTCGGCTGCATGACCTACGGCGCGCCCGCCACCGGCGAGCTCAAGGGAGGGCGGCATGCCTGGAGCCTCAACGAGGAGGAAAGTCAGCCCTTCCTGCGCCAGGCGCTCGAACTGGGGATCAACTTCTTCGACACCGCCAACGTCTACTC
>PMYB01000110.1:502-2867 GCA_003170915.1 Bryobacterales bacterium | reverse complement strand
TCTGATACATGCGGTGCGGCACAGCCAGGTGTACGGTGTGCCAGGCCGACCGCGGCGTGTTGCTTCGGCGCTTCGCAAGAGTGACCCAGTAGCGCTTGGCTGAACGGACCCACTCTGAGAACGGGATTGGGAACGGGAATGCGATACAAAGGGTCATCATCCACGCCGAAGGCGTGTTCGTCGGTGGGTGTGGAGGATTACGCAGTTTCATCCACGCCGCAGGCGTGCGGGTTGGTTTCCATCATCCGCGCCAAAGGTGCGCATCGGGAGTTGGTGGCGACTCGGCGGCCCTACCGTATTGGCACGGCGCGTTCGAGCTTGTGGCGGAGATATTGGAAGTAATCCGGGCTGACGCGCAAGCCGAGCACTTCCTCGATCACGGGAAGGAAATAAGCCAGCGAACGAATCGTGCCCAACGGCGGGGCATCGGCGGCCCGCATCTGGCGGCGCGTCGCCGCCAGCACGAATGCGTTTTCGATCACGCTCACGGAGACGCCGCGTTGGTAGAGCTGCAAGACCAGCGCTCGGTCCGGCCGGCGGACAGTCCCCATCGTACCCGGCGTTTTGCGATACGCTTCCAGAACCCGGCGAATATATTCTTCCTGGCCGCTGTCGTCGTCCATGATGGCGCCCTCAACCTTGCAGTTCGCGCAGCGATGGCCCGTCAATGTCGACGGTGTGGCAATAGTGTCGCAGTCGACTCAGCAGCGCCTCCACCATCGGCCGGCTGCCCAAGAAGTTCGGCCACTCGTCATATACGAGATTTGTGGTGATGATGGTGGAATGCTGGCGGTAGCGCTCTTCCATCAGCTTGAAGAAGATGTTCGACTGCTCGGGTTTCAGGTTTAGGTACCCTAGCTCGTCAATCAGCAATAGATCCAGCCGGGCCAGGCGCTTGAGCAGGTGGCGTGTCGAACGGTCGGCCAGCGACGCGTACATCTCATCGAATAAGTCTTGTGCGCGGACGAACTGACAGCGGTAACCATTCTCCAGCGCCTTCAGCAGCAGACCACAAGCCAATCCGGTTTTGCCCCTTCCGGTTTTGCCGACCAGCACGATATTTTCCGCCTTGGCGATGAACTCCAGTTCCGCGAACCCGCGAATCTGTTTGCGGTTCACGCCCGGTTGGCGGGCGAAAGGAAACGTCTCCAGCGTCCAGCGCTCGGGTAGATTGGCGCGCCGGATGCGCCACTCCAGCGCGCCCTCCTGCTTCGCCTGCCACTGCGCGCGCACCAGGCGCGTCACGAAGTCCGAGTAGCTGATGTCGTCCTTGTCGGCGGCGCGCAACTGTTCGTCATAGATCTCCAGGATGCGCCGCAGCTTGAGATTCTTCAGCAGTTGTTCCAGTTCTTCAGTCATCGTCGGATTCCCCATCGAGCAGAAAGTACTCGCGCGTCACACGGCGCAAGATCATCCGTTCCAGCCGGTCCAGATCGTAAAGACCATAACGGCCGGCCTCGCGCACGGCCCCCAGCAGCGGTTCCCGTGGATACTCCCGCACCAGGCGCAGCAGTTGCCGCAGGGCAAGCGTGACCACCTTGCGGCTCCGTTGTTTCAACCCCACGACATAGTCGGCCAGCTCGGGTGCGGCCGCGACGATGGCCTTCTCTTCGGGATGTGGATCGGGGCGCTGACTGCCCTGGCCGCGCGGCGGCCGGTGCTCGGCGAGCATCACTCGCTGGTGCTCGGCTTCGGCAATGCGGCGGTGCGTCACCAGACGGCGGGCGTCCAGTTGAATCTCGATCTTGTCCTTGGTCTCGCGCACCTCCACGCGGCGGCCGATCCAGTCCACCGGGACCGAATAGCGGTTGCTGTTCAGCGCGACATACCCTTCGATATCGACCAGGCGCTGCTGCAGCCGGTAGACTTCCGGAATCCATGCCGGCAGCGGCTTCAGATGCAGCCGCTCGACCGCGAATAACTCACGCGGAACCGCGCGGATATGCTTCTTGTAAGTCGAGTTGACCTTATCGCACCACTCCCGCGCCCGCTGATTCAGATCCTCCCAACTGGAGAACGTGCGCCCGGCCAGAAAGTTGGTCTCGATGAACCAGAACGGTCGCTCCACGCGCGCCGAACGGTTCGCATTCCCAATCGCGTGGGCCACGAACTGAAAGCCGAAACGCTCTCCAAACGCGGCCATCTCCGGCACCGGAACCATCTCGCGTCCGCTTCCGCGCAGCACCACCACGTGCGTGTTATCGATCATGACGCGGGCCGTGGCGCCACCCATATGACGCAGCGCGTCGGTGAGAAATACCTTGCAGTCGAATCGGTTAAACGTCGGATGGATCTGGAAAAACAGCATCCGCGAGTAGCACAAGACACCGGAGGCGGTCTGCGCCTTGTACTTCCTGCCGCCCAC
>PMYB01000110.1:0-457 GCA_003170915.1 Bryobacterales bacterium | reverse complement strand
CCCGTCAGCGCCTGATACGACAGCACCGCGCCGCCCGCCACCAGATCCTCATGGACTCGCACGAGATTCCCCTTGCACGACAACAAAAGCTCCAGGATCTGTTGGCGGTACGGTTCCGCTTTCTCCGCCCGTTGGATTTCCGGCACGTCGGTGGACTTCGCTCGCAGCACTTTGCGCACCGTCAGGCGCGACAACTGCAGCACGTGAGAGATCTCGCGTTTGCTCACTCCCTTCGCGCTCAGTTCCAGAATCGCGGTTCGTTGGGCCTGGCTCAGCATGTTTCGGCTCCTGCTCCTTTTCGATTCGCGCCGTCATCCGCACCAGTTCCCGGCGCGCGTTTTCAATCTGGCCCTGCGCTTGTTTCTGTTGCGGGCCGGTCATCTCCGGCAGGGCTTCGGCGAGCCGCCGGCCGGCGCGACGCAGGATGGCGATAGCCATATCCAGATCGCGCTCCACT
>PMYB01000064.1 GCA_003170915.1 Bryobacterales bacterium | reverse complement strand
ATTATGCGCGGATGTATAGTTGACGCCAATCTGCGATAGGGGCTCGAGGTGATGGACATGAATAAGATCCCTCACGGCTTCACCGTATCGCTCGCCAAAGCTCATCCCGCATACAGAGCAGTGCAAGCCGTAATGTGCAATGCAGGCTTCGCGAGCACTACGATCACGTTCGAAGCGGTTCATCAACACGGCGACCCGTCCCCCTTCGAGATAGATCGCCGGGGTCACTTCCTCGTCGCACCCCAGCGAGCATGGAGTGGTCTGCGAGGGCACGTAATCAGGATTCTGCACTGACAGGAATTCTGTTATGCCGAGCGAGTGCGCGCCACGGATATTTGGAGGAGATTGCCAGTTTGCGGCGTTGGAGAGCGCCGCATAGTGGGACTCCTCAAGGGAGGGCAGGGTTTGGGGGAGCTTTGTGAGGGGTATTGTCGTCATCTCGCACCCCGGCGCCTTCTCGTAGAACGTGCCATTGAACTTGGTACCCATGGGGGCAGCGTCCTTATGGAGTAAAACGTCTAGTCCTTTAGAGGACAGCACGAGACAATTGACCCAACCGACGTTCAGGCGCACACCCCACCCATAAAGCGTCACGCCCCAGCGGTCGTTGTGCCGTGAGAGGTACTTGATGTCGCCGGCCAGGAACTCAATGTAGCTCTCGCGTGCGCTGGCGGTAGCTTTTTCAAAGACCTCATGAATAACCGTTTCCGCAGCGGCGCGATATTTTCTCTCTTCAGCGGCAATTGTACGCATGGCTGTTCCCTTTCGGATCCAATTCGGACGTAAGCGAACGGTGCTGGTCGCGTGACCGTTTCCGCACTTTGTCCAGGTCTCCCGCCAAATCGTCATGTTACCGCACCGCTACGTGACAAGCACGACCACGCCTGCGGCGCCTACGGTCAGGATCACGGGAAGAAAGCAAGTGGAGCACTTGGTGGCCCAATCCTCGGCCAAGGACAGATTTCTCATATTTTTCTCTTGACAACAATCGCAATATGCAATATAGTAATCACAGATTGCAATATGAGACTCGGTGAAAAACTTCGCTACCTGCGGGAGGTGGAGGGGACGCTGCGCGGGCTCGACCGTGAGCTGTCCCAGCTTGAAATGGCGCGGCTCATTCAGAAGGATCTGGGGAAATCCATCAGCCAGAGTTATCTTTCGCAGATCGAGAGCGGCGCGCGGCCGCATCTCACCAACTCGAGCCGCATGCTGCTGGCGCGCTTTTTTAAGGTGCATCCCGGTTACCTGGTGGACGATCCCGAGGGCTTTTCGAACGAACTGATTTCCGACATCGGGGCGCTGGAGGACAAGCTCGACCTCTGGTTGGTCGGCGGGGCCGAGCGCTTCAGCCGCGATGCGGAGTTGCATCATGCCCTTCTCACAATAGCGCGGCATGCCGATTCGCGCATGTGCATCATGCTGCTGGGCACCATTCTGGAGAACCCGGGGCTGGCGGAGCGGCTGATCGAGGTGCTGAAGGCGCCGGCGCCAGCGCCGGAGCGTAAACCGAGGAGGCGTTCATGACCTGGTCGGATTTCTATCTCATTTGTTTCCTCGTCGGGTTCGGCCTGAGCGCGCTGGCGTTTCTGGCCGGGAGCGTGCACTTGCATTTGCCGCACCTGCATCTGCATCAGGGCGTTCACATGCCACACGCGCATGGGGGCGGGGCGACCCGCGGAGGGCGCACCGATCTGTCGTGGTTCAATTTCGGCACCATCGCCGCCTTCCTGGCCTGGTTCGGGGGCACGGGGTATCTGCTTGAGCGCTACTACCACGTATGGGTTATTCTGGCGCTGGCGATCGCCACGCTCAGCGGCATCGGCGCCGCGGCGGTGGTGTTCTGGTTCCTCGCCAGGGTCCTGATGAGACGCGAGGAGGCCCTCGACCCGGCCGATTACGACATGGTCGGGGTGCTCGGCCGAATGAGCATACCCATCCGGCCTGGCGGGACCGGGGAGCTGATTTATTCGCAGGAAGGCACGCGTCATGTCACGGGCGCGCGCAGCGAGGATGGTCTTGCCATCCCCAAAGGCGCGGAGGTAATGGTCACGCGCTACGAGAAAGGAATTGCGTATGTGCGCCCGTGGGAAGACCCGGCGGGCGAACTGGAGCCAAAGAGTCACTAACAGGAGATAGAGTCCAACTTTATGGAAAACACAACCTTTGTGATCGCCGGTCTGATGATTCTGGCGATTCTGTTTCTGATGGCTATGTTCGCCAAGCTGTTCCGCAAGGCGGGACCGCACGAGGCCATCATCGTATACGGTTTCCGCGGCACGCGTGTGGTGAAAGGCCGCGGCACCGTCATTTTCCCCATGGTGGAAAGCGCCCGTGGGCTGTCGCTCGAGCTGATGTCGTTCGACGTCGCGCCGAAGCAGGACCTCTACACCCGGCAGGGCGTGGCGGTCACGGTGGAAGCCGTAGCGCAGATCAAAGTGAAGTCGGATCCGGAATCCATTCTCACGGCGGCCGAGCAGTTCCTCACCAAATCGCCCGACGAGCGCGAGGGCCTCATCCGCCTGGTGATGGAAGGCCACTTACGCGGCATTATCGGGCAGCTCACGGTGGAAGAGATCGTGAAGCAGCCGGAGATGGTGGGCGAGCGGATGCGGTCCACCTGCGCCGACGATATGACGAAGATGGGGCTCGAAGTGATTTCGTTCACCATCAAAGAAGTCCGCGACAAGAACGATTACATCACCAACATGGGCCGGCCGGACGTGGCGCGGATCAAGCGCGACGCCGACGTGGCCACCGCCGAAGCCGACCGCGATACCGCCATCCGGCGGGCGGTGGCATCGAGGGAAGCCGCTGTCGCCAAGGCCCAGGCCGACCAGGAGCGGGTACTGGCCGAGACGCTTTCGCAGGCCAAGCAGGCCGAATCGCAGCGCGACCTGGAAGTGAAGAAGGCGGCATACCTGGAGATGGTGAAGAAGCAGCAGGCGCAGGCCGATAAAGCGTACGACATCCAGACCAACGTCATGCTGCAGCAGGTGCGCGCCGAGGAAGTCACCATCCAGCAAGTGCAAAAAGAGCACGAGGTGAAGGTGCAGGACGCCGAAATCCAGCGCCGCGAGCGCGAGCTGAATGCCACCGTGCTGAAGCCGGCCGAAGCCGAGCGCCAGCGCATCGAGACCCTGGCGGAAGCCGAGAAGCAGCGCCTGATCATGGAGGCCGAAGGCCATGCCTCGGCCATCCGCGCGCAGGGCGAGGCGGAAGCCGAAATCATCTTCAAGAAGGGTGAAGCCGAGGCCCGGGCCATGAATGTAAAAGCCGCGGCCTATCAGGAATACAACCAGGCGGCGGTGATAGACCGGCTGTTCAGCGCCATGCCGGAGATCGTGAAGGCTTTGGCCGCGCCGCTGGCCAACGTGGACCGCATCACGGTGGTTTCCACGGGAGGCGACGCGGCGGGCCTGAACAAGGTGACCGGCGACCTGACCAAGATCGCGGCGCAGGTCCCCGCCCTGTTCGAGACGCTCTCGGGGATGCCCTTGAGCGAATTGTTCTCGAAGATACGGACGATCGGCGACAAGTCGCCCAAGCCGGATAACACGGCGAAGGGCGCAGGACAGTAAGTAAGCAGGCAGGCAGGTAAGAGAGGAGAACCCCATGGCACTCTTAGAGAGAGTCTCAACGTTGATCCGGGCGAATATCAACGACCTTGTCGACAAGGCCGAAGAACCGGAAAAAATGATCAAGCAGGTGATTCTGGACATGCAAAATCAGTTGCTCCAGGTCAAGACCCAGGTGGCCATCTCCATAGCCGACCAGCACGTGCTGGAGCAGAAGCTACAGGAGAACGAAGAGAACGAGCGGCAATGGATGCGCCGCGCCGAGCTGGCCGTGGACAAGCACGACGACGCCCTGGCGCGCGCCGCGGTGGAGCGCTCGATGAGCTATAAGTCCACCACCGAAAGCTTCCGGCAGCAGGTGGAGGACCAGAAGACGCAGGTGGAGAATCTCAAGACCGCGCTGCTGAAGCTGGGGCAGAAGCTGGCCGAGGCGCAGTCGAAGAGCGACATGCTGATTGCCCAGCACCGCCGCTCGCGCGCGCTGGGCAAGGCCACCGACGCCGGCCTCAACATCGGCGATGGCTCCAACGCGGCCGCCTTCGACCGCATGAAGAACAAGGTGCACCACAGCGAGGCGGCGGCCAAGGCCGGGGCGGAGCTGCTGGCCGACAACGTGGAAGATCGCTTTCGGGCGATGGAGAAGCAGGAGGAGATCGACCGCCTGCTGGAGGAGATCAAATCCAAGCGGAAAGCGGGATGAACTGTGTGTCGTCCTGGCGGGCGGGGGGCCCAGAGGGCACCCCCCGGCCGCCTCCGCGGGAGAACTGTATGACTCATCAAGCCAAGATCGATTGGTGGATGGCGGCGGCGATCGCGCTGGCGATTATGGTGCTGCTGCTGGGAGTAGATTACTGGGTCGCCGGGCCGGTATTGTTGGTTCTGCTGATTTGCGCTTATCCTCAGTCCTACAAAACGACGGCGGAGGGGCTTCTGATCCGCGGCGGATTATGGCGGCGGTCGATCCCCTACGAGGCGATCACCTTTGTCGGTCCGATTGCGGCCGATCGCGTCAGAATCCGATATGGCCTCGCCTCCGAATTGCGGATCGCGCCCGCCGATCCGCGCGTCTTCCTCGCGGATATCGCGAAGCACACGCCGCACCTGATCAAGCGGGGCTACAAACTGGTGCCGGCGTTTGCGTGAGTGTTGGGGACGGGTGGATCGGTGCCAACAAAGAGTCTCCGCAAGAGTGCGGAGACGGCAGCCTGAGAGGCTGCGCCACAAAAACAGCTAAGCTGGGAAGCATGTGGAACGGATTGCTGCTGAGAATTGGCGCCGGGGCAGTGCTGGCGGCAGGGGCGGCGATGGCGCAGACTGCGGCGTTCGAAGTCGCATCGGTCAAACCGGCTGCGCCGCTCGACCGGAGTCAGATCCTGTCGGGCCAGATGCATGTCGGCATGAAGATCGACGCGGCCAGAGTCGATATCGGAAGTATGTCGTTAGCGGACTTGATTCGCGTGGCCTACCGGGTGAAGCCGTACCAAGTCTCCGGGCCGGATTGGATGGCGTCGGAAAGATTCGACGTGCTGGCTAAGCTGCCCGAGGGCGCGTCCCGCGAGCAGGTGCCGGAGATGCTCCAGGCGCTGCTGGCGGAAAGGTTCAAGCTGACGGTGCATCGCGAGAGCAAGGAACATGCGGTGTATGCGCTGGTGGTGGGGAAGAACGGGCCCAAGCTGAAAGAGTCTCCGCCCGACGCCGATGCGCCTGCCGGCGGCGGCGCGCCCACCGCGGCCGACGATGCGAATCCCCAGGTGCGCGTCAGCGGCAGAGGTGAGAACACCCAGGTGTCGATCTCGGGCGGGCAAATCGGCACGGCGCACATGTCCATGGGGCCGGGCGGGACCATGCACCTGGAAGCCCCCAAGATGACCATGGCGGCGTTAGCCGACACGCTCTCGCGCTTTTTCGACCGCCCGGTGGTAGATCTGACCGAGCTGCAAGGAAGCTACCAGGTGTCGCTGGACCTCTCGATGGAGGATCTGCGCAATGCCGCGAGGACCGCGGGTTTCATGGCGCCGGGCCTGGGCGGCGGCAGAGATGCGGCGCGGCCGCCGGCGGATGCCGCATCCGATCCAGGCGGCCCTTCGATTTTCGCGGCCGTGCAGCAGCTTGGCCTCAAGCTGGAACCCCGAAAAGAGCCGCTCGACTTCGTCGTGATCGATCACCTGGAAAAGACACCAACCGAAAACTAGAGCCGCGCTGTTCTAAGGGTGCTATTCTCCCTGTTTAGTGACTCTTAGGCTTCCCGAGAACGCTTATACGCCGCTTCCGCCTGGAACGGCGTACCAACCGCTGGTTCCCGCGTCCACCGTGATGGCCGAGATCACTCCACGGTCGGTGGGGTGGGGTCTCTTCCTGTGCGTCGTCTTTACGGTTGCGTCGGCGTATTCGGGCCTGAAGGTCGGCCAGGTGCTGGAGGCGGCAATTCCGATCTCCATACTGGCGATCGGGCTGGCGCGCCTGTATCCGCGGCGGTCGACGCTGCTGGAAAACGTGATCATCACCGGCATCGGCGGCCTGGCGGGATCGGTGGTGGCGGGGGCCATCTTCACGCTTCCGGCTCTTTACATTCTGAAACTCGATCCGCACCCCGTCGTGACCATATTGATCTGCCTGGCGGGCGGGTGTCTGGGAGTGCTATTCCTGATCCCGCTCCGCCGCTACTTCGTCCGCGACATGCACGGCCTGCTTCCCTACCCCGAGGCGACCGCGATCACGGAGGTTCTGGTCACCGGCGAGAAAGGCGGATCGCAGGCGAAGCTGTTGCTGGAATCCACGGCCATCGCCGGCGTCTACGATTTCTTCGTCACCACCTTTCACGTATGGAAAGAGTACCTGGATTTCTTGTTCATTCCCGCCGTGCGAACGCTTGCGGAGCGCGCCAAAATGGTGTTCAACTTCGACGCCATCGGCTTCATCCTGGGACTCGGATACGTCATGGGGTTGCGCAGCTCGCTGATTCTGTGCGCGGGCGGCGTCCTCTCCAACCTGGTGCTGGTGCCGCTGATCTGGATGATTGGCAGCCATATTTCCGGCAGCGCGGTATATCCGGCGCAGATACCCATCGCCCAGATGACCGCCACTGAGATTTTCCGCGGTTATGTGCGCTTCGTGGGGGTGGGCGCCATCGCCACCGCGGGGATCTTCGGGATTCTGAAATCCATGCGCATTGTGGCCGGATCGTTTGGCATCGCCCTGCGCGCTTTCCGTCGCGGCGAAACGCAGGGGGAACGCACCGACCGGGACATTTCGGTGATGGCCATCCTGTTGGGAGTGATCGCCAGCGCCATCGCCGTCGCGGCTTTTCTCGCCAATCTTTCGGGTTCGCCCGCGGTGATCTTGGCCGGGCTCGCGCTGACGCTAGTTTTTTCGTTTTTCTTCGCATCCGTGGCGGCCAACGCCATCGCCACGACGGCGCGAAATCCGGTATCCGGAATGACCATGCTGACCATCATGATTTCTTCCGTGGTGCTGCTGCGGTTCGGTCTTTCGGGCACCACCGGCATGTTTTTCGTGATGGCGCTGGCGGGCATGGTATGCACGGCTCTTTCGGTCTCCGGGCAAACCATCACCGATCTCAAGACCGGCTACTGGCTGGGTTCCACGCCGGCCGCGCAGGAGAAGGTGAAGTTTCTGGGCGTCATTGCGGCATCCGTAGTGGTTGGCCTCACCATCGTGCTGCTGGCGCGCGCATTTCAGTTCGGCGAGTCTGCGCCGGGAGATATGCGCGCCGTTCTGCCATCGCCGCAGGCCTCCATCATGAAAGCCCTGGTGGAGGGCTTCATGAGCCACCAGCCGGTCGCCTACCTTCTTTTCGGAGCGGGCGCCGCGATCGCCGTGATTATGGAGATGCTGGAGGTGCCGGCGCTCACTTTTGCACTGGGGATGTATCTGCCGCTGGAACTGAATACGCCGGCGCTGGTGGGCGGCTTTCTGGCGCACTTCCTCGGAAAACGCAGCCAGAAACTGGGCGGCAAACAGGGCGCCACGGTGCGCGAGCGCGGCGTGATCATCGCCTCCGGTTTGATGGCCGGCGGCGCGCTCGGGGGCGTCTTCGGCGCCGCGGGCCGTCTGATCCCAGGGTATAGCGAGGACTGGGTCAGGACGCCCTTCTACGGCCATGAGATCACGTCACAACTGATTTCGGCTGTTTTGTTCGCCGGCCTGTGTGTCTACGTCTGGCGGAGGTCGCTCAGCAATAAGGAGGAAGCGGAATCATGAGTGCGCGTTTTCGGGAACTGGTTGGCAACGCCATTCTGGGAATCGATACGCTGTGGGGAGGCGATGTGATGTGCGCCTCGGGGGTGGGCCGCTTCATCGCCGATTCGTGGTTCTCCGACGAACCGCTGCCGCCGGCATATACCGACCCGACCGCCGCGCGGGTTCGCGAATCGGGGGGAGTCTCGGCTAAGTCGCCCGACCGGCAGGCGATCCAAGCCTATCTCGAGAGGGTAGAGATTCTGGCCGCCATCCGCGCCTTGAAAGCCGAAACGGCACACTCCGACTACCTGGCCGGGCTGGCCCTGTGTTTCGAAACCATGTGGGACCTCGCCATGGAGATCCTGGGAGTGGGCGAGCCGGTCCCTTACGCCCGCTGCGTGCAGGCATCCACCGGGCGGGCGCCGGAGCCATCCGACCCTTCCGGCAAACGGGAACGCGTGGCCGAGCTGCTGGCCCGGGCCGGGTACCTTTCCCATAACCGGGACTCGCTGCTGGCGGCGGTGGATGCGTGGAGACGCGCGCACTCGGTCCCCATGGCCTCCATCAAGCCGCTGGGCGCGGCGGTCATCGCCTGGTTCGACCAATTGACGGCCAGCAACGTGATGCCCCATCTCCCGGCGGCGCTCCATTCGGTTCCGCGAGCCAATATCCAGTTTCTTCCGATCAAGGATGCGTGGTTCTCCGGGTCCATGAATTATCTGGGGCGAGCGCGGAAGCCAGATGGCACGCCGGAGTACGAAGCCACCTATGAGATCAACGCCTCGCTGGAGATCTCCGTCCCCGAGTTCTTGCAGTTGGTGAGCCACGAAGTGGTCCCCGGCCACGTGACCACGTTCGCCTACCTGCAAAACCTGTACGTGCGGGGCGCGGTGGGGTTCGAAGCCTCGGTGCTCACCATGAACACACGCGCGGCCGCTCTTTTCGAAGGCATCGCCAACAACGCCATCCTGATGGCACACGGCGTGAAGGGGGTGGACGAGTTGCCCGATGATGACCTGCAAATCGGCGCGTTGCTGCCGCTGCTTCAAGACGATGCCAAGAACCAGGCGTCGTATCTCACCTGGAACGACGGGGCGCCGCAAGCCGAGGTGGCGGCGGTGCTGCGCAACGAGTTTCTGGTCTCGCCGGAGCGCGCGGACAAGCTATCGGGCGCCTGGGGCCGCCACCCCTTGCTGGGGCGGATGTATTTGCCGGCCTATCGCGCCGGAACCAACAAAGTGGCCGACCTGCGCCGCCGCTACCCGGCGGGCCAACTGCTGCCGGTTCTGTACGGCTGCTCCGGCCTGGTGGATGTGACTACTATTGAAGGAGTATTGGCATGAGCCGGAGGTAAGCATGGTCACTGCATCGCAATTGCGCATTGGGATGGCAATCAAGTACGAAGGGCAGAGATACAAGGTGGTTGCCGCGGAGTATCATCCCGGCCAAGGCAAGATGGGCGGTGCCACGCATAGCCGCCTCCAGAATCTGGACACCAGGACGTTTTGGGAGCACAGTTTCCGCGCGGATCTGAAGCTCGAAGAAATCGCGCTCGAGAAACAGGCGCTCGAATTCCTGTATGCCGACGGGGATCAGTGCTGCTTCATGAATCCGGAGACCTACGAACAGACCGAAGTTGCGCGGGACTCCGTCGGCGAGCCGCAGGCCGGGCTGCTGGAGGCGGGCATGAAACTGAGCGTGGAGTTCCTGGAAGGCCGGCCGGTGAGTGTAATATTTCCGGATGTGCTGGAAGTAAGAATCGTGGACACGGCTGCGCCCATACACCAGCAGCAGGACAACACCTACAAGCCGGCCACACTGGCAAACGGCATAGGGGTGATGGTGCCGCAGTTCGTGAAGACGGGCGATGCGATCCATCTGGATGTGCCGAACATGAAGTACATGGATCGTGCCAAGACGGATGCGAAGGCGAAGCACGGATAGGCGGGGTTGGCAGGCGAAAGCGCCTGCCCTACCGTTTACGAGCGGTGAACACGGCCGTCGCGGGGTCGTACGTGAAGGTGTAGAGCACGTGGGTCTCGTTGAAGATCATGACCCGTTTCCACGCGCCTTCCACTTCATGGGCAGCAGGCGAATCGAGACTCACAAACCGTCCAGAGATCTGATCGGGCATTTCAGCCACCGACGGGGGCAAAGACGCGTCACGGTCCAGCTCAGCGAGCGTGTGCGTCGCTTTGAGCGCGTTGTTCAGATAAATCGTAACGTCTTGAGGCGGGAGCATAGCCGGCCTCCTTCAGGCAAGAGTCTAGCACGCTTACGCGAATAGTTCTTGCGCCCGCATCATCCGCTCCGCCACGGTCACTCCGTGGGGGCACTGGACGACGCAGCCGGGGCACTGGTCGCATCGGACGGCCTGGTGCTCGGCCGGCATGCGTTGGAAGTGCTCCCGGCCGAGAGGGAATTGGCCGTAGCCGTCGGCATACATGACGAAGCGCACCATGTCACCCACCGGCAGACCCTGGGGGCACTGCCCGGCGCACTGGCCGCACATGCGGCAGAAGTAGGGAGTAATCTGTTCCAACCGGGCGGTCAGGATCTTCTGGTCGGCGTCGGTGAACTGCTGCGCCATCACGCTGAAGTTCTGCTCCAGTTGGTCGATGTCCGTCATGCTCGGGACGGTAGTGGCGATGACGGGGTTCTTCATGACCCACTTGAGCGCGGCGGGTGCGAAATTGGCCGGCCGTGCCGGCGGCGGTGGGGCGTCGGCGCCCCTGCGGCCACGGCCTCCGACCTTGGCCATCACCTTCATGGCCACCAGCCCCACACCGGCCTGGTTCAGTTTATCGAGGGCCGGGCCCCACTCGGCGGCGGAGGCGAAGTTGTACTGGGCCTGGACGACCTCCAGCTTGGCTTCGATGACGCGATCGACGATGGCCGGCAGGGTGTGCGTGCTCACGCCGATGAACCGCACCTTGCCCTGCTCCTTGGCCTTGCGCTGCGCCTCGACCCGGTCGTCGGAGATCTCCGCCGGGTTGCCCAGGCCGTGGAGCAGCCACACGTCCAGATGGTCGGTTTGGAGCTCCTTGAGGCTGGTATCGAGCTCCGCCAGGTTACCTGCTCCGGTCTTCTGATCGCACTTGGATGAAAGAAAGATGTCCTTCCGTTTGGCTCCCAACGCGGCTCCCACCATGCGCTCGTTTTGGCCGCTTTGGTAGCCGCGGGAAGTATCGAAGTAGTTGATGCCCATGTCAACGGCCCTGGTGATCACCGTGGGGTCGGAGGTGATCATGCAGCCGTAGCCGACGGTCGAGACCTTCAAGCCCGTCTTGCCCAGAACGCGGTAAGCGATCTTACCCGGAGCGGGCGCCGCCGGCTGAGGAGCCAAAGCGGACGGAGTGGGACTGGATGTAGTCGAAGCCAGACCGGCGGCCGGCAAAGCCAAGCCAGCAGCCAGGAAGTTGCGCCGAGAAGTATCGATTTTCACTTGTGCCTCCTTCAGTTTCCGTTGAACGGACCTGAAATGCAGAGAATAGCATGACTCGGCGCAAAAAGCACCCGACAGCTACTCGACTTCGAAGTCGGCGGAGCGAACCACGGACTTTCCGACCGAGTCCAAGGCCGTCAGCTCAGCCCGATAGGAGCCCACTATGAGTGATGCTACCGGCAGCTTGAGCCCCACCGCAATCACCGGATTGCCGGCCCGAACGAAGCTGGCCACTTCAATGACGCCCGAGTCCATCTTCTGCTCGCCGGTCTTGCGGTCGACCAATCGAAGCTCGACTCCAACTTTGGGCGGGTTCTCGCCAACCAGCAGCGGTTCATAGATCTCCAGGTACATGGTGGCTGGGTCCGTGGTCTTGAACCGGTTCGCGCCCGTGGGGGTAAACTGAAACCCCAAAGCGACCAGAGGCGCCCGGCCCTCGAGCAGCTCCGCGTCCAGGGCCGTCTCCAGCTCGGACACTCGATGGACTTCCTTGCTGAGCGCCAGGGCGCTGAGGCCGAATTGAGTGCCGTCGTTGGGATCGACGACCAGCGGTTGTTCCAGCTTGCCAAAGCTCTCGCCGCCCGAGCTGAAGACGACTTTGAAATTGTACTTGCCGGAGGCCACGTCAAACTGATTCTCGTAGTGAAGCGGCTTCTGCTTAAATGCGGCGAGTTCCTTCTGATTCTCCAGATCGAGCTTGACGGTGTCGCTGAACCGCGCGGCGATGGCGCCATCGAGCTTATAGGCGATACCGAGAACATTGACTTCGGAATGCAGCTTCCCCTTGACCTTCTCAAACTTGAGGGATTCGGAGGGGATCTCGATGGCCACGTCGACCCGGGCCGTGTTCGGCGAGGTGTAGAAGAACGGAGCCAGCATCGAGGCAGTAACGGTCCCGGGCTGCGAGCCGGTGGCGCGATTCTCCAGGTCCTGCTCGACCGGCTTCCCCGCGAGCAGGTCCACCGGTTTGACATTGCAATACCCGCTACGCGCCCGGACGTTGGTTCCACCGCGATCCACCTTGACCCGCAGCGTATGACAGCTGCCTTCCAGGGATTCCGGGGGCGTATAGGCGAGGATGTAGTACTCGTTCTGCTCCTTGCCGATCTTTTCCAGCCCGCCGAGCAAGTCATTGGTATTGGCGATTACGAAGCCGCCGGTGCCGTCCGCCAGCATATAGAGGACTTCCTGATTGGCCGTCGCCGAAAAGGGAACTGGCGGAACAATCTGCCGCGGCAGGTTGAATGGATTGGTGCGGTAGGCCTGGCCGGGAACCATGGTATTGGGGTTGCCACCGCCGGTTGACGTCGCGCCCCGGCTCCCCGTGGTGTTGCCCGTGGTGTTGCCCGACGTGGCGCGGCCGCCCGTGGTGGCGCCGCCCGTGGTGGTGCGGCCGCCCGTGGTACTTCCACCCGTGGCGCCCCCACCCGGCCGGCTGCTGGACCCACCACCTGGAGAACCGGCGGTGGTTCCGCCTCCCTTTTGCCCACCACCGCCGGTCTGCGGTTCCCATTCAGGGGATGACGCAACAAAAGAAGCAGCCTGCAAGAAGCCGAATCCGGCACGCACACCAGCGGGGCGAGGCTCGACCACTGCGCCCCGCGGCCCGGCGGCGTCAAACCCGCCCACGGCGAGACCGCGAACGTCTATGGGATAAATCGCAACATTGGCTTTGTTGCAGGCGTCAATGGCGGCCGTCACCTCCGACCGGATCTCGGAATTGAGCGGAAAGCCGGCGGTGAACAGGATCAGGGTCTTACGGCCGGGAACGTCCGCCAGGTTCTTGGCCAGACTTCGCAAGGCAAGCACTACGCTGCGCGCGCCATAATCGGCCGCGCCTCGGCCCAAACGGGGCATGCCGATCGAGGCAACTTCGACATTCGGCGAAACCGCCGATGATTTCACACCGCTCACCACCTGTTTCAGCCGATCGGCGTCGGCCGTAAAGTTCTGGGCAATCTGCACGGCGCCGCTGAAATTGACGACGGCCATCAGCCGGTTTGGACCAGCGTTATTATCGATGAACCTGGCCGCCGCCTGGCGCGCTCGAATCTGGTCGCCGGGATTCATGGTGGAGTTGTCGAAGAAAAGGACCAGGTAGCGCTTTTGAGAGCCGGACGGGGAGGCCGGATCCGCCTCGAAGGAAAAACTCTTGATGGATTGTTCCTTGTTGTCTTCCCAGACGCGAAAATCCTTCAAGACTAGATCATGAATGTAGACGCCCTTCTTGTCGGTCACCACGGTGTCCACTAGGACCAACCGCGTTTCCGTCCGGATGACAGTTTGAGAGGCGGCCGGAGCGCCTGCCTGCTGGGCCTGCGCCGCAGCGCCGGCACAGAACAAGACTCCGGCTAAACAGAACGTCATAACCGATTGCGCATCCGCTCCCTTACGGTCGCGGCTCAGAATGAGCACTCTACACCTCCATTCATGGAATCTCGACAGCGCCGTTCTCCGCTGCCATCAGTTGCCCTTCGTCGTCCCTTACCACCAGCCGGATCATGTAACTTCCCGGCTTCACGTCAAAGCTGGTCCGCACGGTGAGCCCCGATCCCAGCCTGTTTTCGAGGGTTTCGTCGCGCAGGCGCATCTCGATCCGCTTTTGATTCCCAATCACGTAGTTTCCATTGCGGTCGAACAGGCCGGAGACCACCGTGAGATCGTCCCGGTTTCGTCCATCCTCTTTGCGGAACCGGAGATGCCGCACGTCCACGCGGACCAGAAGGGCGATCCGGGCGTCTTGCTCGGTGGATTTGAAGAATTGCGTGTGCAGCTCGACTGGAATATCGCGCATCTCCTCGCGGGAGAAGAGCGCCTCCTCGATCTCGCGCCTGGCCCTCTCCACCGCGTCGGACAAGTGTTTGGGGGCATAGTAGCCGCGGCGCGCGGAAAGGCTGAGATCGCCCGGGGGCTTGAGGGCGACCTTCAAAGCATGGAAGCTGCCGTCCAGTTTCAGGTTCTGCGGCGAGAACCCCAGCAGGTAGAAGTACTCCGGCGCGACGGCTAGTCGACGGAAGCCTTCATCCAGGTCGTTGTTGTTCTGAAAGAAGGCGCCGCCGGTCCCCGAGGCCATCTCGGCCAGCACGTCGGCCTGCGCCCGGTCGGCGTCGCGTTCGTATTGCGCCTTGATTCTGGACGCGCCCAAGCTGATGGTCTGCCGGCTGGCATCATAGGTGCTGTCGGTGTAGAGGCCGCGCGCATCCAGAGAATTGATGATTACGTTGGAGTGGATGGCGCGGTCGAGGATGTCGGTTTTTTCCTGCTGGAGCTCGGGCGTAAGGAAACCGGGAGAAGCCAGGATGATGGTTCGCTGCCCCGGCATGGCCGACATGCGGCGGACCACGTCCATCAGGACTCTGAGTGCCGTGCGAGTTTCCTGGTCGCCGGAGATCAACGCGCGCTGGGCGGCCGCTCTGGCCATCTGCTCGGCCGCGCTTCGCTGGCTCGAATCCATTTGCATGCAGGCCATGGTCTCCAGCGTGGCGGCCTGTAGCGCCATCGGATCGTTCTTGTTCTGGATCATGTCCGCCAGGTAATAACTCACGTCGGGACATTCCATCGCCATGGGTCGGGCGATGGGCCGGGGCTGGAGACGAAGCAGGGTCTCCCGCAGCTTGTCGCGATCATCCGTGAATTCGAGCATGGTCTGGCCAGACGTGGAATAAACGGCGGCGCGGTCCGTAGGCTGGAGCGAAGCAGCCATATGGCGGCTGGCGGCGTCTCGCACCCGCGCGAGGTCCGCAAACACCAGGTGAACGTCATCAAACAGGTAAGCGACAAATCGCTCCGGCAGATCCGCTGGCTCCTGAGACTTGTCGGCGGGATTAGCCTCGGAGGTTTGCGCCGCCCTGGCAGCCTGACCTCCCGATTTTTCGATTGAAAACTTCGTTATGACCTGCGGCTTGCCCTTGTCGAAAAGCTGGAAGTCTTCCTGCTTGAGGTTCCCGAGGGCATGCCCTTGACGATCGCGCACGACCACGGGCACCAGGACGAGATTCACCCTGGCCTTAAACGTCGCCGGCTCATCGCGAGTGGCCATCTCCGCCGGATTCTGTGGCGGCGCTTGCCCGGCGCCGGTTTGCCCACCGGCAATTCCCGGGCCGGCAAAAACTAGCGTGAGCCAAAGGGAGAGATGCGCAGGGAGCTTGCGAGGCGAAAAAAGCCTGTCTGGCCCCTGATTTGGCGACCTCACCGCTGGATTGCCAGACTCATGCATGCGTCTCCTTCGCCTTAGTCATCATAGGACAAAGGTCCGTCGTTCCACAATGCGATTAGAAAGCGACTCAAGGTCTAAGGTCTTAAGACGCTGGTGCATGTGGGCCGCGATGACAGCAATTGCGATATCGTCAACAGCGGCCAGCCCATCTTTCCCGGCGGCCCCTGCCTGGTGAACACGCTGCGCGGGCCGCGCAACTTCGCCATCAACTGGCGATTCACTCCCAGCGCGCACGTCACCAACGAGCTGGTGGTTGGCGAGAACCGCTACGACCCGATTTTCGGATAGCCCTCCTCGCTCGAGAAAGTTTCCATCGCCACCGCTCCGGTGGACACCACCTGGCAGTATTACTTCGGCAACTCTCGCGTGGTGAGCACTTGGCAGTTCGTGGATAACCTGGCGTATTTCCGGGGCGCTCACGCGTTCAAGTTTGGTTTCAACCTGCGGCGCGTACGCGAGGAAGATCAGCGCGGCTCGGTGGCCGGTCTGAACGCAGCCGAAGAGGTGAACTTCGACCCCAACATCAACACCGTCGACCCCGCCACCTTCGGGCTGCCCTCCGATCTGAACACCACCTACGACCGGCCCGACTTCCAGTCCGATATCAATTTCATGCTGGGCCGCGTGGGCCAGATCGACCGCGGCTTCGTGAATCAAGGTGGCCAGTGGACCAAGAGCACCTTCCAGTTCGACACGCGCTACCCCGAATACGAGTTCTACGGGCAAGACACGTGGAAAGTGCGGCCCAACCTGACGGTGGATCTCGGGCTGCGGTGGGAACTCCGCCTTTCGCCCAACACACCGGAAGGCAACATTCTGGTATCCAACCAGGCGATGGTGGCCGGAGGGACGCCCAGCGATACCGTTCAGTGGGTGCCAGGGAAGCTGTTTAAGAACCAGATGCACAATTTCGAGCCTTCGGTGGGCTTCGCGTGGGACCCGTTCTCGACGGGAAAGACCTCGGTCCGCGCCAACTACCGCATCGCCTATGACCGGATCAACACGTTCGTGCTGGCATCGCAGATCCTGCCCGACCTGCCGGGTAACGCGCTGGCCGTGATTAACCAGAGCTTCGGCCAGGGCGGGGGCCGGCTGGCGAATCTGCCCGCGCTCAACGCTCCGTCCACGTCGCCCAGCACTCTGACGCAACCGGCGGCTTTCGCGGCCGCGTCGAACACGGTGGTGGACCCCAACATCAAGACGCCGCGCACGCACGAGTGGTCGCTCGGCATCCAGCGCCAGATTGCCAACCGCACGGTGATCGATATCGCCTATATCGGGCGGCGGGCGTATCACCTGCTGGGCGCCTACAACGTCAACCAGGCCCAAATGTTCGGCAACGGATTTCTGGACGCCTTCAACATAGTGAAAGCCGGCGGGGATTCGCCGCTCATGGACAGCCTGCTCAAGTCGGATTCGCGCCTGAACGCCGGCGAGACCGGTTCGCAGATGGTGCGGCGGCTGTACGCCTCGAACCTCACCCTGAATTCGATGGGAGGGCTGGCGTCGGCCATCGCCTCGCGGCTGCAGAACGGCCAATCGGTCACCCAGCTTTCCGCCGGGCTGCCGTTCTTTTTCTACCCCTACCCGCAGTACACCAGCGGCCTGAACGTCCTGGATTCGAACGACTTCTCCACCTACAACTCGCTCGAAGCCCAGGTGGACCACCGCTTCCATAACGGCATGTCGTTCAATCTCGCCTACGTCTGGTCGAAATCGCTCGACACGCGATCGTTCGACCCGACCATCACGGTGGTCAGTACCGCCAACAGCGCATCGGCCAATTCCACCCCGTTCGACATTTACAACCGCGGGTTGAACTACGCGCCATCCGACTTCGACCGGCGGCACTCGTTCCAGTGGAACTTCGTGGAAGAGCTGCCGATTGGAAAGGGGAAGCACTTCCTGGCCGGCGCCTCCCGGCTGGCGGACCGCATCGTGGGCGGATGGGAAGTTTCGGGTTACGGACGGGTCACCAGCGGCCGTCCTTTCACCGTGTACTCCGGCTCGAACACCTTCAGCAGCGTAGTGCAGACGCCCGCCAACTGCACCGGTGGGTGCAGCTCCGGCGAAGGCAAGGCGTACCTGGATTCCGCCAGCGGGCTGATCTGGTACCTGAACCCCACTCAGACGGCGCAGTTCTCCATTCCGGCGCCCGGGCAGTTCGGCAACACCGGGCGGAACTTCCTGGTGGGGCCGCACTACTTCGAGCTGGATGCCTCGCTGTTGAAGCGCGTGCCGGTGACCGAGAGGGTGAAGCTGGAAATCCGCGCCGACGCCACCAACCTGACCAATTCGGTTGCGTTTGGCCCGCCCACGGCCACAGTCACCAGCAGCATCTTCGGGCGCATTAACAACACCGTGTACAGCGGCTCGCGCAAGATCCAGATCGGCGCCAAGATCCACTTTTAGGCCGAGGGGGCGAGGCGTGCCTCGCGCCCAACAATTGGCGGCAAGCGGCCTCACTCAATGGATGCGCGCAGCCATCCCTTCCTCCACAGCAGGAAGTACACAATCGCGAGGGCTCCATAGGTACAGCACCAGAACCACGGCGTCCACCAGGGGATCCCGTTGAACCGGTAGTCCGAGACCGGCCAAAGAAACCGGGTGGCGTAGTATCGGAAGCTGTGCGTGAAAATATCGATCAGGATGTGGGACAGCCATCCCAACAACTCGAGCACGACACGGCGCGCCACGAGCGACGTCACTCCGAAAACCAGAAGAAACACGATCAAACTGTGACCGGCAGGATAAAGCGGCACCCCCAAGCCCACATGCGGCAAATGCCCGCCGCGCATGGATCGGACATCCGCCCTACCCGTCAGAAGCAGCCATAAGCCAATGGCCACGGGCGGCCCGAATGCGAGCAAATCCGGAAACATGGCCCACCAGACTGTCCATCCCACCCGAATTCGGGCGCCGGCCGATTTCCTGGCTGCCGTCGTACCCGCGGCCGCCCACAATCCATGCGCAATAATATCCATGATCGACACTCAGCACGCGATACCCCTAAACTTCCGCCGCGCCGTGTGCTATATTCTACACAAATCCATCGAAGAATGGATCGAAGAGCAGTTTTTTGCGGGGAACGGGGATTTGTCGTAATGTGCGGAATCGCGGGATTTACTCGGCTTAGTCGAGCGGTGGACCGAGGTGTCGCCCACCGCATCACCGAAGCGCTATACCATCGCGGACCAGACCAGCAAGGGGTTTTCGAGGGCAGCGAAGCAACCCTGTGCGCCGTCCGATTGAAGATCATCGATCTGACCGGCGGCGATCAACCTCTCCTCAGCGACGATGGCGACACCGCCGTCGCGTTCAACGGCGAGATCTACAACCATCTCGAGATTCGCGCGGAGCTCGAGGAACTGGGGCACCGGTTCCATTCCCACTGCGACACCGAGACGGTGCTGCGGGCATTCCTCGAGTGGGACACGGAATGTTTCTCGCGCATGCGGGGAATGTTCGCGGTGGCCCTGTGGACGGAATCGCGCAAGCGCCTGGTGCTGGCTCGCGACCGGATGGGGATCAAGCCGCTGTACTATTACCGGCGGGGCGACGACGTTTGCTTCGGATCGGAGCTGAAGGCGATTCTCGAACATCCCGACGTGCCCCGGCAACTCGACCTCGAGGCGCTGGATTCGTACCTTTCGGTGAATTATGTTCCGGGTCCCCTCACTCTCATCGAAGGGGTTCGCAAACTGCCGCCGGGGCACCTTCTGGAATGGCGTCACGGGAAACTGTGGATCGCCCCGTGGTGGAAGATACCCGCCAACGAGAAGCGGCAGTGGTCGCTGGACGACGCGAAAGAGGAGTTGGATTGGCTGCTGCGCGACTCCATTCGCGAGCACCTGGTCTCGGACGTTCCACTGGGAGTCTGGGCCTCCGGCGGCATCGACTCCTCGACCATCCTGCACTACGCNNTTCCGGGAGATCGCGCGGATTTACGGCACGGACCATCACGAGTTCGATCTGAACCCGGACGTCGAACTGCAGAGCGCCATCGAGGATTTCGCCTATTACTCGGACGAGCCGAGCGCGGATGCGGGGGCGTTGCCCGTGTGGTATCTCTCGCGCATGAGCCGGCGCCACGTGACGGTGGCGCTTTCGGGTGAAGGCGCGGACGAATTGTTCGGTGGATATGTCACCTACCAGGCCGACCGCCTGACACGGCCCTTCCGGCTGGTGCCCGGGGCGCTGCGGCGGTTGATGCTGAGGGGATTCGAGCGGTGCCTGCCGGTCTCCGACGAGAAGATCGGCTTGGAGTACAAGCTGAAGCGCTGGATAGAGGGAAGCTGGCTCCACCCCGACGAGGCGCACTTCTTCTGGAACGGAGCGTTTTCCAACGAGCAGCGGAGACAGATCCAGCCCGGCGGAAACGGGAACGGGCTGCGGCGGCTGGTCGATCGGCTGGGGATTGAATCCCGCGGCGTCATAGACCGCTATCTGCTGGTGGACCAGGCCTACTATCTTCCGGACGATATTCTCTACAAGACGGACCGCATGAGCATGGCTCATTCGCTGGAAGTTCGTCCGCCATTCCTGGACCACCGGATCGTGGAGTTCGCGGCTTCCCTGCCCCAGAGTATGAAGATCCGGGGCTTCACCCAGAAGTTCATTCTCAAGGAGCTGATGCGCGGGAGGCTGCCGGAAACCGTGCTCAACCGGAAGAAGACCGGTTTCGACATTCCGGCGCACGACTGGTTCCGCGGAGTGTTGCGGCCATTGCTGATGGATACGCTGACTCCGCAAGCCATCGCATCCACGGGGATCTTCGACGCGCGCGCGATTCAATCTCTCATCCGCGATCACATGGAGAGGCGCATCAACGCGGGTTTTCAGTTGTGGGGCCTGCTGACGCTTTTCCTGTGGATGAAGAGATGGAAGGTCGAGGTGGTCCCGCCCCTGAAAGCGCTTCACCCGGCGCCGGCTCGAGTGCTCACTATCCGCTGATGATGTATCAGGAAGAGAATCCCGGCCACCAGCGGCGGTCCAGTGGAAACCACGGTCGTGATCGCGCGGACAGCCAGAGGGAGCCGCGATCCGTCGCGCCTGACGATGGAAGCCGACGCGATGGCATAGGTCGCTCCGATCACCAAACTCATCACCACGAGCAGAAGGCCTCCGGCCGCTTCCCAGCGCCAAGGAAGCAGGGCCAGGATGGCGAAGAGCAGAAGCACTGCCGACCCGACCACGATCACCTGGGCGGGCGCGGTCTCGACCATTACCGATCCTACGAAGAAGAAGATCCAGAATCCGGCCCACAATAACGCCAGGGCCCGAGCGCCGTACACCATCCAGGGCTTCGTCACGGCAATCCTCCACCGATCCGGGCCAAGTATGCACCGTTTTGCCTCCGGTGACAAGCGCGACGGACTCCGACGGACTCCGATAGGCGATCATGTGGAGAGACGCATCCATGCCGGTTTCCACTGATTCGAGTGTTCGCTATCAGGTCATCGTCGCGCTGGTGGCGGCCCTGATTTTCGTGGGGTGCATCGTGAGCCCGCCATCCCTGATGGACGACGTGGACTCGGTGCAGGCGCAGATTGCCCGCAACATGCTGCAATCCGGCGACTGGGTGACCGCGCGTCTGGATGGCGTCGCCTATCTGGAAAAGTCCCCTCTCAAATACTGGATGATCGCGGTGTCGTTCCTGATCTTCGGCGTGCACGATTGGGCGGCGCGGATTCCCATTGCGCTCTCCACGGTGCTGCTGTGCTGGGTCACCGCGCGCTTCGGCGCGTGGGGCGCGCCGCCTGGGCTCCGGCGCCGCACGGGCTTGTGCTCCGGCACGGTACTGGCCACCAGCGTGGGATTGTTTCTCTTCACCCGCATCCTGATCCCGGACGTGATTCTCACGCTCGCTATCACGCTGGCGCTGTGGAGCCTCTTGCGCGCCGTCGACGAAGACGAGCCGCATCCGGCGCGCTGGGCCATGCTCATGTGGGCCTCCATGGGAACCGGGCTGCTGCTGAAGGGACTGATCGCGGCGTGCTTCCCAGTGGCGGCCGGCCTCGTCTACCTTGGCCTCACCAGGCAGTTGTTCCTTCGCAGGACCTGGACGCGGCTGCGGCCGTTTTCCGGCATCCTGCTGTTCCTGGCGATTGCCGCGCCCTGGCACGTGCTGGCCACGCTGCGCAACCCTCCGTATTTCGATTTCACCATGCACAGCGAAAGGGGCTCCTACCATGGGTTCTTCTGGTTCTACTTCATCAACGAGCACGTTCTGCGCTTTCTGAACCTGCGCTATCCGCGGGATTACAACACCGTGCCGCGGGCCTGGTTCTGGCTGTTTCACCTGCTGTGGCTGTTCCCGTGGAGCGTCTATTTCCCCGCCGCGCTGAGACTGAATTACCGCCAGCCGGACCGGGCGTCGAGGGTGCGGCTGATGGCTTTGTGCTGGAGCGGATTCATTCTGCTGTTTTTTACGTTCTCCACCACGCAGGAGTATTACTCCATGCCGTGCTATCCGGCGCTGGCGCTTCTACTGGGATCGGCGATCGCCGGCCAGGACCCGTGGCTGCGTTACGGCACAAAGGCGATTGCGGTGGTGGCCACAATGGCGGCGGCGGCCATCGCGGCCATCCTGTGGATGGTTCGCGGCCTCGCCACGCCCGGTGATATTGCGGGGGCGCTGAGCCAGAACCCCGAGGTCTATACGCTGTCGCTGGGTCACATGACGGACCTGACCCTGCGGGCGTTTGCCTATTTGCGGCTGCCGCTGGCGGTGGCGGGGGTGGCGTTTGTGCTGGGCGCGGTGGCAGCCTGGCGGCCCGCCGGTCACAGGCTCGTGCCGCTGGCTGCGCTGGCGGCCATGATGGTGCTGTTCTTCCATGCGGCGCGGCTGGCGATGGTGGTGTTCGATCCTTACCTGTCGTCGCGGCCGCTGGCCGAGGCGCTGCTTCAGGCGCCGCCGGGAAAGCTGATTGTGGACGATCAGTATTACACCTTCTCTTCGGTTTTCTTCTACACCAACCAGCGCGCGCTGCTGCTGAATGGGCGGGTCAATAATCTGGTATATGGGTCTTACGCGCCGGACGCGCCGAAGGACGTTTTCATCGACGATCGCGACTTGGCGGAGCGCTGGCCGCGCCCGGAGCGGTATTACCTGGTGGCGGAAGGGCCGCAGGCGCCGCGGATCGAAAAGTTAGTGGGCAAGACGGCCTTGCGCGTGGTGGCCGCGAGCGGCGGGAAATTCCTTTTCACAAATAAGTGAGGACCCGGCGAACGCTTACCGCGGCAGGGGTGGGTCGGATTGCGCGGATCGATTCAAATAGCGGGTGAAGGGCGATTCGGTTTCGGCGCCTTCCGCAAAGCGCTTGATGGCTTCTTCCTCGCGCCCGGCGGCCCGCAGCAAGATGCCTTCCGAGTACAGGAGAAGGCTCTTATCGGTGGAGCCGCCGCTGGTGTGAATGCCCTCCAGGGCGGTTTCGATGGCCCGCGACGACCCGGCCGGGTCGGTCAAGCTAGCCGCCAATAACGGGAATCCATGGTCTGGGGACGATAGAGGAGCGCTGGCTTTGGCGATTCTACTCCATCTTTTCGCGGCCGCCTTCTGGTCGCCGCAGCGCCACTCGGCAAGCCCGAAATAGAATTGCATGCGGAGTTGCTTCGCCAAGCCGGCAAATCCCTGAAACGTAAAAGCCAAAGCTTTGTTCTCTGGAGCAAAATCGTCGATGCGCGCGTCCAGGCCGGCGCACCTGCCCGATGCGGCGGCCGAAACAATTGCCCGCAGTTGCAGTTCGGCGTAAGCCTGGCGGACTTCCGGCGGCTGGTTCTCCTCGGGAAAATTCTTCTCCTGAAACACATTCGCCGCGCCGTTCAGGTCATTTTGCGCCAGCAACCCCAATGCAAAGCCGGCGGCTTCGGTGGGTGTGGAGAACGACGGCGGAGGCGGCACTGCCGGCCGGCTGCCGCCGGCGCTGTTCACGGCGCTCGCGAGCAATTGCTTCAAATCGCCATCATTCGGATGCCTGGCGAGAGCTTCCTGGATGAGGCCCTCGGCGAGCCGATCCTTCTGGGCGCCGATCAGCACGCGCGCGACGGTGCCGTAATAGGAGGCGATGCCCTCGGCAGCGGGTCGCGCCTGCTGCCATTCCGCCAGAGCTTCCTCCGTTATACGGCGGTTGAACAGAAGGAAGCCCAGCAGATAATGGGCGGTGTAGTCCGCGGGGTTGTGCTCGATGGCGGCGCGCAAAACGGGATACGACGAGGCACGGTAAGGGTGCACGTAGAGCGCGGACTGCCCGGATGCCCGGCGGAAATCGCCCGCCGGAGATTGTCCCAGCCGCGCTCGCGCGTACCCGCGATAGTAGGCGATCAGCGGATAGGCGTTTGGTGAAACAGCTCCGGGCTCGGTCTCCAGTTCGGCCACCTGGGGATAGTTGCGGTCGAGCAGAGCGATGGCGTCTTCATAGAGTCCGATCGCGAAATAGTCGTCGGCCAGGTCCAGCACCCATTCCGGATCGGCTGCCAGGTGTCGCCAGATGCCTGGATCTTCCTGCCCGAGCAGGGTGCCCTCCACACCGAGCAGCGAGTCCATGGGATTGGCTGCCAGGTGTTGTGCCAGCGCGGCTTGGGCGTCGGCGGTCCGGTCGAGGCGGCGGAGCAATGCGATCTCCAGACCCGCGGCATGGCCGGCGCCGCGGGCCGCCAGGGCGCGCATCGTCTCCACCGCGGTTTTCCGGTCGCCCGCCCGCGCGGTGGCGCAGGCCAGTTGGTATTGAGCCGCCAGTCCGATTCGCGAATCGCCCGGCACGGATTGCCACAACAGCCGGGCGGCGCTATCGTCACCTGATTCGGACCGCGCCACGCCCAGGTAGTAAGTGACTTCCGCGTCGGACGGATTCTCCTTGTGAACCTGAGTCAGGGTCTCCAGCGCCTCGGCCCACCGGCCCAGCGTGATGGAAAGCCTCCCGGCCGCTTTGCGCAACGCGAGACTCTGGGGAGCCGCCGACAGAGCAAATTGGTAGCCGTGGGCCGCCCGGTCGAGCAGACGGATGAGTTCATCCTGCTCGCCCGCGGCCAGCGTCTCCTGTTCCGGCGTGCGTTCACCGGGGGCGGGATTGACCGGGCCACCGATCGTCACTTCCGCGGGCGTCACGGCATCGTAAGTGTCTTCCTGATGCGCCAGCAGCACCTGGCCCGAGGCGTCTTTCAACTCGACGCGGAATTTTCCGGCGGCGCTGACCGAAGGTGTCTCGGCGTGAAAGGCGGCGGCGGGGTCCAGGTCGGCATCCTGCTGGTACACGATCCGATCGCCCTTGGTCACACTCACGCGGGCATGCGGTACCAGGCGCGTGACGTTCAAGTCAATGGCGGCCTTGACGCTGCCGCCGGGTTGCGGCTTGCGCTGGAGAAACAGAACCGCGTCACGAGTCGCGCGCGAGATCCCTCCCGTGTCGCGCGTGGGGATCCAGAGTTCGGTGAACGAACGGGATTGCTGGGGATCGAGAAACTCCATCGTTTCCTGCGTGGTCTCGAGGCCGGCCTGGATTTCGATATAGCCGCTGTGGTCGTCGCTCAGCGTGTCCTTATAGCTTTCGTTACGATTTCCCCAGACCCATATTTTCTTTCCCGGAACCTCTTTGGGATCGGCCCAATGCGCTACGCCGGTGCGCGAGCGGGCGTTGTACTCGGCAAAAAAAGGTTCGCGGCTGCCGTAGGCAAACAGGCCCAGGTCTCCGGCGAAGCGGGCGGTGTTGCTCAGGTTGATTCGCGCCGCGTTCACCGGCCAGGAATCCAGGACGCCCGCGCCATGGGGAGCGGTCACCCACATCGGGTAAGTCAACTGGAGCCCGCCATCGGGCAGGCGGATGGCGGCGTTGCTCCACCATTGAAAAGGCTGTCGCACATACCCCGGATTGCTCAGCCAGACCTTTTCTTCGAGGACCGCGCTACCGGGATGCAGGGTATAGGCGACGCGCCATTCCATGCCGCTGACGCGATCGCGCGCGCCGACGAAAACCGTGGCGCTGCCGTCCGCATGGGTCGCGGTGGCGAAGTTCACGGGCGACACGGTCAAGCGGCTGTGAGCGATCGGAAAACTGGTTTCGATGCCGCCGGCAATCCAGGCGCCGCGTGGCGCCAGGTCGCCCTTCTTCATGGCGGAATTGGCGTAGAACATGTCGGCGCCGGACAACTTGTCGCGGCAGGTATATACATCCGCGCATAATTA
>PMYB01000068.1 GCA_003170915.1 Bryobacterales bacterium | reverse complement strand
CCGGGCGCGCGCTCGTCGCTGCCGCCCTCGGCCGCGGGGACCTCCGACAACATCCGCCGCGTGAATTTCTGGACGCTGGGGGATGTCCACACCATCCGGCCGAACGTGGTCAACGAATTCCGCGCGGGCGTGGTGATTCTGGTGTCGGCCAGCAGCTCGAATCTGAATGGACAGGACCTCATGAACCAGATCGGTATCGGAGGACTGCCCAGCCGGGGCTACACCAACAGCCTCCCTTACTTCAGTATCTCGGGAGTCACGGGCAACGCCATCAACTTACTCAACCCGGTGAACGACGGCCACGCCCAGTTGGCCGACAACCTGAGCTGGATCGCCGGCCATCACGCCATGAAGTTCGGCATCGAAGAAGTCAACTGGTTCGACGACCGGTTTCAGCCCAACACTTCCGGCAACCCGATCCTGGGAACCTACTCGTTCACGGGCGCGTTCACGGGCAATGCCTACGCGGATTTCCTGCTGGGATTGCCGCAATCGGTGACGCGCATGGAACCGTACCAGCCCCAGTACATCCGTTTCCGCGACTGGGCGGGCTACGCGCAGGACGATTTTAGAGTCACGCCGCGCCTCACCCTGATGTATGGGCTGCGGTACGAATACAACGGCCCGGCGTACACGCTGAACGACAATATTTACTCGTTCGACCTGGCGACGGGCAAGATCGTGATACCGAGCGACGCGGCCAAGAAGTACATCAGCGCGCTGTTCCCCTCTTCCACGATTCCGCTCGAGACCGCCGCTCAACTGGGCGTGGGACGTTCGCTGCGCAACGGAGACTACAACAATTTCGCGCCGCGGTTCGGATTCGCTTACCGGCTGGACCAGGCCGGGAAGACGGCGGTGCGCGGCGGATGGGGCATATACTACGTGCACTATTCGGGCGACATTCCAGTGACTATGTCGGCCGGTCCGTTCTCCGTCACCACGGTGAGCACCAACAGCTTCGTGAACGGCCAGCCGCAATTCACGCTGGCGAATCCGTTCGCCGTTCCGGGCTCGCCGGGAACGCTGGCGCTGGGAGGCATTGCGCCCAACCTGCGCAACAGCTACGCCCAGCAATACAGCCTCTCAATAGAGCGTGAAATAGCGCGTAACATCGGGCTGCGCGTCAGCTATATCGGCTCGAAGGGGACGCAACTGGCCTACCGGCGCGACGCCAACCAGCCAGTGGCGTCGACGGCGCCCTTCGTAAGCACGCGGCGCCCGTACCCGCAATTCGCCAACATTACCTACTCCGACAACGGGGCCAACATGCTCTATAGCGGGCTGCAGACGCAAGCGAGCAAGCGCTTCAGCAGGGGATTGATGTTCACCTCGACGTGGACGTGGGCCAAGGAGATCAGCGACATCGACGATAGCGGCGATTTCGAGCTGAACACCTCGGTTGAGGACAGCTACGACCGGCGGCGCGACCGTGGCAACGTTTATTCCGTTCCGCGCCACCAGTGGATGAGCCAGGCGCTCTACGAACTGCCGGGCAAGGGCCGGCTGCTGGGCGGCTGGCAGCTCAACATGCTGTGCAATCTGAGCACCGGCAACTGGTTCACGCCGGTATTCAGCGGCACGGCGCCGGCCAACGTGAACCTCACGAGCTTTCGTCCGGACCTGGCGACCGGAACCATCGCCATGCCGCCGACGCAGGCTGAATGGTTCGACCGGACCGCGTTCGTTGCGCCTGCCAGCGGCCAGTGGGGCGATGCGGGCCGGGGCATCATCGAAGGGCCCGGATACATAATCTTCAGCCTGGGGCTTCAGAAGACGGTTCGGCTCGAGCGGATGGGGGCCGTCACCGTGGTGGCATCGTTTCACAATGTCTTGAACCACACCAACCTGGGCGAGCCGACGGGCGGCGGAACTCCGCTGGGCGGCCAGACCACCGTGAACAACGTCAATGGCGGAACCATCACCGGGACGGCTATTTTTCCGCCGGCGGGCTCGGCGCGGACGGGGCAGCTGGGGCTGCGGTGGAGTTGGTAACGCCATACAGGCACCTGCGGCCCTCATCGAACAGCGCACAGATGTTCTCCGGCGGAACGTCGGGCTGAATGTTGTGCACTGCCGCCATCACGTACCCTCCGCCCGGCCCGAGTATGTCGAACATGCGCCGCGCGCCGCGGCGGACGTCGTCGGGCGTTCCGTGGGGCAGCGGGTCGTGGGTGTCCACACCGCCCCAGAAGGCGATGCGGTCTCCGAACTCGCGCTTCAGGCGCTCCGGCTCCATGTTCTTGGCCGTCACCTGCACGGGGTTCAGCGCGTCGATGCCAATTTCGATGAAGTCCCCGATGAGCCGGTAGACCGAGCCGCAACTGTGGTAGAGGATTTTGGCCGAGGTGAGCTGCCGGATCTGCTCCACCACTCGCTCCAGGGACGGGCGGATCAGCTTGCGGTAGAGCGGCGGTGAACAGACCGGCCGGTCCTGGAGGCCCACGTCGTCGCCGAAAGCCACCACGTCGATGTACGGCCCGACCTCCGTCAGTGCCCGCCGGTTCAGCTCCAGCAGGTTCTCCAGCACCGCCTCCATGAGGGCGTGGAACAGCTCGTGGTTTTGGCCGAGGTCGCAATACCAGTCCTCGAACCCGCGCAGGTACTGCGTGGTGTGCACCACGTTGTAGCGCGCGTTGAAGATCACCGCGTAATCGGTTTCCTGGTGCAGCCGTCTGGCTTTCTCGCCGAGGCCGCGAAAGCGTCCGGGGTCGGTGGGGTCCGGCCAGGAATGCCGCAGGATGTCGCCTGCCGAGATCTCGCCCGCCAGAGGGCTTTGCCGGATGTCGTAATACAGGCAGCCTTCCGGCTTGGTGCGCACCACGCCCCACTCGTCGCGGTAGTCCGTGGCGTTCAGCTCCACGTCGCCGCCGCGGTCCGGCGCGGCTTGGGCGAGGGCGCGTGCGTCCACCCCCAGGTGCGCCAGCACGCGCTCGTCCACCTCCACCACCTGCTGCATGCGGTCGATGATGGCGCCGGGCTCGCCGAATCCGAGGTGCTCCGCCAGGCGTTCGTAGGCCCCCTTAATCATCCCAGTGAACCGCGCTGTTCCGACATCCAGTGGGACCCGGTCGGGCTCCCGGTGGTTCACCGCGGCGGCGATGCGTTCCCGATGGGTCAAGACAAATCTCCTTCCTCCAACTACTAAAATGATAAATGATGATTGCCTCCATTAACCCTGCTACCGGCGAGACATTGCGCTCATTCGAGCCGCTCACCGAAGACCAGATCGAAGACCGGCTGCGGCGCGCGGCGGCGGCCTACCAGTTGTATCGCCGCACTTCGTTCACCGAGCGCGCGCGTTGGCTGAACGCCGCGGCTGACATCCTGGAATCCGAAAAGGCCCAGCTTGGCCGCATCATGACGCTCGAGATGGGCAAGAACATCGGCGCGGCGCGGGCCGAGGTGGCCAAGTGCGCGGGCGCCTGCCGCTACTACGCGGAGCACGGCGAGCGGCTGCTGGCCGACGAGCCGGTGGAGACCGGCGTCGGGCGCAGCTTCATTCGCTATCAATCCATCGGGCCGGTGCTGGCGGTTATGCCCTGGAACTTCCCTTTCTGGCAGGTGTTCCGGTTCGCGGCCCCGGCGCTGATGGCGGGCAACGTGGGGCTGCTGAAACATGCGTCCAATGTGCCGCAGTGCGCCCTCGCAATTGAGGACATCATCCGCCGCGCGGGGTTTCCGCCGGACGTGTTTCAGACACTGTTGATCGGCTCCGCGCAGGTGGAGCGCGTGATCGGCGATCCACGCGTGAAGGCCGTTACGCTCACCGGCAGCGAACCGGCGGGCGCGCAGGTGGCCAGCCAGGCGGGCAGGCTGATTAAGAAGACGGTGCTGGAGCTGGGCGGGAGCGATCCGTTCATTGTGATGCCCAGCGCGGACCTCGCGCGTGCGGCGCGGATCGGCGTGGAGGCGCGCACCATCAACAACGGGCAGACCTGCATCGCCGCCAAGCGCTTCATTGTGGACGCGCGGATTTCCGCGGAGTTCGAGCGGGCCTTGGTGGCGGGCATGGCGGCGCTCCGGGTGGGCGACCCCATGGACGAGACGACGCAGGTGGGGCCGCTCGCCACGCCGGATATTCTCGAAGGGTTGGACCAGCAAGTGCGCCGGTCGGTGGAGATGGGCGCGCGTGTGCTCCTCGGCGGGAAGCGGCTCGACCGGCCGGGCAATTATTACGCACCCACGGTGCTGGCGGATGTGCCGAACGACGCACCCGCGTATGGCGAGGAAACCTTCGGGCCGGTGGCCGTGCTCTACCGCGCCGATGAAATCGAAGAGGCCATCCGGCTGGCGAACGACACGGAGTTCGGGCTGGGCGCCAGCGCGTGGACCAACGACGAAGCCGAGCAGCGGCGCTTCATCGACGAGATTGAAGCGGGAATGGTGTTCATCAACGGCATGGTGGTCTCCGACCCGCGCCTGCCGTTCGGCGGCGCCAAGCGCTCTGGATTTGGACGCGAGCTGGGCGCCTACGGCATCCGCGAGTTCGTGAATGTGAAGACGGTGCGGGTGGCTTAGTGTGCTTTACGACTGCGCCAGGGCGAGCAGCGGGAAGTAGTCGCGGTACATGCCGTAGGTGAGGTAGAAGACATTGGGGAAGCCGGTGCCGGTGGTGGCTTCCTCGGGCCATGTGCCGTCGGGTCTCTGGCGATCGAGAAGGAACTGGATACCGCGGCGGACGGCGACGCCGTCGCGGTCGCCGGCGGCCAGCAGGCCCAGGACGGCCCAGGCGGTCTGGGAGGGGCAGCTCGGCGCAGGCACGAAGCCCTCGCGGTCGTAACTGGCGCAGGATTCGCCCCAGCCGCCATCGGGGCTCTCGATGGTCCGCAACCACTGCGCGGCTTTGGCGATGGCATCTTTGGCTTCCGGCGCGCCGCTGGCCGCCAGGCCGCGCATGGCGAGAAACGATCCGTAAATATAATTCACACCCCACCGGCCGTACCAGCTTCCATCTTTTTCCTGCGCTCCGAGCAGGTAGGCCACGCCGCGGCGCACAGCGTCGTGACCCGCCAGGCCACGGCGGCAAAACGATTCCAGCACGCGCCCGGTGATGTCCGGGCAGGTGGGATCGAGCATGGCGTTGTGATCGGCAAAGGGCACCTCGTTGAGGAGGGCCCAATCGTTATCGACGTCGAAGGCCGCCCAGCCGCCATCGCCCGATTGCATGGCGAGCAGCCAGTTGATGGCCCGGCGCTCGGCGGCGGCCTGGGCCTTGGGATTGGACGCCTTGGCGTGGAGCAGCGCGAGCAGCACCATGGCGGTGTCGTCGATATCGGGATAGAACTCGTTGGCGAATTCGAAGGCCCATCCGGAGGGTTCGGTGTCGGGCCGCTTGACGGACCAGTCGCCTTTGCGGCGGACCTCCTTGCTGATGAGCCAGTCGGCGGCGCGGGTCATGCGGGGATCGGCGGCGGTGCCGGCTTCGCCCAGCGCGAAGGCGCAGAGGGCGGTATCCCAGATGGGCGAGACGCAGGGCTGGAAGATAAACCGGTCCCCGGTGTCGATGAGCAGGGATTCGAAGTGGCGAATGGCCTCGATCAGGTCGGGGTGGTCCTCGGAATAGCCCAGCGCGTCGAGGGCCATGATGAAGTACATCATGGCGGGATAGATGGCGCCCAACCCCGCGGTGTGGCGGGTTCGGTAGAGAATCCAGTGCTCGGCCTCGCGGATGGCGGCCTTGCGGATGCGCGCGGGACCGCGCTTTTCCCAGAGCTTAAACACGCGGTCGAGGTGGTGAAACAGCAGCGAAAGGCCCTTCCCCTTGGGAAGCGCGAGGCTGACGCCGGGGAGCAGGAGTTCGTCGAGCGTGAACCCAGCGGGCGCCCGGCGGTTGGAGCCGCGGGCCTGCACGATGGAGAGTGGCACCAGGATGGAGCGCGTCCACGAGGACATTTCGTAGAGCACGTTGCCGGGGAGCATCACGATTTCCGGCGGGATGGAGGGCACGTGCTCGCGAGGATAGAGGCCGAAAAGGCTGAGGTTGATCTTGACGTAGCTGTTGGCGGCCTGCAAGCCGCCCAGGGCCAGGATGCGCGCGCAGGCGCGGCGGAGGGGATCGCCGCCGGGGTCAATGCCGGCAAGTTTGAGAGCGCAGTAAGCTTTCACCGTGGCGCTGACGTCGGCGGGCCCTCCGGTGTAGATATTAAAGCCGCCATCGGGCAACTGGCGTTCGAGGATGGCGCGGGCGGCCTTCTGGATGCGCACCGAGGTGGGCGGATTCCAGGCGTGGTCTTCGGGCTGGTGCAGGAAAAGTTGCAGCAGGATGTAGTCGGATTCGAGGGTGGCGTCGGCGGTGAGCTCGCCGCACCAGAAACCTTCGGGCGCCTGCTGGGAGAACAAGGCTTTGGAAGAGCGCCGAAGCGCGGCGGCGATCTGCTCACCCGTGGCGCGAGCGGTGTGTTCCACCTGGAGGTGCTGGCGCCGCCGCGCGGGTTCCGTCCATTCTACCGGCATCGCTGACTCTTCATGGTAACAACGTACACTGGAAATATGGATTGGCAACTGGACGCCGCCGAGGCGCGCGTGCTCGGCTCACTGCTGGAAAAAGAGATCGCCACGCCGGATTACTACCCGCTTTCACTGAACGCGCTGGTGAACGCCTGCAACCAGAAATCCAACCGCGAGCCGGTGGTTTCCTGGGACGAGGACACGGTAGAGACCGCGCTCGAGGGGTTGCGCGGGAAGGGCCTGGCGTTGCGGACGATAGGCGGAGAAAGCCGCGTCCCGAAGCACAGCCAGCGGTTCACGGAGAAGTTCAACCTGGGAAGGCGCGAGGCGGCGGTGCTGTGCGTGTTGATGCTGCGCGGTCCGCAGACCGTGGGGGAGTTGCGCGGGCGCAGCGAGCGGCTCTACCAGTTCGAGGACCTGGAGGGGGTGGAAAGCACTCTGAGCCGGCTGGTGGAGATGGGTTACGTGAAGAAGCTGCCGCGGCAGACGGGCTACAAAGAGCAGCGCTGGGCGCAGCTTCTGGCCGGAGATGTGGAGGTGGCGGAAGAGTCGGCGCCGACCGCGGAGCGGGGGCCATCGGAGGGCGAGCGCATCGCGGCGCTGGAGCGCGAGGTGGCCGAGTTGAAGCGGGCGTTCGAGGAGTTCCGCAGAAGTTTCGAGTAAGAGACTTGTCACTGTGGAACGGCTTCGCCGGTCGTGAGATCCAGCGTCCACGGCTTCGGCTCGGGAAGCCACAGTTTGCCGTCGCCAATCTCCAGGGGCATCCACAGGTATCGCGAGTCCCACTGCGTCCCCGGCCTCCAGATGTCGCCCATGAAAATCACCGTCGTTTTCTTCGTGCCCACAATCTTCACCAGCATGGTGGACTGCGATCCGTAAGTCTTGGTCTCGGGCGGAGCGATGTCGCGGAATTCCGACCAGGGGCCTTCCAGGCTCGGTGCCGTCGCGTACTTATTGGGATTGGGCGCCCAACCGGTGAGCGCAGATCCGATGACGTAATACAGCCCCTGGTAATGCACGATGGCGCCGCCTTCCATGTGGGCTGGAATCAGGCTCATCTCCTTCTCGACGGAGAGGTAGTCGTCGGAGAGCCGCGCAATCCGGAAGCCGAACGGGCGGTCCTCGAAGATCAGGTAAGCCGCGCCGTCGTCGTCGATGAACTGCCCGATATCCCGGCTCTCATGCCCCAGCGGACGGAAGCTGCGCAGGTATTGGTAATCTCCGTCAACCGTGTCGCTGATGGCCACCCCGACGCGCGCGATTTTGTAGGACCCCTCGGCGGTGCGTCCATCGATGTGCATGTACATCACGAATTTCTTCGTTTTCGCGTTATGGAACACCTTGGGACGCTCCAAGACCCATCCGGGCCCAAAGTTCTCCGGGTCCGCGAGCTGAATCACCCGGTTGCGGAAATTCCAGTGCGCGAGGTCCTTGGAGGAGTAGCAACTGACGTAGCGTTTGGCGCGATCGAGGCCTTGCGAGCGGTCCTCGCCAAACCAGTAGAACGTATCGCCCAGCTTGATAATTCCGCCGCCGTGCGCCTGCACATGCAGGCCGCGGTCATCGGGCCAGATCTCGCCGGGTTTCAACACGGCCTTTTCGAGCTCGGCGGCCCCGGTTTCCGGGCGCGAGCGCGACGACTGCGCCACCAGCGAAACCGCCGTCAGAGTTAACGCGAGCAGCTTGAGGTGCTTCATGCTTATTTCAGCGCCGCCAGCGCGGTCCTGGCACCCAACAAATCGGGGCTGGTTTCGACGGCCTGCGACAGTTCCGTCTTCGCCTTGGCCGCGTCACCGAGACCCAGGTAGCCGAGGCCGATGGCGTAATGCGCGTTGGCCGAACGGAGGCGCGGCGATTGTGACCCGCCTCGGCCGCCTCTGCCGCCGCGGCCGGCTTCAGTGGGCGCCGGTTGCGTGAGCACACGTTGGCCGGAATCCACGAGGGCCTGGAACATCGCTTTGGCCTTGTCGGGCTGGCCGAGCTTCTGAAGACACAGCGCTTGATAGTAGGATTGACCTCCGCCCGCGGTTGCAGGCATTCCACCGCGCCGTCCGGACCCGAATTGCGCGGGGGCCGCGGCCCCGCGGTTCCAGGACTCAGTGGCCTTGGCATGGTCGCCCAAACCTTCGTAGGCAAGCCCTGTCAGGTAGTCCACCTCGGTGTTGCGAGCGCCGACGCCGCCAAACCCACTCGAGGGAAGGTTGTCGGGCACCGTGACAGCTTTCTCGAAATCGGCGAGCGCATCCTTATACCGCTTGGCGGCGAGGCTCTGCTGGCCGCGCAGGATGTGAGCGTTGGCCCACTGCTCGCTCACGTTGAGATTCGAGCCTTCGGCCACCGCAAACTTGCGGCCGGTCATCATCGCGATGGCGTCGGCGTACTTGCCCGCCGCCACCTTGAGCGCCACGGCGCGGTTCTGCGAGTCATCGCGCTGCGCGACCACGGTCTGATTCTTCTCGAACAGCGGAAGGCGCTTCTCAATGGGAGTGCCGGCCTGCTCGTAGAGTTCATCCAGCTCGGCGAAATGCAGGGCGTACGTACGGTCGAGCGAGACCGCTTTTTCTAGCTCCGCGATGGCCCGGTTGAGGTCGGCCGCGGGCTTCTGGTGGACGTAGGCCGTGGCCAGGTTGCGATGGACGATGGCGAAGGAGGGGTCGAGCGCCTCAGAGGCTTCCCAAAGCGCAGCGGCCTCTTCCGGCTGCCAGTCGTACAACAGATTGCCCAGGTAGTAGGGCGCGCGAGCATCGTGAGGGTTCGCCTTCATGGCGGCCCGGAGCACGTCGATGGCCTCGTTCTGGAAGGGGAAGACGTAGTCCGGGGGCATGCTTAGAGCCAGCTTATAGTACTCGGTGGCCTTGGGCGCCTGGCCCAGTTTCTCCGCAAAGTAGCCCAGATAGTAGTAGGCCATGGGGTGGACCTTGGACTTGTCGGGGACCGCGGCCACCATTTGCAGGAGCACGTCGGTGCCGTCCTGCCACAAGCCGGCGTCGAGGTACTCGCCAGCCGTCTCCTGAAATGTTTGCGGATGATCGATCATGGTGGAGGTGAGAGTCTTCGCCGCCGCCGGGTCCTTCGAGGCCAACCAGCGTTCGGCCATGGACCGAACGTCGAGCGGGTCGATCTTGTGCGCGGCCGTGGCCAGCAACTGGAGAGCCTCCTTGGGGCGCCCGGTGCGCCGCAATACCGCGGCCTTCAGGTTCTGCGCGCGGATGTTCAGCGCGTTGGAGTCGATGGAGCGGTCGACAAAATCGAGAGTGGCGGTCATATCGCCGCGGGCGGCCGCGATCTCGGCCAGCGAATAGTAACCAGAAGCCTTCCAGGCCTGGCTCCACGTGGCCTTATAGAAGTTGGTGTAGGCGTCGGCGGTTTTGCCCTCCGCCTTCAGCGTGGCCCCCAGGTAGTAGATGGCCTCGGCATCCTTGGGATCGGTGTACTTGTCCGTGATCCGCGCGATGGCCGTGCGCAGATACTTCTCGGCTTCCGTGTACTTCGCCTTCGAGTAGGCGGTAATGCCAACGACGGTGTTCACGCGGGAGTCGCCTGGATCGCGGCGGAGCGCCTCTTCCCAATAGGGCATGGGATCGATGGTGGGATCGTGGAACTGTTGCGCGCGGAGACCGATCAGATATAGCTCCTCGTTGGTCTTGACGTCGGCCGGCGCGGGCGGGGGCGTCACACCCGGAGGGAATGGCTCGGGCGTCAGCTTGACGGGCGAATAGGAGACCAGTTCCTTGCCGCCGTCGGAAATGGAAGCGACCAGATCGTGCTCGTCGATTCCGGCCGGGACGGCGACCTGCTTGGTGTAGGGCTTGCCGGGGTTGATGGCTACGGTCTCCTGGAGCAGGACCTTCTGGCCCGCCTTGAGCGTGACTTTGGCCGCCGCATGGGCCGAGGTGGTGTAGAAGCCCATCTTGGCGGTTCCGTTGGCCACGTCGAGGTTCACGGCCGCGTCCAAATTGGCCTTCTTCACGCCGCCGATGTCCCGGAACGGGTACCACTTCATGGAGAAGGAGCGTCCCTCGTAAGGCTCGAGCCAGCTATAGTCGGGCTGGTTGTCCGAGTAGGCTCCGACCATGAGCTCGATGTAGGGGCCATCGGAGTCGGTGAGATTGGCGTCCCAATTGCGAGCGCCGGCATTCGTGCCCCACTCGAAGAACTTCTTGCCCGGCACGACGTTGTGGTCGGCGATGCTCATGGTTCCCGCCTGCTTGCCATGGTCATAGCCGGCGAAGAAATCGTCCTGATAGTTCCAGGCGAAGATCGAGACCGATGAAGGGTGGTTCTTCCACCAACTGACGTCGACACCCTCGTCGTTGATGGGCCACTTGGTGAATTCGCGCTTGGAGTGGCCGGTGCCGATTTGCGTGCTGGGCGGGAAGATGACCTGATACTGGTCGTTCACGTGAACCGCCACGTTGGCGAAGCACAGCATGGTGTTGACTTCGGGAGTGCGGTTGAGGATTCGCAGCGACGCCTCGAGGTAGGATTTGCCCGGCCGGATGGTGTAGCCGACTGCCCAGCGCATGCGCTGGCGCACTTCGAGCTCGCCAACCCAGACGGTCTTGCTGCCGTCGGCGTTCTCTTCCACCTTGTACTGCACGGGGAGGAAGGTGCTGGCGCGATGGTGGTGGTTGATGTTCCACTCGACGCCGCCCGAGATCCAGGCGCCGATGATGCTGATGAGCGTAGGTTTGATGACGTGCTGGCGGTAGATGAAATTGTAGTTATTGGTCTTGTCTAACCCTTCGAAGATGCGGCCGCCGAGCTCCGGAAGGATGCCGATGCGGAGATACTCATTCTCGAGGTAGACGATCTTGTAGGTCTTGTCGGCCTTCTTGCCCGTGAGAATGTCGTACATGGGATAGGGATAGACGGGCGCCTGGGCGCCCTGCGATTGCCGCCCGAAGTAGAACATCGGGTTGGGCTCCGGGTCTCCGGCGAGGTAGGTGGGGATGACTATGGTGGTCTCCCAGACCTTGACTGGCGGGACGTCGGCGGCGGCGAGCGGAATGGGCAGCGCCAGGAATACCGCGAAAAGCGCGATTAGCGCCGACAGACGAACTTGGCTACGCATGATGAATGTTGACCTCCAAATAGACTATTGCACCTTGGCTTTCTGGCTGACAGGGGCGGACTTGCCCGAATGCACGGCCAGCAGCCGCTTGTGGGCGGCGATTACCCCTTGCAGAAACTCATCCGACGCGCGGTCGGTGACATCGATGAACCCGAAGCTGTAGTTCTCACCGTCCATACGCCCGGTGACGGACTCGTCCAACCAGGCGAACCAGTGCGCTCCGACGAAAGAAGGCATGGACGCCACCTGCTCGACGTAATAGCGGTAGGCGATGCCGCGTTCCTTCTCGCTGGCTACCTGCATGAGGGCCGCGGCCTGCCCCCTGGTGGGAGTTCCGAAGTGAAACTCCCCGATGAGCAGGGGCTTGCCAGTGAGCTTGTACAGCTTTGCGACCCACTCGCGCTCCGGAGTGTATTCGTAGATGTTGTGGCTGTAGACGTCAAAAAAGCGCCCCAACCGGATGACGTCGTCGGGATCGACGAACCACCACTTGCCATCGATCTGCTCGACGCGGAAGAAGCCCGTCGCCTTAGCCTGGGTGCTGGCGAATCCGCCGTACTGGCAGTAGCCGAATTCGCCGGGGCGAAGGGACTTGTCCTCACGGTCCCACTCGCTCTTGAGTTGCTCGAGGCTCTTGATCTTGCCCGGATACTCCGCTGGAATCCACTGTCCGAATTGATCCACCACGGGCAACTTGTCGAGGACCTCGGAGCCGGGGTCGTCGTTGGAAAGGCGGACGTTGCGAACGTCGAGCGTGGGATTGCCGACGGGCGCCACCATGGCCACGGCCAGCGACGCGACTGCCTTAATGGGGCCGAAAGGTCCCACTAGCGCCATCCAGAAGGGGCTCCGCGGCTTGTTGAAGACCGCAGCCAGATCCTGGCCTTCCTGGCTTTGGCTCTGGAAGTAGCTCAACGGGACGGCGGCGCGAATCCAGACGCCTCCGCCAAACTGGTGGAAGCGCAGGGCGCGCACGCCGTCCGCGGTGTAGAGCCGCAGGAGGAATCGCTGGGCGGTGGACGCCTTGACTTCCATGACCAGAAACTTGAAGGAAGACCAGTCGGAGGGCAAATCCGGGTTGAGGTCCTTGAGCGCCCACGTATGCTCGGAGACGGGGAACTCGTGCATCAGAGTGGGAACGTATTCAGTGGCAAACTTCTCCCGGGTGCGCGCGTGGGAGTCAAACACAACGTGCTGGATGCCGGCCCCGGCCAGCCCGGTTGCGGCGAGGAAAACCAGGAATGCGGAACAAGGAATGGGAGTCATGGATCGCAATCGCCTTTGTCATTGTAAGCGATTTCGCTTGCAGCCCTAGCGCGCTTGCTACGCGCCTGTTATCTTCAGCGTGACGGCGTAATCGCAAGGGCTGGTTGGCGGCAGTTCCACCTTCAGGGCCTCGGCCTCCTGCTTCCAGCGCAGCTTGCCCTTAAAGCCGAGCAGCGCCACGTTGGCCACCTTCATGCCGGCGTTGTTGGTCCCCAGGGGTTCTATGACCGTCTCCTTCTGGGGCCAGCCCATGACGAACGTATACAGCGCGTTGCCCTTGGTGGTGAAGCGAAAATCTTCGGCGGTCAAATCCCTGCGGCTCTGCTCGTTGAACCGCTGGCCTGGCACGGCGGCGGTCTTCGTGCCGGGGCCGTCGCCGAAGATCTTCCATGGACGGGTGCTGTAAATGCCTTCGCTGTTGACCGCCATCCACTTGGTGATTTCGTCCAGAATCTTGAGCTCCGCGGGATCCAGCTCGCCGCTGTTGGGCAGGGGGAAGTTCAACATCAGGTTGCCGTTGCGGCTGACGATATCGACTAACATGTCAATGACCATCTTCGGCGACTTGTACCTGGCTTCCTCGTATATGGTCTTGTCGTAGTGCCAGCCGCCGATACAAGTGTCGGTCTGCCAGGGGTTGGCCGGGATGCCCGACGCAAGGCTCCGCTCGAAGTCCAGTACACATGTCCCCTCCACGCAGTCCTGCCGGCCCTTGCTGGTGTAGATGGACTCGGCGTTGCCATTATTCCGCTCCGCGCTCGCGTTATAAAGGTGCGCCACCAGGTTGAGGCCGTATTCGTCGAACGGGATCCCGCCGTCGGTATAGAGCAGATCGGGCTCATACCGATCGATGAGGTCCTTGATCCGTCGGAAGTAGAGCTGCTTCCAGGAGTCCGGCGCCACGCGGGACATCGCTCCCGAGCCGAGCGCGGTCATGTTGGAGAGGTCGTAATCCTTGGGAAGGGCGTGGTAGAGGTCGGCGTAGGTCGGATCGGCGCCGTCGTAGGGGACCCCGGCGTAGGGGCCGGTTTTGTCGCTGGTGTGAGCGGTCGCAAACCAGTTGTAGCTGTTGGAGAGATGCTCGCTCACCGCGAACTTCATCCCCTGCTTGATGGCTGCTTTCCGGAAAAGACCGACGATGTCCTTCTTCGGGCCCGACGCCACTGCGTTCCACTTCGGCTGATACTTCGAGTTCCACAAGTCGAAGTTATCGTGGTGGACCCCCATGCTACAGAAGTACTTCGCCCCCGCTTTCTTATAGAGCTGCATCAAATGATCCGGATCGAACTTGTCGGCCTTCCAGGTGGCGATCACATCCTTGAATCCGAACTTCGACGGGTGGCCGTATGTTTTGACGTGGTACTCGTACTGCCGTTCGCCCTGGATGTACATGCGGCGGGCGTACCAATCGCCGTATTCGGCAGCCGATTGCGGCCCCCAGTGGGCCCAAATTCCGAACTTGGCATCGCGAAACCACTCAGGCACACGGTACGCCTTGAGCGATTCGCGGGTTGCCTGGAAAGGTCCCTTTTCGATGTCAAACGCTTCTGCTTGCGCCGCAGATAGCCGGTTCAAGCTGGCGGAGGAAATCGCACCTCCCAGAACTGCCATGGCACTTCGCCTGCTGATTGTCATGCTGTCTTCTCCTGCTTGCTTGCGCCGCGGGGCAGGCGGCTCGATACATTGTAGCGTGGGGCGGAGCGGTTTCATGCCGCTTGGTGCGGTTTGACCTCGGATGCGATCCGCGATTCCCAGGCATCGCGCGCAGCTTCGAGATCGTAGCGCGCTTGCAGGTTAATCCAATAGTCGGGGGTGGTATCAAAGTAGCGTCCGAGGCGGAGCGCGGTTTCCCCCGTGATGGCGCGTTGCCCGGCGACTATGGCGCTGATGCGGTTGGCTGGCACGCGTAACTCTTGGGCCAGGCGGTTCATGGACATGCCAAGGTCGTCCAAGGTTTCCTTGAGGATGGCGCCCGGGTGGACGGGTGGGAGCTTAGCGGTAGTGTTTGGTGATTTCGACATCGTAGGCGTTCCCTTCTTTCCAGCTTTGTAGCGCGCCACGCCGATCTCGTCTTGCCGCACTTGGGATAGGTCATAATTGGCCTGGAGGCGGACCCACATATGGGGGCTGGGTCCGAACGCCTTGGACAGGCGCACGGCCATTTCCGCCGATATGCCCGCTTTTTCGGTTGCGAGGTGTTTTATGGTCTGGCGCGCAACGCCGAGCACTCTAGCGGCCTCGGTGACGGTCAGGCCAAGTGGTTCGAGGAAATCCTGGCGGACGATGCGGCCGGGATGCGGGTGGTTCTTCATGCGACCACCCTTTCGAACGCATCGCAGATCATCGAAGTTCTCGTGATCGTTAGTGGAATCCCACTCGGCAAGAGTTGGCGAAATCGCCCGATGCCAAGCAAGGTCGAATGGCTCTGCCTTGCGAGCCCGGACCGCGTTCCCTTCGCCGTGGTGGACCCCAGGGGTGGTCTGGCCTTTGCTGGTAATCCTGCTGGTGATCGACGTGTCGTTCACGGCCAAGTGAGTTGGTGGAGGCGGGGGGAGTTGAACCCCCGTCCGAGAAAGCTCGCCATGAAGAGACTACGTGCGTATCCGGCTCATTGATTGTCGGCCACCGCTTCAGAACCGGCGAGGGCGGCGAAGGCCTAGCCCGATTGGATCTCAGCCGCCGGCTCCGGACCGAAGCCATTGGCCTATCCCGCAAAATGACGCTCACTCACCGCCGCGCGGGCTCAGCGGCTGGAGCGGCCACCTAATTACTTAGGCAGCGTATGCAAACTGCGTATTGGCAGTTTTGGTTTTCCGATCGTTTTACGGGAGCTCGGAACCCGGCACGCCTCCCCACCACGATTCAATCCCGTCGAATCCGTTACGCCCCCAACTCGAAAGCGCCTGATGGGTACTACAATTCCATCTTAGCACGGGGAGGCAAAGTCCTATAATGGGAGAATGATGCGTATGCGGGGTGCGTTCGTTCGTTTGCTCTTCGTGCCGGTGCTGCTGCTGTGGGCTTTCACGGCTTACGCCGCGGGGGTACCCATGACCAAGCTCAACATGGTGGTGAAGACCGAGTCCGGCCGTCCTATCGACCACGCCAGCGTGGTGGTCCGGTTCGTCAGGGGCCATGCTGTGTTCAAGCTCAAGAAACTCCGCACCACCTACGAATTGCGGACCAACCAGGACGGCGAGGCCAAGGTTCCCGAGATCCCGCAAGGCGAGATCCGCATCCAGGTGATCGCCAAAGGGTACCAGACCTTCGGCCAGATCTTCGACGTCACGGAAGAAGAAAAAACCATCGACATAACGCTGAACCCGCCGCAACAGCAGTATTCGTCGCACCAATAGGGGCGGGACAGAGGATCGCTTTGGGGCACGGCAAAACGCTCCCTAACGGTCGCGGCTCGGAAACCGCTTCTGAGCCGCAATCGTTAGGTGCGTGAAAAACTCGGTTGGCAGGCGAAAGCGCCCAATGCCACTTAAATAATTCCTGGCCAAAGCATAAATCCTGATTTATGTTTCAGTTGTATGGACCAGACATGCGAAGACGCCTTTGGGTTATACCAGCGGTGCATATCGAGTGGCGTAGTGGACTATTTGCAGAAGCAGACACGGATGGAGATCAGACGGAGCATCTACAC
>PMYB01000027.1:6650-10630 GCA_003170915.1 Bryobacterales bacterium | reverse complement strand
TGTTATTTCTAGACAATGCCTAAATAGGAAGCAACCGTTCCACGGCCGCTAGCGCCCGCCGCGAGATTCACTGAATCGGGATCCGGTACAGGTTCCGTTGGACGGTGACGCGACAGAACGCATACACGTCGGGAGACGGCCCCGGCCTGACCGCATCGGCGTCGATCCTGCGCGCTCCCGGCAGGTGGGCGATTTCCTCTTCGGAATGAAATCCGCCTGCCGGGATTCGTGGTAGAGCGTGGCCGCGTGGCAGGGGGACGAGATAATTCCGGCCCTCGGGAATTATGGCCCCGACATCCGACCATATCGCCATGGAACTGCCATCGGGCGACCAATTGAAGTTGATCGAACCCATAAGGATCGGAGGCCCTCCGTCAAGTGGAAAGACTTGGTAGGCTGGGGGTCCGTAGCCGTGGAGCGGAGCCCATGACAACAGCCACCGTCCGTCCGGCGAGACGTCGCCCAGGAGGAGAATAGGTTCTGCGAGCGCCTTCCGCGCTCCCGTACCGTCCGGGCGAACGCGGTAAATGAACCCGTTGCGCCCCTCCATGCTGGGCTTCCCTTCCATGCGGCGGAAGAGGATTTCGCCGCCCGGCCCGAATCGGGGCGCCCCGCCTTCCACATTCGGGATTTGCCGCGGGGGCGAACTCCGGTCGAATGGCGCCAGCCAGATCCGCGGTTTCCCTTCACCGTCCGCGGTCTCCATGACGACTTGGCGGCCGTCGGCCGAGATGTCGTAATCGAGCGCCTGAAAGCCCCGCACCAGGGGCTCGGAACGGCCGGATTCCAGGTCCGCTACCCGGACTTCACCCGCATCTCTGTACCATTGGGATTCATTGGGAGCCTCCCTGACGATCCGGTAGCACAGTTTTCTGCCATCCGGCGTGAATTTCGGGTCGGCGACGTTGCCTTCCAATGAAATCCCCCGCTCGCCCTTGGCATCGTGAATCCATAACGAGGTGTTCTGCAACGCTACGGCGGTGACAAAAGAACGGCCGTCCGGCGACATGGCGACGCCTTCCTCCTCCATCGGCCCGGATGTGACTTGCTCCGGCCGGCCATCGGGAAAACGCTGCCGCCAGATGTGGTTGGCTTCGACGGCGTTGGAAGTCAGATACATCCATTTGCCATCGGGCGACCAGGCGCCGGCGGTGCAGCCGCCGCCAGGGGGCCCCACCCGGTGGCCCGTCGAGCTGCCGTCCATGGGAACCACGCGGCAAGGCAACCAGAGGTGGTCCTGGTCCATTTCCACCAGCAGCACCCATTTCCCGTCGGGTGACAGATACGACCGGTGCGCCATGCTGGGCTCCTCCGCGGGCAGGTACACATCGCGCGCTCCCATTCGGCTTTCCTCGGCCGCCACGATCCCCATGTGGGCCCCCATCTTGATCTCCGAAAACAGCACCTGCCGCGGGCCGGTCCACACCAGCCCGGAGGCATTTTTCAGCCATTGTTGCGGCTCGCCGCCCAGCACGGGGACCGCCCAGGTGTCCCAACTGAACTCCCGGTCCCAGTACGTGGTATACGCGATGCGAGCGCCGTCCGGCGAAAACGCCGGACTCATTTTGGCTATGTTGTCGTGCGTCAGTTGCACCGGTTCCCCATCGGGGAGGATTTTGACGTAAACCTGGCCAGGGCCGGCGAATGTGGCGGGCCCACGAATAAACGCGACCATTCGGCCGTCTGGCGAAAGCGCCGGCTGCGTCACCGAATCGGGGAACTTCGTGAGCTGAACCCACGTGGAGCGGTCCGCCGGACGCGCCGGGCCGCGCAACCAGAGAGCCGCGCCAATGGCAACCAGCGCCAGCACCGCGGCCGCAACCGCGGCCACTCGCCAGCGGTTCCATCCACGCTGCGCTTCCTCGATGATTCTTCGCGCGTCCGCAATGCTGTCCAGCCGGCGGTTGGCATCCTTCTGCAGACACTGCCGCAACAGCTCGCGGATTTTCGTGGGCGTTTTCGCGGGCAGAGCCTGCCAGGCCGGCTCGCGCTCCAGCACGGCCGCAATCGTTTCCGATTGGGTCTCGCCCGGAAAGGCGCGCTTGCCGGTGAGCAGCTCGTACAACAGGCATCCGAAGGCCCAGATATCTCCCCGCTTGCCGACCTCTTTTCCGCTCGCCTGCTCCGGACTCATGTAGCCAGGNNCCCGCTTGCGGGTCCCGTGACTTTGACATTGGCCGGCTTCAGATCGCGGTGAATGATTCCTTTGTCGTGCGCCGCTTCAAGCGCCTCGGCGACCTGGCGCGCGTAATCCAGTGCCCGCTCGATGGGCAGTGGACCGCGCAGGGTCTCGCCCTCCACCAGTTCCAATACCAGGCAATCCACATCGCCGGATTCTTCCACGCCGTAGATGGCCGCGATATTGGGATGATTCAGCGAAGCTAGTGTGCGCGCCTCCCGGCGGAAGCGTGCCAGCCGCTCGGGGTCCCGCGCAAACTCAGCAGGCAAGGTCTTGATGGCGACGTCGCGGCCGAGTTTGCTATCGTGCGCGCGATATACCTCTCCCATGCCGCCGGCGCCCAGCGGAGACACGATCCGATACGGTCCGAATTGCCGGCCCAGAAGGGCCCCGGCGGCCGTCTCGGTGGCCGTCATGTCCGGCATGGCAGGTGTCTCGAGGAAACTCCCGGCTGCTTCTTCCTTCGCCAGCAGCAGTTCGACCTGCCGCAGCAGATCGGTGTCCCCTCCGCATGCAACTTCGAGGAATGCCTGCCGCGCCTCTGGCTCACGCTCCAGAGCCGCGTGGAAGAGCCCCTCTACTCTGAGCCAACGTTCCTGGTCCACGGCAGTCCCTCCTTTGCTGTGTCACGATCTTACCGCATTGATGGTGATGGAGCGGTCGGAAGTGGAACGGAAACTCGCGATTTGCCGCACCCGCAGGGAATGCCTGTCTTGCGCTGCCGTCTCAGTGCTTCCCGGCACGCTGGCATCGTGCCAGGCCGCGGAGATCAAACCGGTTGTCAGCGTTGTCAGAATCCGCCTCAAGCCCAATCTGGTCGCGCCGATTCCCGAAGCCACCACCAAGCTGCCTGTGATGCGAGCCCTGGTGCGGCTGATGCGAAGCGCGCACAGGGATGTTTCCATCGGCGACGGATCCGCCGCCGCGCCTCCGTTCAATGTACGCAACAACCAGACCTTCCGCACCTCCAACAAGGAGTTGCTCAACGGCCTTCAGAAGCTCGTCTTCGACGAGTTGGGCTACAGCGAATTCAGCCAGGCGCAGAGGGTTCCGCTGGTGAATCTTCATACCGGCGAACTCGTCGATGTGAAAATTTCTGGTGCGTTGCTGTTCGACAGGCTGACTCTGCATCGATCGCTGACCGAGATCGACCTGCTTTGCTCGGCGCCAATGATGAAGACCCACGTTCTGGCCGGGGTCACGCTGGGATGGAAGGAAACGGTCCTACGGGCGGAACGCAGGTTCCCATGGAGACCATCGTCGCCGGCACGAATCCGCTGGCCACCGATATGGTGGCGGCGAGCCTGATGGGCTTCGATCCCAACGAGATTTCGACCTTCACGTGGGCGCACAAGACCGGGCTCCTGCCGCGGCGGTTGGTTGAAATCGAGACGCGCGGCGAACCGCTCGAGCGCGTCCGGCGTGAGTTTGTGCGGCCTGTTCTGGTTGCTTGGAACCCCACCGACGCCCCGCTTCTGCGGTGATCGTTCAAGCCGGCGGCAAGACCGCCGGTGCTACTACTTGTTCCCGTACTTAACCAAAAGCATCTTCCCGTCTTTCACCGGCCTTCTTCTCAATCGCCGCCTTGGCTGCGGCGGGGATGCTGTCGATCCAGGTCTCGTCTTCCACTTCCCTGACGGTGCCTTTGACATCCACCAGGAAGTCCCAGTGCTTTCCGTTCACCATGGTTTCCACTTCATAACTCCGTCCGTCCGCCAAGCTGAAGATTTCCTGAACCGCCGCGGCTACTGCCGCCGCAACCGCCGCCACAACCGCCGCCGCACGCTATACTTGTTTTCGA
>PMYB01000027.1:0-6627 GCA_003170915.1 Bryobacterales bacterium | reverse complement strand
GCGACGCGGCCATCGCCGTCCCCATTCTCGGCGGCATCGGCACCATTCTCTTTGTGGTGATCGGCGCCATCTCGCTGCCCGGTCTCATCGGCGGCATCGGGTTGCTAAGGCTTGCGCCATGGTCCCGCATCTTCATGATCGTGATCTCCGCCCTCGACCTGCTGAGCGTCCCCATCGGAACGGCGCTGGGGATCTACGGCATCTGGGCGCTGACGCGGCCCGAGACCGAAGTGCTGTTCGCGCAGCGGCGCTATCAGCCGGTGGCGTAGTCTTTCAACCCCTCCACGCCGGTTCTTCAATCAGGAGCCTTTGGCTCAAAGCGCCGAAGTTGAATTCCGTGCACACACGGTGCTGGATATACCGTGACACATCGCGGCGCTTGCGAGGATTGCCTAAAAACTCTTCCACCAGGGCGTTGAGGTGATCCACGCTGCGGTACATCACCTGGTTGCCGATCTCGCCCATGCTTTGAAAAAAGTCGTCCTTGTAATCGAACAGCATCAGCCCGCCGCACGCAAAGCAGCCCATCACTTTGGGCGAAATGCCGGTGTTGTAGCCCAGGTTGATCACATCCACAATCACGTCGCTGTTCATGAACAGTAGCGGCAGTTCCGTAAAGTAATCCAGGCACTTCCGGAAGCGGATGCGGTACTGGTCGCGAAGGGTTGAAACGCTTTTCGGCTCCACAAAATTGCCGAAGAATTCGTATTCGCGCTTGAGGCCGGTCAGCACGGAGAGGCGGACATCGGTGTTGCCGGCAACCTCGATTTCCTCGTGCATGAAATTCCAGAAGAAGGTGGAATTCGCATCCAGGCGGAATTCTTTGCGCGTAGGCTTATCGAGCGCGTCGATCTCGGCCATGATGAGGTCCCAAAGGCACTCCGTGAGCCGGCTCTTTTTCGCGGCCAGCACCCGCGACTCAATGCCAGCCAGGACCGGCTGACGGCGGAACGGCAAATCCCGCGCCGCCTGCAGATAAACATTGCCGGCGAAGGACATGCGCGTGTGAAACGCAGTGGGGGGAGCGGTGCGGTAGCTGTGCCGCACAAAATTCGGATACGCGGGCTGGAGGAAAAAGCGAACTTCGCTGCTTTTGATTACTCCCAGCTTGTCCAACGCGGCAATATGCCCGCGGTCGGGCGAATAGTGCAGATAGAGCGAATGATTGAGGGCTTTCCGGAGCCGGCGGATGGAACCACCCATGGCCTCCGCCGGGGTATTGGGCCAGTGATTCAGAATCTGCCGGGGGAGTTGCAGAAGCCCATGGTCCCACAACATCAGCGTGGGAATCTCGAGAATGTCCTTAAATACGTTCCGGCCCTTAGTGGCGCAGATGAGGGCGTAGAGAGCGTTGGGCAGCGAAATGGCCACATCGGGGCGAAAGGTTTTCAGCGCCTCGATGGCATCGTGAATGTAGACATCGTTGCGGCTGGTGAAGCCGGCGACGTCCAGATCGAACACCGCCGCACCCAGCGTGCGCAACTCCTCGGCCATTTCGACGGCGAAGTTATAGTCGACACCCCCAAACCACCCATGCGGGGGCTGCGTGGCGACGATTCGCAAACCTGCAAGAGGTCCCGGCATCAGAGATACCTCCCGATGAGGATGCGGGCGACGTGAACGGCAAATTGCGGCAGCCCGAGAATCCGCCGGATCATGGTGCGGCGCGGCGGCAGTTTCTCGAATACCGGGATTTCGATGTCACCCCGGCCAATCGCGACGCGGGCCAACCGCAATCCCAGCGGCCGGTCGTCGGTATTCCAGCCGAACGAGGCCGGCGAGTGCGGTGCGGGAATTTCAAGGGTCAATGTAAGTTCCGGGCCGGCGGCGAATACTTCCGGCGGCAGGTTGATGGAACGGGTGTGCACGTTCCGGTCGTCCAGCGTCCACTCGGCCACCACGCGGCCGTTGGCCTTGACTAGTACGGGGAGTTTCGGGGCGCGGCCGGAGACCATGCAATCCGAGATGACGAAGGAGGCGGGGATTTCCGAGCCGCGACCGTCAGGGAGCGGTCTTGCTGGCGGTTCCTCGAAGAGCACTTTCAGGGCGGCCTCGGTTCCCAACGTCCAGGAGCCGTAACGGTCGGGCAGAGCCCATTCGACTCCCAGGAGATCCCCGACAAACGCGATGGAATTCCCTCCGTCGGTAAAATCGATGACGTCGCCCAACCGGTATTTCGAGGGGCCGGCGGGGGCGAGGCGAAGCTGATTCAAGCGAAGACCGAGCGGCCGCTTATCCCAAGTCGACCAATCCAATTCGACGGGCGAACGTGGGCTTTTGACGTGGAACGAAACGATCAAAGGCTCCCGAGCGCGCCAGGCGCCGGCGGGCAGGAGAACGCGGTGCTCGCCAGTGTCGCGAGTGGGGCCGAGTATCCAGTGGGCCACCTGGCGTCCGTTGACGGCGACCAGAACGTCCAGATTCGGATTCTCCTGGTTGACGGCAACATCGTTCACCGCAAAGGTGGCGGCGACCGGGGAATCGACAGGTTCGGCGGGCAAGAGTGTCAAGGTTGCTTGGGGGCCCAAGGTCCAGACTCCGAAACTGTCGGGAGGGCCCCAGCACTCGTCGGTACGATCGGCGCCTTCACCGTTTTCCGTAAAATCCAGCGCCTTCCCGAGGGAGTATCGCAAGCGGCCTTTGGAGGCGAATTCAACGCGCTGGATCCTGATGCCCAGCTCACGCGGATCTTCGCCGACGACCCGCTCGCCCCGGGCCTCGGCTGCGCGCTGGGTGGATTGCGGGTTCTCCACATGAAACTCGAGCCGGCAAACTGTCTTACCGGCCATCAAACGGGCCGGCACGATGGCTTTGCAGACGGCAATGTCATAACGCGAAAAGAGCGTCCAGCGGGTGAGCGGCTCGCCATCGAGCAGAACCTCGACACGCATCGGGTCGCCTTCCGGACCGATGAAGACCTCATTGACTCGCACGAAGGCGAGCAGGTCCTCTTTACAAGAAGGCGGCGGCGCGAACAGGAGCGCGGCGCGGTAGCCGTCGGTCCAGGTTCCGGCAGAATCCATGGCGCCCCAATGGCCATCTTTGTAGGGGGTAGACCGTCCGTCGGAAGTGAAGTCGATGATGTCACCGACGGCAATGGAAGGAACAGAATGGTCCTCGGTGTCGTACCCGAAGAACGAACGCATGGCATCTTCGGTGTTCTTCCAGTTATGCGAGCGGTAGAGACGGTCCTCGCCGATTCGGGGCCGGCCTTTTCGAACATGGGTGGCGAAAGGGGTATCGGAAGCCAGCAGGAACTGGTCGGTAAAACGCCGGAAGGTGTGGTGATTGGCGTTGATGACGATAAATTCCGGAATGTGGCCGCAGAGCGCGTCACTCCGGTCGACGCATCTCACCAGGAAGCGGGCCACTGCTCCCAGGCTGTAGCGGAGATCTCTCGGCCAGTCGGTTACCCTATCGATCCGGCCCAGGTTCAGGCCGGTCTGGTCGAGGCCGAAATCGAAGATGAGCAGGTCGTAGTTCGTCAGCAGGAAATCGTGGAGCGAGTTGCCCTCGGGCACATCGCCGGGGCGGATTGGCCGGGCGTCCACCGGGGCGGTTCCGGCCGAGAGTAATTCGGCGACGTAATCGAACGCGTTGGCGAATCCCAATTCGGCGACACACCTGGCCGCCAGCGCCAGCATGCGCGGGTTATTGCCGGCGTAAACCAGGCGCGCGCCCCGCGGGTAGACCGTGAAATTGGCGGCGAGCTGGGCCAGCACATGCTGTTCGTTGTAGGAAACGAAATTCCGGAAATCGCCGCAGCGGGCGAAGGTGTTTTCCCGTTGAGGCTCGCCCAGGGTTTGCTCCAGGGCTCGGACGAAGCGCGCCGAAGGACCATTCGCGAAGTCTGTTTCTTCGATGGGTTCATCCGGCGCACCCCAGGTGTCGGCTTGATGATGGGCTACGGGATCGTCCAGACCGAAGACAAATTCCTGAAGATCGTTCTCCACTTTCATGTCCAGGCGATGCGCCAGTGTGGCAACGCGGGTGTGATCGCAGTGGTAACCCTTGATGCGATGATCGAGACTTTCCGTGCGGTTGCCGTAAAACAGGTGGAGCCGCTTGCACATATTGGAGTCTGCGTGCCAGCCGTGAATCATGCGCTCGTCGAAACCGTGGATGTCCCACATCGCCTGCCGCGGCGCCAGTTGAAAGTCGCCCGGTTGATCGAAGCGGTTGTAGGGAGGCGAGAGTGTGACCTCATGCATGTGCAGCTTGGGGCCCAGCTCTTCACACGCCCGCATCACGGTCCACGGATCGTTTCGGGGAAAGGATTCCCACAACGGCTCAGGCAATTCGAACCTGGGCACGACATACAGTCCGTCAGGGAGGTCCCTGGCGGCGCTGGTCAAGTCGGAATTCCCGCCGCCCGGAAGAAAAATCATGTCCGTGTTGGTGAACAGGAGCCAGCGGTTGCGCGGATTCGATCGCCGGATCGCGATGTTTCGCGAGTGGGGCTCCAGGGCCGCAAGATGGGTGTGCGCCACCAGGCGGGCGTGAAGTTGCGGCCGGACTCGAAGGACGCGCAGCCGCGATTTCGCATGGGGGGTCAGGGTGTCATAGATGGCTTCGATGAAGGTAGGCAGGTCGTCGGAGGTATTGTAATCGACGAATAGAATTTCGTCGTCGGGATCGGAAAGCACTTCGGCGATGCAGTTCAGGCTGATGGCGGCCCGTTTCGGGAGGTTGTAGCCGTGCGAATCATTGCGTCCGTACAGAATTACAGAAATCATTTCAGCTTCAGGTTGGTCCGGCTGCACCGAAAAGTATAGCCCACGGCGCCGAACATCAGAGATACCTCTTGAGGAAGGTGCGGGCGGCGTGAGCGGCAAATTGCGGCAGCCCGAGAATCCGCCGGATCATGCCGCGGCGCGGCGGCAGTTGCTCGAATACCGGGATTTCGATGTCACCCCGGCCGATCATGACGCCGGCCAACCGAAATCCCAGCGGCCGTTCGTCGGTATTCCAGCCGAACGAGGCCGGCGAGCGCGGCGCAGGGATTTCAAAGGCCAACGTAAGTTCCGGGCCGGCGGCGAATACTTCCGGCGGCAGGTTGATGGAACGGGTGTGCGGGTTCCGGTGGTCCAGCGTCCACCCGGCCACCACACGGCCGTTGGCCTTCACCACCACAGGGAGTTTCGGAGCGCGTTCGCAGACCATGCAATCGGAGATGACGAAGGAGGCGGGGATGGTCCCATCGCTCCCTGACGGTCGCGGCTCGGAAAGCGGCTCCTCGAAAAGCACCTTCAGGGCGGCCTCGGTTCCCACCGTCCAGGAGCCGTAAGGCTCGGGGCCGGCCCATCCAACTCCCAAGAGATCCCCGGCCAACGCGACGGAATTCCCTCCATCGGTAAGATCGAGCGTCTTTCCGAGGGAGTATCGTAAGCGGTCTTTGGAGACGAATTCAACGCGTTGGATCTTGATGCCCAGTTCGCGCGGATCTTCGCCGATGAGCTGCTCGCCCCGGGCCTCGGCTGCGCGCTGGGTGGATTGCGGGTTCTCCACATGAAACTCGAGCCGGCAAACTGTCTTACCGGCCATCAAACGGGCTGGCAGTATGGCTTTGTGGTCGGTGATGTCATAACGCGAAAGGAGCGTCCAGCGGGTGAGCGGCTCGCCATCGAGCAGAACCTCCACACGCATCGGGTCGCCTTCCGGACCGATGAAGACCTCATTGACCCGCACGCAGGCGACCAGGTCCTTTTCATCAGATGGCGGCGCGAACAGGAGCGCGGCGCGGTAGCCGTCGGTCCAGGTCCCGGCAGAATCCATGGCGCCCCAATGGCCATCTTTGTAAGGGGAAGACCGTCCCTCGGAAGTCAGGTCGATGGTGTCACCGACAGCAATGGAAGGAACAGACTGGTCCTCGGCGTCATACCCGAAGGACGAACGCATGGCATCTTCGGTGTACTTCCATTTATGCGAGAGGTAGAGACGGTCTTCGCCGACTCGCGGCCGGCCTTTTCGAACATGGGTGGCGAACGGGGTATCGGTAGCTAGCAGAAACTGGTCGGTAAAACGCCGGAAGACGTGGTGATTGGCGTTGATGACGATAAACTCCGGAAGGTCGCCGCGCAGCGCATCGCTGCGGTCGACGCATCTCACCAGGAAACGAGCCACCGCTCCCAGGCTGTAGCGGAGATCTCTCGGCCAGTCCGTCACGCGATCGATCTTGCCCAGGTTCAGGCCGGTCTGGTCGAGGCCGAAGTCGAAAAGCGGCACGTCGAAGTTGGTCAACAGGAATTCTTCCAGCGAACAGCCTGGGGGCAAATTCGCGGAGGTTATCGCATTGGCGATTGCCGGGGCATCGCCCGCCGTCAGCAAATCGGCCACGTAATGCAGCGGTTTGGTGAAACCCAACTCGGCGACGCACTGGACCAGCAGCGCCAACATGCGCGGATTGTTGCCGGCGTAGACAAAGCGCGCGTCCCGCTGGAAGACCGTGAAATTGCCGGCAAGCTGCGTCAGCACATGTTTTTCGTTGTAGGAAATGTAATTCCGCACCTCGTTGCTGTCGGCGACAGTGTCTCCGTGTTGAGGCTCGCCCAAGGTTCGTTCCAGGGCGTCGATGAAGCGCGCCGCGGGACTGTCGGCGAAGTCGACTTCTTCGAAGAGTTCATCCGG
>PMYB01000086.1 GCA_003170915.1 Bryobacterales bacterium | reverse complement strand
CGGCGCCGACCCGGCGCGAAAAACGCCCTTTAAACTCGAATTCGGATTGGTTACACTCTGTCATAGCAAAGGCCGTCTTTTTTTGGCGTTAACTGCTGTGTGGAAACTCAGTTATGCCATGAAAGGCGGCTTTTTGCTAGAGCCCCTGTGAGAAAAGGCGGTTAGGGTCATGGGGCCGCTCCTTGCCGGTTTCCGGTCTGCCGACTCTTCCGGGAAAGACGTAAACGTTCGGATTCCCGCATCGCGCATGCCGGCGTTGAACGCCAGCATCAACGCGGGGAAAAGCACGGGAGATCGCGCAGCAACCAACAGTCCCGTCTTTTCCTCTTCCGAATAGGCCCTTCCAGCAGTCTGCGATACCGACAGCTTGAGTGTTTTCTGGCGCCGCCTGCGCCCGCGAATCGCCTCTCCCGCATCGCCGAGCAGACGCCCCTCCGTGCCTACCATCGTGAGATACCTACCCTACCCGTAATTACTGTCGAGGGCGGGGAAGGAAACGAGAGATGGGCAAGACCGATGTGAAGGGGATTGATGTTCCGTTGCCGGGCCTGGTGGCTGCGGAGCGGAAGGAAGGCGAGCGTAGCGAGCCGACCGCCGCGCCGTGGGCCGCCAGGGCCACGCCGGTCGCGCGCCCGCTGCCTCACCGTGCTGCGTTTGAAGTCCGTGCGGTTCGTGTTGGAATCGAAGTTTGGATCGTAGTTGTCGGCGTTGCTGTACACTTCTTCGCCCGACGGAGTCACCCAGCGATACTTCCACTCGTTGGAGCCGCGCTCCACCTCGTGGGTGAACGGGTTGACGTAGTCCTCCTGCCCGGTAAGCGTCAGGTACATGTCGTTGTGGATCTCGGCGTTGGACTGCTGCCGGTGTTCCACCGTTTCGCGCTCGATCCGCTGGATGTCCTGCTAGATTTCCAGGGATTTCTTCCCGCGATGAATCTGTCCCTGGATTCCTCCTGCCAGCCATTGCGGGTTGATCTTCACCGAATTCTCGATGATCGCGAATATCGGCGCCAGCGAGTCGAACTGGCTTTCCGGGGCGCCAACCTTCAATTCCTCGACCAGCGCGGGCAAGGGCTTTCGCTCCAGGATTTGCGGCGGCCGAGCTTGCGGATGCGCGTAGGGGAACGCCACCGAGGCCAGAAAAGTGGCCGGATCCATCACCGGATAGACGGTCGCGCCATTGTAGTTGCTTCCCGGCCGGAATACGCCCACGTTGCCGACCGGCGTCCCGCGCACGTCCACGAACAACGCAAGGTGGAGGGGAGCTTCGGATTGCCGGTCCGCGGCTGGGCGGATACCACACCGCCCAATGCCAAAACCAGAAAAGAGCACTGGACGCTTCTCAACATGCCGTCAGTTTAGCAACCCCGCTCCAGTTTCTGAACCCGCTCCGCCAGCGGGGGGTGGGACGAAAAGTACTCCGCCAATCCGGCATTGCCGCCCGATACCCGCGCCAACCGGTGCAGAGCGCGCGCAGCGGCGCGGGGATCGAAACCGGCGGCTGCCGCCAGCCGGGCGCCTTCGCGATCCGCCTCCAGCTCCAGTTCCCTCGAATACCCTTGATTCAGCAGTTGCCGAAGCATCAGGCCCGCACCCGAGAGCCGCGCCGTCACCGCATTGAGAAACGTGCGAGCCGTGAGTTGGCTCTTGGCATGGCCGCGTAAAACGTGCCCCATTTCGTGCCCCAGCAGAAAGGCCAGCTCGTCCCGGTCTTGCGCGCACAGATCGAGCAGCGGCTCGGTGATGAAGACGAAGCCGCCCGGCAGCGCATAGGCATTCGATAAGCCGGCGCGAACCAGGCTGAAGTGAAACTCGCGGCGGCGGTCCTTCACCGCATCCGCCAGTCTGGACCCAACTGCCATCACGACTTCCTGCTTCTCCCGCGAAGCTTTGCCCGAAAACTGCGCGGCGAACTGCCGGGCGCACTCGCGTCCGTATTCGTACTCAGCCTGAATGGCTTCGGCTTCGGTTCCGGCGAACCAACTCCACATCCACTTGGCCTGCCGGAAGGGCTTCCTCGACCGGCCGCCGAGCCATGCGCCCAGACGGGGTAGGAGTTTCGCCCCAAAGAACAGGAGCAGTCCGGCGATGATGAGCAGCTTCAGCAATCCCAATCATCGCTCATCTGCCGCGGGGCGGGGCCGCCAGCCGCTCGACCAGCAGGTCCAGGAATCCGCGGACATTCACTTGCCGGGCAATCAGTGTCGATGCCGTGACATCTTTGGGGAGCTGGTGGGCGGGAGTGAATAGCGTCAGCCCGTTGCCGACGGTGCCCGCGGTCTCGACTTCGACCCGTCCCAATTGGGTCTCCACCAGGCCAGCCCGAAACACCACCGCCATCGCGAGCGGGTCGTGGAGCACCGGGTACCGATCGGGCTGCCGGTCCTGCCAAAGCTCGATCAACCGGACCAGAAAGCGGGACGCCTCGTTGCCGGCGGCGCGCAACCGCTCCAGATCGGCCCCTTCCAATTTGCAGCGGAGAGTGACATCCAGCCCGATCGCGGTAATCGGCACACCGGAACCAAACACGATGGACGCCGCTATGTAGTCCCGCTGGATATTGTATTCGGGGCGAAGCAGACCGAACGCGCCGCCCATCAGAACGATGCGTTCGATTTTCTCCTTGATGCGAGGCTCCATCTTCAGGGCCAGGGCGATATTGGTGAGCGGTCCAACCGGCACCAGCGTCAACTTTTGAGGCGAATCCATCAAGGTGTCGACGATGAGATCGGCGGCGCGGCGGCGGGCGGCCGGGGGCAGGACGTCTTGCTCCGTGAGCACCTGGAATTGGGGTGGCACGCGCTGGGTCAAGGCGGGGCCCACGAGAGTCTCCGGCGCGCCGGTTGCCAGCGGAATGTCACGCCGGCCGTACAGGCCCAGTTCTTTCCAGGCCAGACGGCTACGGCCGACTGTATCGTCGCTTACAGTGGTAACCGCCCGGACATCCAATTCGGGCGATTGCAGCGCCACGGCGAGCGCCAGGGCGTCATCGATATCACTGCCGATGTCGGTGTCGAAAATGATGGGGATCGGCCGTTGGCCGTGAGCGATCGTCACGCTCAGCAGGAATAGCGCACCAACGCACCCGAATCGGGTCATCTGCCTACTTCCCGACCACCACAATCGAGAACGAATCCGGCAACATCTGGCGGGCTGGTCCGCGGCCTCCCTTTTTCTCAGCCGGCGGCGGGGCATCCGGCGGAGGCGGGGCGGGCGCGGCGTACTCGGCGGCGATCAGCAGAATCCGGTTCGTCTTGCTATCGAGCGTCAGCGTCTTGGCGCCCGTCATAGTCTTCACAGTCTGTTCCACCGCGAAACTGGTGGGGCTGTTCTCTTTGATCACGGTCAGGGTGCCATTGCCGTGCGAGCTGAAAGCTTCCATGGTCTTGGGATTGAACACGGCGCCGTCGCTCGCTCCCGCGAGCGGAAGAACCTCGAGGATCTTGCCGTCCTTGGCGCTCAGAATCACCATATTCTGGGGATTGCGACAGGCCGCGAAGAGAACCTGGTTCTTCACATCCAGCGCCAGGCCGGCGCAGCCATCGCCTTTGCCCGCCAGGTCGTAGTGCGTCTTGACGGCGAGCGTCTTGGCATCCACTACGGCGATACTGTGCGCGTCCTCGATATCGACGTAGATGGTGCCCTTGCCGTCGGTAGCGGCCTCTTCCGGCGCGCCGCCTAGATCGTCAATCGTGCCAACGATGGCGCCGTCGGCCGCGTTGATCACAGTGGCGTGCGGCTTGCTGTGGCTCAGAATGTAGACGCGGTTGTTGAACGGGTCGTAGAGGTAGCCGTCCGGGTTCCCCTTCACCTCGATGGTCTTGATGGTCGCCAGCGTCTTGCTGTCGAACATCACCACCGGATTGCTGCTGGCGAACCCGTGATTCGACTTCGGCGAAACCGTGGCGCCATGTACTCTGAGGGTGTTGGGAACCTCACCAACCTTTTCCAGAGTGTCCAGGTTGAACACCGTCACCCGTCCGGGATTCGCGCTGCGTCCGACATACAGCCGGCGGCCGGCCGCGTCCGCAGTCACGTAGTCAAAGCCGCCATCGCCACCGACTTTGGCTGTCTTTTGCACCTTGTACGGGCCATCTTGGGCCAGACCGATGGAGGCTACCATCGCGAATGCCAGGCAAAACTGTCGCATCAATCGTCTCCGTGAAGCCGGATTGGAATTCTCGTATCCCGGTCGCCAGCCAGTATAGCTCAAATGCGGTCTCCTGCGGCGCGCGATACTGGCAGAGAGTGGATTTTGAGAACGTAGCCGGCAATCTGCGCGAGTCGTTTCGGGCCATCGCGGGCAGCCGTGCGCCCGGCGAGATCCGTGAGTTGCCCGGCGTGAGCATCGCCTCGGCGGGCGTCACCTTCCAGATGTTCAACGCGGCCTTCCTGTCGGCGCCGGTGCCCACCGAGGCGGATCTGGCTCGGCGCATCATGCTGCCCTCGGTCCATTTCAATGCCCGCGGCCTCGAGTGGGCCTACTGGGTTTGCGACGACTGGCTCGAAGCCAAGGCGCGCCGGCGCTCGCGGCAGATCTTCGAGCGCCACGGTCTGCGCCACTCCGTGGACCTGCCCGGCATGGTGGCGGAACGCATTCTGCCGCCGGTGAAGCCGCTCCCCAAGTTGGAAATCCGGCGCGTGGGCGACCGGGCGACGCGCGATGCCTTCTGCGCCATCGGCTCGGTCTGTTTTCATGTACCCGTTCCCTGGTTCCGCGAGGTCTTCGACAACGATTACGTGTGGGACCGCTTCATCGGCTGGGTGGGATACGCGGACCAGGAACCGGTGTCCACAGCGGCGACGGTGATGGGCGGCGGAGCCGTCGGGGTATATAACGTGGCCACTATGCCGGAACACCAGCGCCGCGGGTACGGCGAAACCGTGATGCGCCACGCGGTGGCCGAGGCACAGCGGCGCCACGGCATCGGCCGGACCATTCTACAATCCACGCCGGCCGGCCACCGGTTATACGAGCGCATGGGTTTTCGCGCCGTGACCAACGTAGCCGTCTACGCAAGCTGAGGGACTGTCACGAAACAACTGTGCCACCCCCCCCTCACCGCTTCTTCTGCCGCGCCGAGATCAGCTCCTCAATATTGACCAGGTCCGTCGGGTAGTCTCCCGTGTAGCACGCATAACAGTACTCATGCTTGTCGTCGCCCACGGCCTTCCGCAGCGAGCCCAGCGACAGGTAGCCCAGCGAATCGGCTTCCACGAAACGGCGGATCTCTTCCACGCTGTGGTCGTAACCGATCAGCTCGCTGCGCGTGGGCGTGTCCACGCCATAAAAACAAGGCGACACCGTGGGCGGGCAAGAGACCCGCAAATGCACCTCGCGGGCGCCGGCTTGCCGCACCATGCGGACGATCTTCCGGCTGGTGGTGCCGCGCACGATGGAGTCGTCCACCAGCACCACGCGCTGCCCTTGCAGCAGGTGGCGCACGGGATTGAGCTTCAGCTTGACTCCGAAATCGCGGATGGCCTGGGAAGGCTCGATAAACGTGCGGCCCATGTAGTGGTTGCGGATGAGCGCCGGGCGGAAGGGAAGCCCCGACTCGGCCGAGTAGCCAATGGCGGCCGCCACCCCGGAATCCGGAACCGGAACCACCAGGTCGGCATCGGCGGGACACTCACGCGCCAGCAGCCGGCCGAGGTTCTCGCGCGATTCCTCCACCGAGCGGCCGAAAACCACGGAATCGGGCCGCGAGAAGTACACCTGCTCGAAAACGCATTGCGCGCGCGGCTGCTCGGGGGCGTATCGCTCGCGGGTGATGCCTTCCGGGCCGGCGATGATCATCTCGCCGGGCTCTACTTCGTTCAGATAAACGGCCCCGAGCAGGTCGAAGGCGCAGGTTTCGGAGGCGAAGGCGTAGCACTTGCGGCCCCCGGAAATTTCCATCTCACCCACAGCCAGCGGGCGGAAACCATGGGGATCCCGCGCCACGATGACGCGGTCCTGCGCCAGGAATACCAGCGAAAACGCGCCTTCCAATTGCAGCAACGCATCGCGCAGCGAGCCCGCCAGGGTCCGCTCGGAAGAGTGCGCCAGCAGGTGAAGAATGACCTCGGTGTCGCTCGATGCCTGGAAGATGGCGCCGCGCCGCTCCAGGTCGGTGCGCAATTCCGAAGCGTTGGTGATGTTGCCGTTGTGCGCCACGGCCACGCGGCCCTTGTTGCACGCCACCGAAAACGGCTGCGCGTTGAGCAGCACCGTATCGCCGGCCGTGGAATAGCGCGTGTGGCCGATGGCCAGTCCGCCCGGCAGCGTGGCCAGCACCGGACTGGTGAAGATATCGGCCACGTGCCCCATGGATTTGTGACTGTAGATCTGGGCGCCATCCGTCGTGCAGATGCCCGCGCTCTCCTGGCCGCGGTGCTGCAACGCGTACAGCCCCAGGTACGCCAGCTTGGCTGCTTCCGGGTGGCCGTAGATGGCCACCACGCCGCACTCTTCGTGGAATTTATCGAACATAGGATTCCAGCGCGCCATTATAGACGGCTCTCAGCGTTGCGATTTCCCAGGAACCCAGTGTCATGGCGCGCTGCCGGATTTCCATCCCTTTCTCGATTGTAACGCCTACCACCGGCGCCTCGACTCCGTGTTTCTCCGCGATGGCCGCGACTTTCCCGGGGTGCGCCGTCGAAATCAGAATGCGCGATGGCGCTTCGTGAAACGCCAGCATTTCCGGACGCAGGTCGCTCGCTATGTCGATCGCCGCGCCGATTCCCGCCGCTCCGAAGGAGCACTCGGCCAGCGCCACCGCCAGGCCGCCATCGCTCAGATCGTGCGCCGATTCGGCCAGGCCCGCCGCCACAATTTCTCTGATGGCCGACTGCACGCGCTTTTCGCGGTCCAGGTCCAGCGCCGGCGGCAGGCCCCAGAGCTGTTTCAGGATCTCCTTGGCGTATCCCGTGCCGCCAAATCGTGTCTCGTCGCACCCGCCGATGCCCCCCAGCAACACCACCGCGCGGCCGGGGCTCTTGAACGGAATGGTGACCGGCGCGGCGGTCTTGAGCAGGCCGACAATGCCCATCACGGGCGTGGGGTAGACGCCTTCGCCCAGGGTTTCGTTATACAGGCTGACATTGCCGCCGGTGATCGGGGTGTCGAAGAAGCGGCACGCCTCGGCCATGCCTTCGATGGCTTCCACGAGCTGCGCCATAATCTCGGGCCGCTCGGGATTGCCGAAGTTGAGGCAATTGGTGGCCGCCACCGGCTCGGCTCCTACCGTCGACAGGTTGCGGCAGCACTCGGCCACCGCCAGTCGCGCCCCCTCGCGCGGCGAGAGGTAACAGTAGCGCCCGTTGCCATCCAGCGACATCGCAACCGAAGCGCCGGTTTCCTTGATGCGGATGATGGCGGCGTCGGTTCGCTCCGGTCCCGCAATGGTGTTGGTGCGCACCTGGTAATCGTACTGCTCCCAGATCCAGCGCTTCGAGCAACTGTCGGGGGACGCCAGCAGAGCCGGCAACGCCTCCTGCACATTGCCCAACACGCCGGTGGCACGCTCCACGGACATCGGCGCGTGCCGCAGCGGTTCCGTGTGCGGCCGGTCATAGAGCGGCGCTTCATCCGCCAGCTCTCGGGCCGGAATCTCCGCCACCGTCACCCCGTGCTCCTTCACGCGCATTTTGCCATCGCTGGTAACCACGCCGATCTCGACGGCCTCCAGCCCCCACTTGCGGAACACGCGGTAAACTTCGTCTTCCCTGCCCTTCTCGGCCACCAGCAGCATGCGCTCCTGCGATTCCGAGAGCATCGTCTCGTATGGCGTCATGCCCGTCTCGCGCTGGGGCACGCGGTCGAGCTCGATCTCGATGCCTACCCCGCCGCGGCTGCCCATTTCGCACGTCGAGCACGTCAGGCCCGCCGCGCCCATGTC
>PMYB01000057.1 GCA_003170915.1 Bryobacterales bacterium | reverse complement strand
AATATTTATGACAAAGTATTAACGGGAGTGGCCAGTATGCGGAACACCAAAGTCGTCTCTATCTCCTTGCCGGCTGAGATGCTCGAAGCTGCTGAGATCATGGCTAAGCAGGAGAACCGTACCATGAGCGAATTGATGCGCGAGGCACTGCGGGTTTACCAGCGCGAGCGCCTGGCGTGGCAGGATATTTTCGCTTACGGCGAGGCCAACGCGAAAAGACTCGGCATCAAGAACGAGCAAGATGTGGTGCGCATGGTCCGCGAATCGCGGCAGCAAAGAGGCAGCACGCAAGAGCCTGCCCGCAAGACCGGCGCTAAGTGATCACTGTCATCTTTGACACCAACATCTTCATCTCAGCTTTCGAGTTCGGCGGAGTCCCCAGAGACGCTTTCCTCCTGGCATCTGCCGGCTTGTTCGATGTCCATACGTCGAAACCACTCCTTGACGAGCTGAGCCGGGTTCTACGTGATCGTTTCGAATACTCAGGTGAAGAAGTCACAGAGATTCGGCAACGCCTTGAAAGGCTCTGTACAGTTATTGAACCGACTGATCGGATTACGGTCTGCAGCGATCCGGACGATAACAGGGTTCTTGAATGCGCGGTCGCGGCCCAAGCAGGATCGCTTCTGCCTAGCGGCGACATCGAGACAGCATGGAGGGCCACCAGCCTCCTGCGGTACTCTTGAATTAGGCTGGATTCTTAAGCCTTACCGAGGTCGAGAGATGACGCTGCTGCGAGAGATTCAAGTCGCTGCAACCGACTGCAAAGTTGATATATCCACGGTTTTGCGCAAAGCTAAGATTCTCGCGGTAAGGCTCCAGAATCCGGAGTTCGAAAGTTGGGTAGTGGGTCAGTTTGAAATTCTCCCCTCTTGACCTTGCCGCTAAGCATGGCATACTGAGGGCATGGCAAAGAACCGACCCAGAGATCCAATCCAGCTTGCCCGCCAGGTCTTCCTCGAATCCATTGGAGAAGCTCCCAGGACTGCGCCACCAGTACCGAAGGACCCCGCTGCGGTTGCACTGGGGCGCAAGGGCGGTTTGGCACGCGCAGCCGCACTACCAGAAAAGAAGCGGGTGCAGATCGCAGCCAAGGGCGCAAAGGCCCGCTGGAAGAGGCAGTGATAATGCACGAACTGGTGATTTCACTCCTCGGTTTGGCTGCCGTGGCCTTCATCGGCGGGATTCTGTGGCTCATTTCAGAGCTCTTCACCAAAGATCCCGGCGCGGGGTTCATCGGCTGGGGAGCCGTTCTATTCGCTGATTGCGTTGCAGGAGTCTACTTCTTGGTCAGGTTCATTCACTGGTCCTGGACGAATGCTATCCCGTGGTGATCCGGGCCGCTAGCCTTTAGATCCTTTTACGTCTGCCGAGAGGCATCCCGCTTCAGCTTCGTAATCGTGCTTCGGTTCTAGCAGTTCTTCGATGTGGCGTAGGGAGTCCCGAATGTCGCGCAACACATCAAGCACCCACAGCAGCATGACGGTCCCGAGAAACACCGGCACGTACCACCATTGCCAGTTCATGACGGTTTAGCCCTTATTTTGACACAAGGCGACGATCAGCGTGTGCCTTCTTTGCCCTCGCTTCATCCGCCGCCAGTTTGGATAGCTCTACCTTTCCAACAAACGATCCACCAAACCCCCATAGGCGATCATCCTTCTTTGGGCTTCCCAAAGATTTCCACAACTTCGCGTACTCATAGTCTTCGTTAGTGAATCGCTTTTTCGCTTCTAGTCGCATGAACGACGCGACCATGTCCGCAGCTTGTAAAGCGGAGAACACCTCGTCATCGGCAAACGACAACGAGGCAAGCCGGGACCGCGCATCTGCATAGATCAGCTTGATCCTGCGGTAGAGCCTATAAACAGGGAGCGCGGTCTTCTCCTCGTCATCGCAGATGATGTTTATCGTGTCGCGCTCTCTGAGCGGTTTTAGTAACGCAATAACAGTGCGAGTAAACGCCAGAAAGTGTGGATCTTGGGTCCATATGCCCTGAATAACACTGGGCGCGTTCTTATAGGCCTCTACATCCACGGCGACGGTTACGATGTTCTGCAGACGCTTCCGGATGCACTCGATGAAGGGCAGTAGGGCATCGATGCGATTCGCGCAACCCAGAGCGCTTCTCTTTTGACTGAGCCGCTTGGTAGCGTTGAGAGCGCGCTTCATGGTCAGAACCTTGAGACCGTTGAGCCGAAGATGGCGTTGCCATTCATCGTGAAACTCAGAGAACTCTGCGGGGGTTCCAGCTACAGCGGCAAACGAGACGGCTGGTTCACTATCGAACTTGCCGCTCTCGTCGCAAAAGGCGGAAATCATCATGAACAATTCCGCTTGCTTGATTTCCAGGAAATCAAATCCTTGAGCCTCTGACACGATTGCCTCTCTTCCGTAGTCGTGATACACTACAACTAAGCGCGGCGGAGAGGCCATTGCGGTGTTCCACCACCACAACCGCCAAGCCGTGCGGACGATCAATCTTCGCAGGCAATCTCAGTATACAGGAGAATTGCGCGTGAAAGCAAAGGATCACATGATAGGCTCTCCAGCGAACTCCGGCTTGGACTCTGCCAAGAGCCACCGGGTTCCGTTAGGGAAGGAAACCAGCAAGAAACGCAGGTATCGATCCCGGTCGATGAGCGGTACATCATCTGGGGGCACTTCTTCAAAACGAGCACCCTTTAAATCAACCGATTCGGAAACCCCGGCGAATTCCAAAACCATCAGTCGTTTTCGCTCCGAGACCTCCATTACGAAGACTGGCCAGTCGCCTCCGAAAGCGCGAGGCGACTTAACCTGCCACAAAGCGCTCCTGAACGTCTTCCAGTTTTTGAGTATTGAGAATCCCTCGGTCGATGACATAATGTTCCTGAACTGCGTCCGCGAATTCGGCCTCGCAACCGCGACCTTTCTAGCCGAGCGCTTCCACTGGGAACACGGGCGAACGGCACAGGCGATCCAGACCATATTCACCGGGCGGGGCAGGTTTGACAATATCATAAAAAACACCACTTTTCCTACTTGACATTATGCTTAGCGCTAGGCTATACTTGAAGCATGAACAAGCTCGACACAGCCAAGCGCGCCCAAGTGGTCTCGGCCATCGTGGAAGGTTGCTCGATTCGCTCCATCGTTCGCATGACGGGCGTTTCAAAGAACACCGTTGCAAAGCTCCTTATCGAACTCGGTGCGGCTTGCTCGAAGTACATGGATGAGCACCTGACGGGCCTCAATTGCGAGCGGGTCCAAGTCGATGAGATTTGGGCATTCGTCGGCTGCAAGCAAAAGGCCGTGACGGTTCAGAAGTTGGAAAAGGGCGTCTGCGGGGATGTATGGACATGGATCGCCATCGACGCAGATACCAAGCTTGTTCCGTGCTTCATGGTCGGGCAGCGAGACCCCCTTACGGCGCGCGACTTCATGGAGGATCTTGCGGGCCGGCTTGCTAACCGCGTGCAACTCACAAGCGACGGGCTGAAGTGCTACCTCAACGCCGTCAAGACCGCCTTTGGGAACGATATCGACTACGCCATGCTCATCAAGATTTACGGGAACAACCCAGAAGGCCAGAAGCGGTACAGCCCGGCTGAGTGCATCGGGTGTGAGTGCAAACGCATCAAGGGCAACCCGGACCCGGAGCACATCAGCACAAGCTACATCGAACGCCAGAACCTCACGGTGAGAATGTCGCTACGTCGCTTCACCCGGTTGACCAATGCGTTTTCAAAGAAGGTCGAGAACCACGTGGCGGCCCTGGCGGTCTTCTACATGTACTACAACTTCGTCAGGATTCATCAGACCTTGCGGGTGGCTCCGGCGATGGCTGCGGGCGTGACGGAACGTCTTTGGTCAATAGAAGATATCGTGAAACTTCTGGATTAGAGTCTCTGGCCTTCCTCCAAGCATCCTTAAGGTCCCGCGCCGTGTTCCCAAACTCTAGCATGGCTTCGTTGAATGCCATGTCCCCACTTCCAATCATGGAGAACAACAAGCGATGCGCAGCCTTGTCGTATCGGGCCGCAATGTCTTCGATCTGTTCGGTGACGATGCTCAACCGTGGAGACACTGCTCCATCGTTGCGCATAGCGATGAACTGAGAGATCCCTCCGCAACCTGGGACGTTCTCTTTCACCTGCGCCAGCACATAGGCGGCAAGCGCTAAAACCTCTTCCTCTTCCATCTCATCAAAGGCAAATGGACGGGCCAAGACGTTTGCCAACTCGAAGCCGATTCCAATCGCCTGGAATCGGTCATAGCAGGCAGACATCGTGTGCTCCTGAGTGACAAACATAGACGATGCCTGACGACCCCGATCCCAAAATGAGATCAGTAGGGAATAGCCAAGCGCTTCATCCTTGCCGTAGAGCGGATGCGAAAAGACCGCCCGCCTGTAACATGTCTCAAGCTCCGCGTCTAGCTCCGCTACGGTGTCGGAAGGCGGAACGCTTTTCAGGCGGGAAGAGCAATGGTCAATGGCGGAAAGAGCGAGTCTGACATTGCCTGCGAACGCTATCCCGATCTTCCCTCCAGGGCACTCAAAAAAACCGATCTTGGGGCCATAGATTTTGGTCGAACCCCCCTCTTGTTGGGAGTCCGAACACAGAAGGACCCCGTTGCGATGCCAAAATCCGGCTGCGATTGTCATGCGTTTTTCCGTGGAGAAACTCCAAGGATAGCGCTTCTGCTTGATCGGTTGCGGAACGGGCGGCATCGGACATCTGATGCACGGCAAAATCGGATTGTCAAGAACTGGCATGTTCAAACTGACCCACTACCGAAAGTTGGGTTGACCGCGAGTTGAACGGATACGATGATCGTTCCAGCCTTCCGCCCTACCGAATAGTTCCCGTCGTGGTGCGTGGAATTCTCAGCGATGGCTGGAGACAGTGGAACAACGCTCCAATCATGACGTCGTTTCTACCGGAGAAATTCAGCGTATGGGGTGAGAAGAACTACTTCAGCCAACCGATCGCCACAATTGCCTCAATGGCAGCAAATTTGAACAATAGTGGGAGCGAGCTTCAGGCACCCTGGCCTCAGGAGCTTGCCGTCAAGTTTGGCGCAAAAGGATACAACGGATTTGAGTGCCTCGGGGCGTGGCAAATCATCAACCCCAACGCACTCGTAGGAATAGTGGAGACAGTTAGGAACCGCATTCTGGAGTTTGTGCTGAAGATTGAAGCTGAAAACCCAGACGCCGGTGAGGCGCCACCGAATAGTGAGCCTGTGCCGATGGAAAAACTGCAACCGCTTGTGCATAACGTGTTTTATGGCTCGGTTGGAAGCTTGGCTCAGAACAGCGAGCACTTTAGTCAGACCGTGAGCATGGGGATTCAGCCCCAAGATCTCACGAGGCTCGTCACGGACTTAACGAAGCACCTCGATGAATTGAATCTTGATGTCCGCCAGAAGCAGAGAGCGGAAGTCCAAATTGCAGCTCTTAAGGCGGAGATTGCTGGCAGTCCAGATTCCGCATTAGTGGGGCAGGCTGGGCGCACCCTCCGGAACATTACCGAGGGTGCAATCGGTAGCCTGCTTGCGACAGCCACACAGCCTGCCGTTTGGCAGTGGATACACCAGACGCTGGCAAGCTTCCGCTAGACCTAACCTCGAGTCTAGACCCCGCCTTCGTCAAACAGTCTCATTTGCCGCGTGGAGATCTCTGTGTCCGGCCGCACCCGGTCCGTGCGCAATAACTCGCCGGCGGTGTGCAGTTGTTGCTCCAGCGCTTCGCATCCAACTGCGTCCAGCGGGCCGATGCGCGTGTTGCCATTCTCCGTCAGCACCGCGAGCACGTTAGCGGTTTTCACTTTCGGGCTGTCGAGAAGGTCCGCGTTGTGACTGGTGACCAGGACCTGGCGGAGCGCACTGGCTTCCAGTAAGGCGTCCAGCAAAACGCCGGCGGCGGCGGGATGCAGCGTGGCCGCCGGCTCTTCCAGGGCCGCCAAGGGCACGCTGCCGGATTGGAACAGCGCCACCAACGCGGCCAGCGCTCGCAGGGTTCCGTCGGACATACTGCCGGCGAGGAATCGCCAGGGGTTCTCGGAATCCGGAACGTCCTGGCGGAATTCGAGCGTCTCGCGCGGGCCTACGTGGCTTACCTCGACGCCGCGTACGCCGGGCACGATTTTGGAAAGATACTCCTCAATTCTGGACCGAGCTTCCGGCTGGCGCTTCGCCATGCGATCCAAGACCGAGGCGAGGTTGGCTCCATCGCGCGCCAGCAAGTCGCCGGCGTCGGGGAGTTGCAGGTCCTTGATGCGGTCGGGATTCGGGCTGTAGAAAGCCATGCGCGCCAGGGCGTCGCGGACGGGGTGGAAATCGGCGGGGGCGTCGGGCAGGTAGAGACGGTCGGAGGCAGGGGCCGCTCCGGGAACGCTGAATCGCACATCGCCCGACAACGCCTCCGTTCCGCTTAGCACGCACTCCTCGTGTTGCACCTCGAAGGCGCCGCTGGCCTTGGCACCGATGCGGAATGCGTAGCTGCCGGTGGGTCCGTCAGGCACGGCGAATTCCAGGCGTATTCCGAAATGCGTGGGATGGCCGCCGGTGCGGCGGCGCACTTCCTGAATGCCGCCGCGCTCGCGCAGGGCATGGTCGAGAGACGTGCGCAGGGCATCGGCGACGAACCGCGGGGCGTCCAGAAAATTGCTCTTGCCGGCGCCGTTCGCGCCCACCAGGAATGTGAGCGAATGCAGGTCCACGTCGCAGGCTTCGATGCTCTTGTAGTTCTTGAGCACCACGCGCGTCAGGAAGGGGGAGTTCGTCATCTTCCGCCGGCGGCGGCCAGAGCCTTGTCGAGGGCGTGCAAAACGGCGCCCGTGGATGCCGCGAACGGCTCTTCGCCCGAAACCACCAGGTCGGCGCATTTCATGGTGGGGTAGACGAACCATTCGGCGCTGGGCAGCACGGTCCGCCGGTACTGCTCGCAAACCGATTCGGGGGTGCGTCCGCGCTCGGCCACGTCGCGCGTCAAACGACGATTGAAGCACACGCCGGGATCGGTCAGGACGTACACCTTGGTATCCAGCATGGCGCGCAGTTCGGGCCAGTAGAAGACGAAAAGGCCCTCGACAATTACGAACTCGCTGGGCGGGATGCGCCTGGTCCTGGTGGTGCGGGCGTAATCGGCGAAAGAGTAGACCGGCTCGTCGAAGGCGCGGCCCGCCGCGATGGCCTGGAGGTGCTGGTGGAGCAGTTCCCAATCCAGCGAGTCGGGATGGTCGAAGTTGACTTTCTTGCGCTCCTCGAGCGGAATTTCTTCCATGCCGCGGTAGTAGGAATCGAGGGAAACGATGGAGGTCCCGGGCAGCTTGCGCGCAAGCTGTTTCGCTAGCTCGGTTTTCCCGGAGCTGGACGGACCGGCGATGCCGATGATGTGCGCTCTCATTCGGTTGTCGGGGGAGTCATCCCAGTGTACAACCCGAGGATGGCTTCCACAAGGCCATCCACGGTGAAGACGCGCGCCTCCGCCGCGACCTGGATGCCGAGACCGCGGGCGGTGCGCGTGGTGACCGGGCCGATGGAGACCACCGGGACGCCGGCGAGCGTTTCCGCGCCCGCGGCGGCGACGAAGTTCTCGACCGTCGAGGANNACCACGTCGACATGGGCGCCGCGGCGGGCCAGTTCCGCGGGCACCAGGTCGCGGGCCACGGCGGCGCGCGGCAGCAGAACCACCTTCCCGGCGAGATCGTACGGCGCGAAGGCTTCGAGCAGGCCTTCGGCGACGTACTCTTTGCCCATCAGGTCCACCTTCAGGTGCAGCGCTTCGATGGCGGCGCGCGTGGCGGGGCCGATGGCACAGACGCGTGCCCGCAACGCGCGCAAGTCGGTGGCGGAACAGTCCAGGCGGTCCAGGAAGAAGCGGACGCCGTTGACGCTGGTGAAGATCAGCCAGTCGTAGGAGGAGAGATTGGCGATGGCGCGGTCGAGCGGGCCGTAGTCGGCGGCGGGGCGAATCTCAATGGTGGGTATCTCGATGGCGGCGGCGCCCAGCGCTCCGAGGCGCGCGGAGAGAGCGTCGGCCTGGCCTTTGGCGCGCGTCACCACGATGCGCTTGCCGAATAGCGGAAGGCGCTCGTACCAGTTGAGCTTGTCGCGCAGGCGCACCACCTCGCCCACGATGATGGTGGCCGGGGGTTTCATGGCGCGCGTGGCGATGAGGCCCGGCAGGGTAGCGAGCGTGCCGGTGAGGGTCTCCTGGCAGGGGCGGGTGGCCCAGCGGACAGCCATGGCGGGCGTTTCGGGGGAACGGCCGTGCGCCACCAGTTCGCGCGCGATCTCGGGAAATGTGGTGAGGCCCATAAATATCACCAGCGTCTCCGCCAGCCCCACCTTGCTCCAGTCGATGCCGGCAACGGCGTGCCCGGTCACGAAGGTGACCACCGAGGTGTGCTCGCGATGCGTGAGCGGCACGCCGGTGTAGGCGGCGATGCCGAGCGGGGTNNCGCGCGCGCTCGATGAGCATGGCGCAGACCTCTTCCTGAGTGAAGGCGTGGACGGACTTCTTCTTCCCGGCGTAGATACGCTCGGCGTGCGGCGGGGCGAGATCGAGGAGCGCGGCGGGGGCCAGGCGATCGTAGAAGACCACGTCGGCCTGCTCCAAAATGCGGCGGCCTTTGATGGTGATAAGCTCCGGATCGCCGGGGCCCGCGCCGATGAGATAGACCTTACTCATACACCCTTTCCAAAATCTGGCGCGCCCCGCGGTGCAGCAACTCTGCGCCGAGTTTGCGGCCGATTAACTCGGCTTCGGCAACTGCGCCTTCGCATTCACCGCGCACTAACTCCGCGCCGTCGGGCGAGGCCACCATGGCTTTGAGAAGCAGGCGGCCGCCGTCCACTGTCGCGTGTGCGCCGATGGGCACCTGGCATCCGCCGCCCAGCGCGACCAGCAGGCCCCGTTCGGCGGTTACAGCGGCGTGAGTGGCGGCGTGGTCCAGCGCGGCGCAGGCGTCGAATCCGGGGCCGCTGGCGCGAGTCTCGATGGCCAGCGCTCCCTGGCCGACGGCCGGACACATCACCTCGGGCGAGAGGATTTCCGCGATGCGGCCGCCCCAGCCGAGGCGCTTCAGACCGGCGGCGGCCAGCAGGATGGCGTCGTACCGGCCTTCATCGAGCTTGCGCAGGCGCGTATCCAGATTGCCGCGCACCGATTCCACGGTGAGGTCCCCTCGCAATTTGCGCAGTTGCGCGGCGCGGCGCAGCGAGCTGGTTCCGACCCTGGCGCCCGCCGGCAGATCGGCCAGCGGGCGGCCCACCACGGCGTCGCGCGGGTCCTCGCGCTCGGGCACGGCGGCCAGCACCAGGCCTTCGGGCAGCTCGGTGGGCAGATCCTTCAGGCTGTGCACCGCCAGGTCCGCGCGGCCGTCGAGCAGGGCTTCCTCAATCTCCTTGGTGAACAGGCCCTTGGTCCCCACTTTGGCGAGCGGCACATCGGTGATCTTATCGCCGGTGGTCTTGATGATCTCGATGCGGCACACCCGCCCGGCAGCGGTAAGTTGCCGCTCCACCCAATGGGCCTGCCATAGTGCGAGCTGTGAACCGCGCGATGCGATGACCAGCATGAATCAATCCTGAAGGTGAAACGCCTTGCGGATGGCGGCGATCACGTGCGCGCCATCGGGGTGGCCGGCGTGGTTGCGGATTTCGGAAATCGGCCCGTGCGCGATCTTGTTGACGATGCCGCGCGTCAGCGCCTCGATGGCCTGCTCCTGCTCCGGCGTGAAGGGGCCGTACTTGCGCCGCGCCTTTTCGATTTCGCCCGCGCGAATCTGCTCGAGCTGCTCCTGCAAACCGATGATGGTGGGGGTGACTTCGGCCACCTTGAGCCGCGCCATGGTGCGCTCCACCTCTTCGGCCACCAGCTCTTCGGCGCGTTCGGCCGCTTTCAAGCGCTCGCGCAGATTGGCGTTCACCACTTCCTGCAGGTCGTCGATATCGTACAGGAAAACGTTGTCGATTTCGTTGACCGAGGGCTCGATGTTGCGCGGCACGGCGATATCGATGAGGAACATCGGCTTGTTGCGGCGCGCGGCGATGACGCGCTGCATCTCGTCCTTGTGCAGGATATAGTGCGGCGCGCCCGAGGAAGCGATCAGGATGTCCACTTCGGGGAGCATGGCGACAAAGCGGGTGTACTCGACCGGCGTGCCTTGGAAAAGCGCGGCCATCTCGAGGGCGCGCTCGTGGGTTCGGTTGGTGACGAAGACGTGAGACGCGCCCGAGCTGCGCAAGTGGCGCGCGGCCAGCTCCGACATCTTGCCCGCGCCCGCAATCATGACCGTGCGGTTGGCGAGCGATCCGAAAATCTTGCGCGCCAGCTCCACGGCGGCGTAACTCACCGATACCGCCATCTGGCCGATGCCGGTCTCCGAGCGCACGCGCTTGGCCACGCTGAAAGCGCGCGTGAGCAGGCCTTCGAGCCAGCCGCAGACCGCGCCGGAATTCTTGGCGGCGGCGTAAGCGGCTTTGAGCTGTCCCAGAATCTGGGGCTCGCCGACCACCATGGAATCCAGGCTGGCGGCCACGCGAAAGAGGTGATGGATGGCGTCGCGGCCCTCGTGGCGGTAGAGATGCGGCCCGATAGTGTGCGGGCTGACAGCCTTGTGATCGGCGAGGAAGGAATCGACTATGGCCCGCGGGTCGGCGCCGTCCTCGGTGGTGACGGTGACCTCGACGCGGTTGCAGGTGGAGAGGATCAGGGCTTCGGCGACGCCCTCGCGCCGCTTGAGATCGGCCAGCGCGGCGGGCAGCGCTTCGTCGCGGAACGCCAGACATTCGCGCACCTCGACGGGCGCCGTCTTGTGGCTCACGCCGGTGATGAGGAGCTTCATGGTTTCAGCAGCATGGCGCCCAGGCGGGCATGCGCGGCCCAGGTGAGGGCGGAGAAGCCGACCAGCACCACGGTCATAATGGCGGCTTTCCGCCCGCGCCAACCCGCGGCCACTCGCAGGCACACCAGCGCGAGGTAGACGCCCCAGGTGAAGAACGAGATGGCGATCTTGGGCTGGCTGATCCAAGCCGTCTTCAATTCGATGAAGGCCCACGTGCTGCCGGCGACGACGGCCAAGGTGATGAGCACGAAGCCCACGGCCATGGTTTTGGAAATGAGATCGTCCAGCGTGCCCAGCGGGGGCAGCCGGTAATAAGACTTGCGCGGCTTCCTGGTTTTTAGCTCGCGCTCCTGGAAGAGATAGACCACCGAGGCCACGGCGGCGAACAGGAGCGCCGCATAGCCCAGCAGCACAAGCACGATGTGCACCGTCAGCCAGGCGTTGCGCACCACGGGGCTACTCCAGGCGCTGACGGGGTTGCCAAGGGTGGCGACCAGGGCCATTACGAAGACCAGCGGGAAGATGAACACGCTGAGGCTTTCCACTTTGTAGCGCCAGTGGACCAACAGGTAGAGCACCACGATGAGGAAGGCGCACATGGAAAGGGTTTCGTAGAAGTTGGTAATGGGGCAGCGGTGGTTGACAATGCCCTCTTCGACGATGGAGACGAAGTGGAAGACCGATCCCAACGCGAAGGCGCCCAGCGCCACGCGGAACAGGTGCTCGCGGCGGCGGATCAACATAAGGATGGCGTGCAGGAGGCCGAGCGAATACAGTCCCGCGGCCACTCGCAGCCAGATGACGCTCATTTCAGCCATGGGGCGGTGCGATACTCTGAGTCTAAGCTACCAGTATATCGCGAGGCTGCGGGAAGGACGCCACGCCCGCGTAGGGGATCTATACGGGGAAGGCGGCTCTTAAAAGGGACAATGCCCGATCAAGCGCGGCGCCGCGGCCGCCGTAACAGGCCAAGCCCGATCAGTCCCGCGCCCAGCAACGCGAAACTAACCGGTTCGGGCACTTGGGCCGACGCACTCACGCCGGAAACAAACGCCGTATGGTCGCCACTCGCGGTGCCTTCGAATTCCAGGTTATATGAGCCTGCGCCCAATGTGAGCGGCGAGGTGGTCTCCAGGGCGAAGGGCGTATAGCTTGACAGTGCGTACGTGCCAACATTCTGGCCATCCAGCAGCACCTCCACCGTCTGGTTGCCGTCGTAGCCGCCGCTGGCGTAGCGCGAGCCCAAGTAGAAACTCACCGTCCAGATGCCGGCCGGACCGGTAAGTAACTGTGAGACGGAAGCCGCGTCGTCCTGGAGGAATGCCGCCTGGGCGAACCCTAACGAGCCGAAGTCGGGCGGATTGAAGTTCGTCGAGGGGCCAGTCAAGCCGTTATCACCCGCGCCAAAGGTCCAGTCAAATCCCGAAGTGCCGTTGAAATCCTGCTGAGGATAGCTCGCACTACAGCCGCCTGACTGCTGGTAGGCGTAGTCTAAGCCGCACGCGACCGTAGGTGTCGCGAAGTCTGGGTTCCCCACAGTGACATTGATCGAACTCGCCCACGCCGCACCGCAAATCAGGATCAAAACCACCAATTGCAGTGACCTACTAAACCGAATCATGACGCATCCTCACTCCTCTCTTTACACGCTGCATCATTTCAGTGACTGAGTCAAGCAATTCTTGAAAGTCGAAAACCTGAAAAGTACCGCCGGAGAAGTACTGTACGTACTGGAGCATCTCTCCACAACAACTATTTCATAAGGGCTGTGCAGCGGATTGGACTGCCCGCCGCATGTGGCGCGGGGAAGACGGTGCGGCGGACCACGCCAGTTGAGAGACGCGGGAACGCGTCAGGACGCGGCTGCCAGGGGCTCTTCCGCCAGATCCTCGGAGACACCGTTCAGCATTTGCAGAGTCTCCACGATGCCTTCCACCAACTCTTCGTTCTGGGATAGGGCGGCGCGGACCGATCCGATGGCAGCGGAATGCGACTCGAGCGTCTTCTCGATGGCGCGGGAATCCTTCGTCACTGCCTCATGCAGCGCGGCGGTGGACTGGCGCAAGACCTTCAATTCCTCTTCGATCCCGGAGCCTTGTTGCGCGCCGGTGAACCGCAACTCCATGCCCGAACTCGTCGGGATGATCATGGGCGCCGCCGCGGCGCCGCGCCGGTCAAGTTTCCGAAGGATACTAGTGGTTTTTGCGAGTACCAATCTTATCGGTTTTAGACACGGCGACATTACTGTTTGCGCCACAACCGCTTGCTTACGCGCGCGGCTCAGTACGATGCCGATTCCGAGCCGCGACCGTCAGGGAGCGGATGCGCAATTACTTATAACGCTCCGTTTAGTATGCCGGCGGTACACCTATAATAAAAGAAACGTGGGGAAATTCTTCGTCCAAAACTTCGGTTGCCGGGCTACGCAGGCGGATGGCGCCGCGCTGGAGGCGCTGCTCGCGGCCAAAGGTCTGGAAGCGGCGGAGGTGCGCGCGGGCGCGGACCTGGTTGTCCTGAACACCTGCACGGTTACGTCTTCCGCCGACGATGAGGTGCGGCAAACCATCCGGCGCGTCCATCGCGAGAACCCCTCCGCGCGCATATTGGTGACGGGCTGCTACGCGCAGCGCGCGCCGGAAGAACTGGCGTCGCTGGCGGGCGTCGAGTGGGTGGTGGGGAACTCGCACAAGATGCAGATCGCGGAGTTGGTGACGGTGGCGCCCTATCACGGGAATATCCACGTCGGCGACATTTTCGCGGAGCATGATTTCCTTTCGGCTCCGGTGGAAGACGCCTCGGGTGACCGGACGCGTCCCAACCTCAAGATTCAGGATGGATGCAACAACCGGTGCTCGTTCTGCATTATTCCGTTTGTGCGGGGGCGAAGCCGCAGCGCTCCGGCTGGGCGGGTGGTGGAACAGGTGCGGGGCCTCGCGGCGCGGTATCGCGAGATCGTGCTCAGCGGCATCAACCTGGGGCGCTGGGGCAGGGAACCGGGGAGCACCATGCGACTGGCCGATTTGATCCGGCGGCTGCTGGCGGAGACCGATGTGGAACGGCTGCGGCTGAGCTCGGTGGAACCGATGGATTTTTCCGACGACCTGCTGGGCTTGATGGCCGAGTCCTCGCGCATTGCCAAGCACGTGCATGCGCCGTTGCAGACCGGCTCGGACCGGATCCTGCGCCGCATGCACCGCAAGTACCGGCCGCGGCACTATGCGGACCGCATACTCAAAGCGCGGGCGCTGATGCCGGATGCGGCCATCGGCGCGGATGTTATGACCGGGTTCCCGGGCGAAACCGAGGCCGATTTCGAAGAGAGCCGGCGGTTCATTGCGGACCTGCCGTTCACGTATTTGCACGTGTTCACTTATTCGGAGCGGCCGAGGACGCCGGCGGCGGAAGATCCGCATGCGGTGCCCATGGCGGTGCGCAAGGAACGCAACCGGGCGCTGCGGGAACTGGCGGCGGCGAAGAATCGCGCGTTTCGCGAAAGCATGGTGGGGAAGACGCTGTCCGCGGTGACGCTGCACGAAGCCGGCGTGGCGCTCACGGAAAACTACCTGAAGGTGGAGCTGGCCCAGGAGCGCGAGCCCAACCGGATTGTGGATTTGGAGATCGGCGGCGTGGTGGATGGCGGGTTGAGCGAGGTTACATCTCGCGGCGGCCTTCCATGGCCTTCGAAATAGTGACTTCGTCGGCGAATTCCAGATCGCTGCCGACGGGGACGCCCATGCCGATGCGGGACACCTTGACGCCGAGGGGTTTCAACAGGCGCGCCAGATACACGGCGGTGGCTTCGCCTTCCACGGTGGGGTTGGTGGCCACGATCACTTCCTGAATTTCACCCTGGCCGATGCGCTCCACCAGGCCCTTGATCTTGAGCGACTCGGGGCCGATGCCGCGCAGCGGCGAGAGCGCGCCGTGGAGCACGTGGTAGCGGCCTTCGTATTGGCGCGTGGTTTCGATCCCCACAATGTTGGTCGGCTCCTCGACCACGCAGACCACTTTCGGATCGCGGTTAGAGTCGCGGCAGTAGAGGCACAGGTCGCTGTCGCTGATGTTGTTGCAGAGGCGGCAGAGACCCAGCTTGTCCTTGACGTCAAGAAGGGCTTGCGCCAGATGTTCCGCGTCTTCGCGGCCCGCGCGCAGCACGTGGAAGGCGATGCGCTGCGCGGATTTCTGGCCGATGCCGGGCAGGCGCTTCAACGCGTCGATGAGACGGGCCAGGGGTTCGGCGAAGTCGGGCATCGCTAAAACAGACCCGGGGGCAGGCCCATTCCGCCGAGCATGCCGCCCATCTTCTGCTGGACCTCGCCATCCACCTTCTTGACGGCTTCGTTGCAGGCGGCCACCACCATGTCCTGCAGCATCTCGACGTCGCCCGCCACTTCGGGGTCGATCTTGACTTTGAGCAGGTTCTTCTGGCCGTCCATTTGCACCGTGACCATGCCGCCGCCGGCGGAGGCTTCCACCCGGATCTGGGCGACCTCCTGCTGGAGCTTCTCTTGCACCTGCTGCGCCTGGCGCATCATCTGCTGCATCTGCTGCATGTTGCCGGGTAATTTCACGTGGCTACTCCTTGAGGTTTCGAACTTTGCGGACTTCGCCGCCAAACACTTCCCGGAAGCGCCGGACCTCTGGGTTGGCCAGCGCGCGGGCGGCGGCGTCCTCTTCGTGATTGCCGGCGGCGGGCGTCAGAGGCGAGGCTGGCTCGCCGGCGTCATCGGTGGCGAATTTCACGCGCAGGGGCCGGCCGAACACTTCGCGCGCGGCGTCGGCCATGGCGCGGTCGTTGAAGTACAGAGCGTACGACTTCGGCGCGATCACGTTCAGATCGGCGCCAGTGATGGTGATGCGGGCGTTTTCGACGGCGTCGGCCAGATGCGTAAGACCCTTCTCGTGCAAGTACGTGTGCAGTCGCTCGCGGGGATCTCCGGCGGGCGTGGCCGCGGTTTTCTGGGGTGCCCTCTGGGCCCGGTCGAGTTCGAAGGGCGAGGGGCCGGTGCGCGGCGGTGGTTGTGCCGGGCTGGCGGCTGGAACCGGTGGCCGGGGACCCGGTGCGCTCAGTTGCGCCAGCGCTTCTTCGATAGGCAGCAGGCGGCCGGCTTGCACCAGGCGGACGAGGCCGATTTCCAGGTGGAAGCGCGGTTGTAAGGAGAATTGCAAATCGTGGAACAGATCGAGCGAGAGCTGGAGGTAACGGCTGAGGTCCTCTTCCGAAAACTGGGAAGCGATCTCCGCCAGCTTCTGGCGCTCGGCGGCGGAGGCGGCCACCAGTCGCGTGTCGGCGCCGGAGATGCGCTCGACCAGCAGGTTGCGGAAGTAGCGCGCCAGCTCGCGGCTGAAGTGCTGGAGGTTGTGGCCGTTGCGCTCCAGTTCATCCACCACTTCCAACATGCGGCGCGAATCGCTCGAAACCAGCGCCTGGGTGACCATTTCCAGAGACTCGAGGGAAAAAGCGCCCAGCAGCGCGCGCACTTCGGCGGCGTCGAGGGTGGAGCCGCAGCAGGCGATGGCCTGGTCGAGCGCCGAAAGGGAATCGCGGACGCTGCCTTCACCGGCCTGCGCCAGCACGGCCAGGACTTCGGCATCGGCCTCGATGCCTTCCTGCTGGCAGATCCACGCCATGCGCGCAGTGAGGTCTTCGAAACCCACGGAGCGGAAGCTGAAGTGCTGGCAGCGCGAGGTAATGGTGGCGGGGATTTTGTGCGCTTCCGTGGTGCATAGCACGAAGACCACCCAGGGCGGCGGCTCTTCGATGGTCTTCAGCAGCGCGTTGAAGGCCTCACTGGTGATCTGGTGCGCTTCGTCGATGATGAAAACCTTATAGCGGTCGCGCGCCGGCTGGTAGCGCACATTTTCGCGCAGCTCGCGCATTTCATTGATGCCGCGATTGGAGGCGGCGTCGATTTCGATGACGTCCGGGGCGCCGCTGGCGGTGATTTCCAGACAGCTCGCGCACACCCCGCAAGGCGCGGCGGTGGGGCCTTCGACGCAGTTCAGGCAGCGCGCCAGGATGCGCGCGACGGTGGTCTTGCCGGTGCCGCGCTGTCCCGAAAAGATGTAGCCGTGGGCAATGCGTTTCTGGGCGATGGCGTTTTCCAGTGTGGTCTTGACGTGCTCCTGGTTGACCACGTCCTGGAACGTTTGCGGCCGGTATTTTCGGGCGATTACCTGGTACATGGGGCGGGTAGATGCCAGGCCCCGGGTGATCCGCGGCACACGAACCGCACTGCTACCGTTGCTTCCTTCCGGACCTGGCGGGGTTTGCAGCCGCCCGCTGCACGGAGCCCGAGACCTGACAAGTATTTATCGTAGCATGGGGCGAAAGTAGCGCCGGCGCTACAAAGGTCTCTACCGCAGCCACTTGAGCAACACCGGGAGCGCATGCAACTGGTCTACATGGTCCGGCGCGGAATTGCCGGCGTAGCCGACCAGCAGAAACTTGCCGGCGCGGGCCTGGCTGAGTTGCTGCAATCCCATGGGGCCCCACTTCAGCACCGCGCGGCGCCTCAAGCCGAGCTGCGCCAGCAGGTAGTCGGCGGTCTCGGTGGTGCTGGCGTAGGTGCCGGGGAAAATTTCCGAATGCGTCACAATGAGACGCTTTCGTCCGGCCATGGCGTCGCGGGCCAGTTGCAGCCAGATGGCGAGGTTACCGGGTTCGGGTTGGCCGCCCACGTAGTCCGTGTGCATGCCGTCGATGAGCAGCGCCGCATCCACGCGGGCGTAGGATTCCGGAGTTTTGAGGATCTGGCGGACGGCGCCGCAACCCGCGCTCCAGCCGCCCAGCATCACGCGGTCGAACTTGATGCCGGCCTTGGTTTCAGCCTCCGCCAGCAAGCGGAGAAAGCGGCGCGGGTCGTCAAATAAATGTGCGTAGATGGCGGAACCGGCGCCTGCCTGAACACTGACCACGGCCACTTTGTTTCGGGAGGCGGCCACTTCCGGCAGCCAGGTTCCGCCGTGAAAGAAGAAGAGGATGGCGCGGCTATGGGCCGGCAGGAACAGGACGCCCAGGTCCAGCTTCTCACGGCGGCCGGGAGGAGTCTCTTCCTTCAGGCGGGGGTGGGCGCGCGTGTGCTCCACCATGGGAGAAGGGTTCTGCGGCAGTTGCGCGCGCGCCGCGCCCAGCAGCATTGCGCAGGCCAGCAGCAATCGCATGGCAGCGGCTTCAGCGGCTGGTCGTGTGGCCCAACTTCCGCAAGTGGCTGTGGTGGCGGCTGTACAGGAAGTAGATTGCCTGGCCGATGACGAGCCAGACGACCAGCCGCAGCCAGTTCGACCAGCCCAGCGAATACATCATAGCGAAGTTCCAGACGATGCCCAGGATCGGCACCAGCGGGACCAGCGGCGTCTTGAACGGCCTGGGGGCATCGGGGTTCTTCACGCGCATCACCCACACCCCGGCGCACACGATCACGAAGGCAAACAGGGTGCCAATGCTGGTCANNGGTCATGTGTCCCACGATGCTCAAGGGAAGGAACGCGGAGAAGGGCGCGACGAAGAAGAAGAACAGCATGTTGGATCGCCAGGGCGTATGGAATCTCGGGTGGATATCGGAAAAGACGGCCGGCACCAGGCCGTCGCGCGACATGGAGTAAAACACGCGGGATTGGCCGAGCAGCATCACCAGGATCACGGACGTAAAGCCGCAGATGATGCCGAACTTCACCAGGGTGTTCATCCACACGTACATGGGCATGGCCTTGTCGATGGCAGTCGCCACCGGCGCCGACGTGCCGAGCACGTAGTACGGGACCATCCCGGTGATCACCAGGGCGAACGCCACGTAGAGCACCGTGCAGATGACCAGCGAGCCGATGATCCCGACGGGCATATCCTTCTGCGGGTTCTTGGCCTCCTGCGCCGCCGTGGAGACCGCGTCGAAACCGATATAGGCGAAGAAGATGGTCCCCGCGCCCATCATGATGCCGCTGAGTCCGAAGTGTCCGAACTCCCCGGTGTTCTTCGGAATGTAGGGATGGTAGTTGGCCGGGTGGATGAATTGCCAGCCGACTCCGACGAAGACCAGCACCACCGCCAGCTTGATGACCACGATCACCGCGTTGGTGCGCGCCGATTCCTTGATCCCGATCATGAGCAGCAAGGAGATCAGGAAGACGATGATCACGGCGGGGATGTTGGCGATTCCCTGAGCCGTGGTCCCGTCGGGCAGCGTCACGGCCTCGAACGGCCCGGCAATCCACTGCGCGGGCAGGTTAATGCCCAAGGTATGGAGCAGCGAGACGACGTAGCCCGACCAACTGATGGAGACCGTGGACGAGCCGACGGCGTACTCCAGCACCAGGTCCCAGCCGATGATCCACGCGATCCATTCGCCCAAAGTGGTGTAGGCGTAGGTGTAGGCGCTGCCGGCCACGGGAATCATGCACGAGAACTCGCTGTAGCACAGGCCGGCCAGCGCGCAGCCGATGGCCGCCACAATCATGGAAATGGCGACGGCGGGACCGGCGTTTTGCGCGGCGGCCACGCCCGTCAACGAGAACAGTCCCGCGCCGATGATGGCGCCGATTCCCAGCGCGATCAGGTTGCCCGGACCGAGGGTGCGCTTGAGATGATGCTTACCGCCCTCCGATTCGGAAATGATGTAGCTGACCGATTTGGTCGCAAACAGACTCATGTCTTAGGTTTCCCTCGCCAGATGAAGTGGTGCAGCAACGCAAAAGATACCACATTCGGAGACGCTTGTGGCGCAGGCACTCGTGCCTGCCGCGTCGGCACTCATGCCGACGCTCTTTTTCACACTCTGTCACAACCGCGCACAGGTGTCGAGACGAGTCTCGACACGGCAGGCACGAGTGCCTGCGCCACAACGCTACTGCAAATGCACCGGCTGGGTGAACGCTCCGTTCCCCGCGGAATCCCACGCGGCGAAACGGATCCATTTCTTGCCGGTGGCATCGAACGGGAGGCGGTAGCGATGCGTGGAAAATGGCGCCAGCGAAGTCGCGGAACCGATTTCGCGGCCGGTGGTTTTGCCGTCGCCCCAGACCAGCTCGACGAATTCGGCGGGCCAGGTCCAATCCACGTCGATGACGAAGGTGCGCTTCGCACCGGCGCCCTGGATGGAGTAATCATGCAGCAGAACTTCGCCCGAAGTCACGAAGAAGTTGCCGGCGCGAAGGGCATCGAGCACCGGCATCCAGCCGTCGGAGAACTTCGGAAGCCTGTCGAGTTTGACGTAGTTGACGTCCAATTGCGGGTAGGTCTCGTCTTCCGG